>CADECW010000046.1:30346-50521 GCA_902825855.1 uncultured Rhodospirillales bacterium | reverse complement strand
AGAAGCACTCCGGCGCCTTGATGTCCTCGAGGTTGATGCCGCCGAAGGTCGGCTCCAGCGCCGCCACGATGTCCACGAGCTTCTCCTGGTCGTTCTCGGCCAGCTCGATATCGAAGACGTCGATGCCGGCGAACTTCTTGAACAGGACGCCCTTGCCCTCCATCACCGGCTTCGCGGCCAACGGCCCGATCGAGCCCAGGCCGAGCACGGCGGTACCGTTGGTCACGACGGCCACCAGATTGGCACGTCCCGTGAGCTCGGCTGCGGTGGCGGGATCGCGGACGATCTCGTTGCAGGCCGCGGCGACCCCGGGCGAATAGGCGAGCGAAAGGTCGCGCTGGGTGGCCAGCGGCTTGGTCGGCACGACCTCGGTCTTGCCGGGCCGCGGGATGCGATGGTAGCGAAGCGCGCTTTCGGTAAGTTCGTCCGCCAAGCTCGCCTCCTCACAATCCCTGACAAAAAGGGGCCGCCAATTGGGGGGGTCCCAATGGGCGGCATATCACCTTTTCGATCGAACCGGCGAGTTTGGTGCGGCCAAGAAGACTCGAACTTCCACGCCTCGCGGCACTAGCACCTCAAGCTAGCGCGTCTACCAATTCCGCCATGGCCGCGCCGGTCGATGCGGCGGGGGATACCAAATAGACCCCGCAGTGGCAAGGCAACTCGGAAGGCTGTGGCCGAGCCACCGGGTGAGCGAAGAAGCCCTATTGCACTCGGCGGCCGGAGCACCGATTTTGCCACCATGGACAAGCCGGAATGGCGCATTTCCGACGGCCTGGTGCCCTATACGGAGGCGCTTGCCGTCATGGAGGAGCGCGTCGCGGATATCCGGACGGGCCGCGCGCGCGAGCTGATCTGGCTGCTCGAACACCCGCCGCTCTACACATCGGGGACCAGCGCCAAGCCGCAGGACCTGCTGCAGCCCATGCGCTTTCCCGTCCATGTCGCGGGGCGCGGCGGCCAGTACACCTATCACGGCCCCGGCCAGCGCGTGGTCTACGCGATGCTCGACCTGCGCACCCGTCGCCAGGACGTGCGGCGGTTCGTGTCGGACCTCGAGGAATGGACGATCCGCACGCTGGCCCGCTTCAGCGTAACCGCAGAGCGCCGCGCCGGCCGCGTCGGAGTGTGGGTGGTGCGACCCGACAAGCGGTCGCTGCCAGACAATAGCCCGCGCGAGGACAAGATCGCCGCGATCGGCGTTCGCATTCGCCACTGGGTGTCGTTCCACGGCATCTCGATCAACGTCGAGCCCGATTTGTCGCACTATGCGGGAATCGTCCCCTGCGGCATCGTCGATCACGGGGTGACGTCGTTGGTCGACCTCGGGCTGCCGGTAACGCTGGCCGATCTCGACACGGCACTGGTCGAGACCTTCGACGAGGTGTTCGCAGCCCTTCCTTCCGGAGTGTCGTAACGCAATTGCCGGTCGAGCCCGACGTGCCGGCGCAATCCCATCGCACCCTTGCGTTATTGCCCGTTTCGGCGCCTTCAACGCCATGCGATCCTTGGGCGACCAACCGAGGGCAACGTAATCCGATGGGAGCAAGTGCCCGAACATGCTACGGCATCCTGAGTTTGCTTGCTGTCGCTTTGGCGCTGGCGGCGTGCGCCGCGCCGGAGCCGACGCCGCCGATCTCCGTTGACCAGGCCAAGCCGCCGGAAACAACGCCGAGCGCGTATGTCAGCATGCTGCGCAGCCAAGGCATCAAGATCGATATTCCGTCACACGGCAAATTCATCCTGGTCAACATCCCATCGTTCGAGCTGATCGCCTTGCAGGATGGCGAGCCGGTCCTTCGCAGTCGCGTGGTGGTGGGTAAACCGGCAACGACAACGCCGGAAATGCTGTCCTCGATGTTTGCCATCCAGTTCAATCCGTCCTGGACGCCGACTCCGTCGATGATTCGCAACGAAGGCCTGCATTACATGCCGCCAGGTCCGCAAAATCCGCTCGGAAGGATGATGTTCGCACTCGACAACGAGGAGTTCATCTACCTCCACGACACGAATGAAAAAGCCCTGTTCAATCGCTCGCGCAGGGATCTGAGCCACGGATGCGTCCGCGTGGAGCAAGCACGTGCGCTGGCTGCGTGGTCACTGGGCGTTTCCCAACAAGAAATCGATTCCATGAGCTTGCACGGGAGGACACATTCGGTCCCACTGACCGAAGTCATCCCCGTCGCGCTCGTCTACTTTACGCGCTTTCCAGATGAGCAAGGTCAATTCGTCTCCCATCCCGACATTTACAACAATCGACAAGCCGAGAAGAACTAAACGGTGTCATCGAATTCCAGGAAGACATTGCTTTCGAGATCGGTGCGTCGTGGTTTCTGGTCGAGGGCCTGGGACGAAGCCTCGGCACGGGTGGCTGAACGGTGCACTGCGCTGTCCCACAGGAAATGAATCGCGTCGCTGTACGACAGGGGCTGCGCCGACACATGTGAGCCGGAATGGAGCAAGGTCGTCGGACTGACGAGTGCCGCGCGCATTCGCTGCTCAGCGCTGCCATGCGCTCCAACCTGCTCGAAACTGCCTAACTCATCTGCTGCACCTAGAACTGGAAGTAGACGAATCCGCGCCGCGTCGGCATCTGAGTCAGCGCCATGACGAACGGCATGCCCGCCGCCGCCCAATCGAGCGTGGGTTGCCAGCGCACGATCTCTCCCCGTGGCGCACGGTCTTCCTCGCGCGGGGTGGCCGGCCAATGTGCTTCGAGACATAAGGCCGAGTCCCACCGGCGACGACTACGGCACTTGGTGGCATACCCTGGCAAGATCGAGCGAACTCGGGCAGAGTGACGACGTGGCACGGCAGCTGGGTACTGGACTACTTCGCCGGCAATTGCCACGTCGCCGCTTCCCCGCTGCTCGGCGCAACGGGCGACCGTGGCGAATTCCTGACGCTGCTGGCTGATCGACTGGTCGACGATGGCCTCTGTGACACTGTCATCATCGTTTCATCGGGCATCGGTGGCAGCCCAGTCTCGCGGTGGCAACGCGGCGGCGACCTCAGCCTGATGTTGATGACGACCGTCAGGTGGGCAATGGCGTCATCGCTTGGTCACTGGTCGGGATCGGGGGCCCAACTACAGTTCACCAAGTATTCCCTTTTCGGGTGGCACAATGGTGGGCACACTTCCCGGCGACCCGAGCGGATTGGCCTGCTGTCGCTCCTGCGCGGGTAGGCACCTTACGGTCTTTCTCGACCTTGGGTCTCAGCCGCTCGCCAATGCTCTTCTGGAAGAGCGCCAATTGGGCGAGCCCGAAGCGCGCTTCCCTCTGCAACTCGCCTTCTGCCACGACTGCAGTCTCGTGCAGGTGACGGAAACGATCGCGCCCGACGTGCTTTTCGGCCGCGACTATCCCTACTACTCGTCCTACTCGCCGGCCCTTCTCGAGCATAGCCGCGCGCATGTCCGCCAGATCCTCGAGGAGCAACCGCTCGATTCGGCAAGTTTGGTGGTCGAGATCGCCAGCAACGACGGCTACCTCCTGAAGAACTTCCTCGATGCCGGCATCCCCGTACTGGGCATAGATCCGGCCAGCGGACCGGTCGCCAGCGCCCGCCGGCGCGGCGTGCCGACGGAGCAGGCGTACTTTGGAACGGACTTTGCGCACACACTCGTCGAGAGGGTCGGCCGCGCCGACGTCATGATCGCCAACAATGTCGCGGCTCACGTCGCCAGCATCAACGATTTCATCGAAGGCTTCGCGATCCTGCTGAAGGACGACGGAATTGCGCGCATCGAAGTCGCCTACCTTCGGGACATGATCGACAAGTGTGAATTCGACACGGTCTACCACGAGCACTTCTTCTATTGGTCGATCCTGGCCATGGACCGGCTGGTGACGCGCCACCGACTTCATCTCAATGATGCGGAGCGCATCGCCATCCATGGCGGATCGATTCGTTTCACGCTCAGCAAGCGTCCAGGTCGAAGCCAACGCCTGAACGACCAGGTGGCGGAAGAGGCGACACTGGGCATGAGCGAGATCGCCTACTACCGGTCATTCGCCGAGCGGGTTACGGAGCAGCGTGCCAGATTGCTCGAGCGCATCCGACAAATCCGCGCTGGCGGCAGCCGCCTCGCCGCCTATGGCGCCGCCGCCAAGGGAGCGACCCTCCTGAACTACATGGGCATCAACCGCGGCGACATCGAGTATGTCGTCGACCGAAACCCAGCCAAGGTCGGCAAGTATCTGCCCGGCGTTAAGCTGCCCATCCTGCCCGTCGAGATGCTTACCCAGGACATGCCGGATTATGTGCTGGTCCTGGCCTGGAACTTCGCCAGGGAGATCATTCGCCAGAACCAGGACTATGCCAGCCTGGGAGGTAAGTTCATCCTGCCCGTGCAGGCGCCAAGCCTGTAGAGCGGTTCAATCGGATGAAGCCGTCCCGCAATGAGCCCGCAACCTTCCGGCCAGGAACTGGCCAGCGGATGCACGATTTCGCGCGCGAGCTCTTTCCTCTTTGCCGCAGCATCACGGGCGCGGGCCTCCGTCAGACTCTGCAGCTGATCCGTGGCCATGTGCCTCTCGCGCTGCACGAGGTCGCGAGCGGAACGTCAGTGCTCGACTGGCAGATCCCTGCAGAGTGGAACGTCGAGGGCGGCCGAATAGAGACCTTGTCGGGTCACGTCGTCGTTGATTTTGCCGACTGCAACCTTCATGTCGTCAACTACAGTTGCTCCGTCGATGCCATCGTGTCGCGCGAGGAGCTGTCGGCTCACGTGCACACGCTTCCCGGCCAGCCTGACCTGGTGCCCTACCGCACGGCATACTACGGCCAGCAATGGGGCTTCTGCCTGTCGGATCGCGTCTGGGAGTCGATGCACGACGCGCAGTACAGGGTCCGCATCGACAGCACGCTCGCCCCGGGCTCCCTCAGCTACGGCGAGCTGACGATCGCCGGCCGGGAGCCGCGCGAGGTCTTGATCTCGGTCCATTGCTGCCACCCCAGCCTTGCCAACGACAATCTTTCCGGCATCACCGTCGCCACCGAGCTCGCCCGCCATCTCCTCGGTCGCGACAATCGTCTGAGCTACCGCTTCCTGTTCATACCGGCAACCATTGGGTCCATTGCCTGGCTGGCACTGCACGAGGACCTTCTGCCGCGTATCGAGCATGGCCTGGTGCTTACCTGCGTCGGCGACGCCGGTCCCTTCCACTACAAGCAAAGCCGTCGTGGCGATGCAGCGATAGATCGCGTGGTGGCCCATGTCCTGGCGCGGCGATCTTCCCCCCACAAGATCCTGCCCTTCTCCCCCTACGGGTATGACGAACGGCAGTACTGCTCGCCGGGCTACGATCTGCCCGTGGGCTGCTTCATGAGGTCGCCCAACGGCACGTTCCGGCAGTATCACACATCGGCCGACAATCTCGACTTCATTACGCCGGCGGCCCTGGAAAGGAGCCTGGATGTGCTCGTCGAGGTTGTCGGTGTGCTGGAACGCAACATCGTCTACGCCCGGGTCGATGGGCGGGGCGAGCCGCAGCTTGGCAGACGCGGACTGTATCGCGCGGTCAGCGGGCAAAGGGAGCATGAGGACGCTCAAATGGCCCTGCTCTGGGTCCTGAACCAGTCGGACGGCGGCCGCTCGCTGCTCGACATTGCCGAGCGGTCCGGAATCGACTTCGATCGGATCGCGGACGCGGCGGAACTGGCGCTGACCGCGGATCTCATCCGCCCCGTCGAACCGAAGCCCAGCCCGGCTTGAGCACCGCAGGGCCTCAGGTGGAGGGTCGAGCCAACGACCCTTTGAAGAGCCATCAGCTGGGTGTCGGCAACGTGACCCACTCCCGGGTTCTCGCGGCTCGTTCGGCGGCGTCGATGATCCGTTGGACAGCCAGGCCGTCGTCGAATGAAGCGGCAGACTTGTCGAGCTGTCCTTCGAGGCAGGCATCGACGAAGCTGTGCATCATGCGATGGAGGGCAGGAAACTTCTCGCCGCTCGCGTCGTGAGGGAGCCGGACATCGTGCCATGCCCCCTTGTCGAACCGGCGCAGCGTATCGAAGCCGCCGCGCGAAATGTGGGCATGCAGGGCGCTCCTGGTGCCCAGAACCTCGACGTAGTTGGGCTGTGTCGCCGCGACCAGACGGCTGGCAAAACACTCGGCGCGAACGCCGGTTTCGTAGCGCAGTCGCACCGTTGCGATGTCATCGGTTTCGACGCCTGGCCTCCCGCCGCAGCCGAGCTCCGCCTTGACCGCCTCCACAGGGCCCAGGATGACGCGGGCCAGATCGAGCAGGTGCGATCCGGAATCGCGCAGTACCCCGCCGCCTGCCGCGTCCAGACGGTGTTGCCACCGGATGTCTTCTCGATCCTTCACGCCGTCGAAGTACTGGTGGTGAACACGCAGCACGACCGGCTCGCCGATGTCGCCCTTGCTGACGCGTCGCTGCAGCTCCTGGACGCCCAGCAGATGGCGGAAGGTGAATCCTACCTGATGGACGACATTGCGCTTCCTGGCCGCCGCGACCATGGCCGTTGCTTCATCGACCGTCAGGGCCAGCGGCTTTTCGCAAAAGACGTGCTTGCCGTGTGCGAGGGCGAGCAGAGCGTGACGGCCATGCATGTTGTTGGGCGTGCAAATCGTGACGGCGTCGACGTCGTTGTCGGCGCACAGTTCGGCCGGGTCGAGCGTGACGGATCCGACGCCGAACTCCACGGCCAGCGCCTTGGTGCGCTCGGCATCGCGTCCGCACAACATCACCACCTCCGCCCGGCAATGGCTCGCCAAGCCCGGCAGATGGCACGCACGCGCGAAGGCGCCAGCACCGATGACGCCCAATCGCAGCTTGCGCCGTTTCATCGAATCGATGTCTCGGTATCAGCCGGCGGCGGCAGGCCAGACCACGGTTCCTCACATCCGCTCCGGCCTGCCTTACGTCCCAGCAGCGGCCACGACCTGTCCCGCTCGGAGATGCGGCTGACCGGCACAGGCCAGTCGATGCCGAGCGCCGGATCATCGTAGCGAAGGCCCCGCGCGCTGGCAGGTGCATAGGCAGCCGACAGCTGGTAGCTCACCTCGGTGTCGTCCACGAGTGTCTGGAACCCGTGAGCGAAGCCCGGCGGAACGAAAAGCATGAGCAGCGATCCGCTCGTTAGGGTGATGCCGAACCACTGCCCGAAAGTCGGCGACTGCGGCTGGATGTCGACTATGACGTCGTAGATACCACCGCGGACGCAACGCACCAGCTTGGCTTCCTCGTGCGGCGCGACCTGCCAGTGCAGGCCGCGCAGAGTACCGCGCCTCGTATTGATCGACACTGCGCTCTGCACGAACGCTACGTCTATGGAGTGGCGACTGAATTCGTCCTGGCACCATGTCCGCACGAACTGCCCGCGCTCGTCGTGGTGAGGCTGAATTTCGATGGTGAAGACGCCTTTCAAAGGCGTTTCACGAAAAATCATGGGTCCGCCAGTAGAAGTCCGGGTCGATCTGGTGCGTCGCCAACAGGTGCTGCAACTGGCGCAGGCGGGTAAAAGGCGGCGCGTTGAAGTCGCGCTCTGCCATGCCGATATGCTCGAAAAGGGCGCGCATCTGCTGTGCACCCTTGCGAGCCGTCCATTCGCAGCGAAAGCCGGGAAGCACTCGGCTGATCTTGTCGAAGCTTACGCGATAGCTCCGGTTGTCCCCGTTGTTGCTTCCGAACTCGATCTGGCAGTTGGGAAAGGCTTCGCCGATCGCTTCGGCGATCTCGCGGACTCGATAGTTGTTGTCGTTGTCCCCGACATTGAGGACCTGATTGGCGATTGCCTCGCGTGGAGCCTCCAGCGTGGCGATGATCGCCGCGGAGATGTCGCGCACGTGGACCAGCGGGCGCCACGGCATGCCGTCGCTGGTCATCGTTATGCGCCCGGTCGTCCAGGCCAGTCCGGCGAGATTGTTGAGGACGATGTCGAAGCGGATGCGCGGCGAAGCGCCGAACGCCGTGGCGTTGCGAAGGAACGTAGGGCTGAATGACGGGCTCGCCAATTCCCGTACGTCGCGTTCGACCAGCCGCTTGCAATCGGCATAGGCGGTCTGCGGATTGGGTTCGGAGTCCTCGGTACGGGCGCCGTCGGCGGCAGCGCCATAGATGCTGCACGAAGAGGCATAGACGAACCTGGCGACGCCTGCCTCCTTGGCCGCGGTTGCCAAGGCGACCGAACCGAGATGATTGATCTCGTAAGTCTTCTCGGGATCATGCTGGCACAGCGGATCGTTCGACAGCTCGGCCAGATGGACGATGGCATCGAAGCCATCGAGATCGGCAGCCGACAGGCTGCGCACATCACGCGTGATCGTCCGCGGCCGGTCACGCCCGTCATGATAGAGCAATCCGGCGCGGTAAAAGCCGGTGTCGAGGCCGGTGACCTCGAAGCCGTGGTCCATCAAGAGCGGCGTCAGCACCGAGCCGATGAAGCCGTCGGCGCCCGTCACGAGAACACGACGTGGCACACCGGTAGCGGTTGCGTTGTGCAGCAACTGCGTGTCGGTCACCAATTTTTCCATTGCGGCTTCCCACTTTGCCAATATTCCTCGAGAACCGCCTTGTCGCGCAGCGTGTCCATGTTCTGCCAGAACCCGCGGTGCCTGTAGACCGCGACACGGCCTTCGCTCACCATGGTCTCGAGAGGCTCGCGCTCCCACACGGTGGCGTCACCTTCGATGTAGTCGATGGCCTTGGGATCGACGACGAAGAAACCGCCGTTTATATAATCGCTGTCGTCGTTGGATTTCTCGCGGAAGGCTGCGACGAAGTCCTCGCCCGGCTGCAAACGCAGAACACCGAAGCGTCCTGGCGGACGGACCGCCGAGACGGTCACCAGGGCGCCCGTCCGGCGATGGAATTCAATCAGCGCGGGAACGTCGATGTCCGAAACACCGTCACCGTAGGTCAGGCAGAAGGGCTCATCGCCAAGATATGCCCGGGCGCGCTTGATGCGTCCGCCCGTCATCGTCTTCTCCCCGGTATCGAGCAGCGTCACGCGCCACGGCTCGACGCCGTTGCGATGCCTGTGCATCTTGCTTTCGTGCAGGTCGAAGGTGACGTCCGAATTCGCCAGCGCGTAATCCCGGAAGTACTGCTTGATGAGGTGGCCCTTGTAGCCGCACAGGACGATGAAGTCGTGCAGGCCGTACGACGAGTAGATCTTCATGATGTGCCAGAGAATCGGTTGTCCGCCGATCTCGACCAGGGGTTTGGGTCGGACGGCGCTTTCCTCGCTGATCCGTGTGCCGTAGCCTCCGGCTAAGATCACAACCTTCATGCTGCTACCTCTCTCAGTGCACCAGCAAGGCGAAAAGGCTGCGGGCCAGCACGCCGGGTGCCCGACTGCAGCGCAACGCTTCGGCGAGTTGGCGCCAAGCGGCGTACCGAAGGCCGTTTCGCCACAAGTGTCGGGCCCGCCGCGCCGCTTTGATACCGACAACTTTGTTGGCGGCCAGCCTAACCGACGCTGCCTGCGCCGGTGGAAGCAACGCGCATGTGTATTCGATAGATCGTCGCTCCTCGGCGACATTCGCACCCGTCATGATAAGACGGCCGCTTTCCATACCGTCATGCAGCCGGTAGCAAGCGGACGGATCGGGATCGTAGACGATGGCCTTGCTGACGGCGACGCGCTTCCACATGTCCCAATCCAGGCAATGCGGCAGCGACGGACGAAAACCGCCGAGTTCTTCGTAGGTTGAGCGTCGCACAACCATGGCGACGAACTGGATGCGCTGGTCGGTAAGCTGGCGCCAGGTAAAGCTGTCGTCGAGGATGCCGGGTACCCGGCTCTCGAGCTCCGACAAACCGCTCCACCGGCCGTCGCCGTCGATGTAGATCAGTCGGCTCAGCGCTGCGCCGACTTCGGGATGGGCTGCAATCCCGGCACGCGCCCGCTTGTAGAATTCCGGGCGGACCGTATCGTCGCCATGCAGGATATGCACCCAGTGGCCGAGCGCGCGATTGATGCAGGCGTTGAAGTTTCCGGCCATCCCGAGATTGTGGGACTGGCGATGGAATGCGATTCGTCCGCCGCCGATCTCCCGTACCAGGCGCTCCGGGTCGCCGAGTGTCGAGCAGTTGTCGAGCACCTCGATCTGCATGTCGGCGGGACCCGGGTCCTGGCAAAGCACGCTGCCCAGCGTTTCGCGCAGATAGTCCTCTCGACAATTGTAGATCGGGATCATGACCGACCAGAACGGTCGCCCCGCCAGTGAAGGCGATGGCGATACCGCGGGTGGTCGTTCAATGGTGCCAGTCGACACCTCAGTGTCAGTCGACACGGCGCAGTCGTTCCCGGTTGCAACCGCCGCTCCCTCGCCTTGAGGGTCGGCAAAACGTTGTAGCGGCGCCCTCCACATTCCCACACCTACAGTGGCAGCCTTTGGCCCTTATTCCGCTGCGGAGCACGAAACTGCAGCGCCCTCGCCCGCACTACCCACCGGATAACAGTAGCCATCGGGCATAGTGCCATGTCGCCCGCCCTGTCAGGTTGTGTTCAGGTGGTGGCCGCAGTGTCGCCACGTTCGCCGCACCCGGCGGTCTCGAGTCGCGATCGTGGCATGCGTCTGGAGACCACTCACTTTGCTTGCATGTGTCGAGCGGCAATCGGCGCGGGTGCCAGCTGCAGCCGGGGAACGGGTGCAGCCGGGCACATGATGCGGCGCCGGTTTGTACGAAGGCAGACGGTCCGGGCTGCAATTTAAACGGCCAGGCAGCGGTCAGGACGCATGTCACCGGGTTATATGGTGTCTATTTCCAACGATTGGTCGTCTCTCTTGAATCGATAGATAAACCGGTCGCCATGCCACACTTCGAAGCCATCGAATTGATCGCCGCGTGTCGCGAAAAGCTGCTGTGCCTTCTCGATCAGATCTTCGTCGGAGGCGGCCTTGATGAAGGTAACTCCTTGTATCGAATTGGCTCGTGTGAAGTAACAGCGCATCTCAGGCCTCTCAGTCTCCTTCGGCCGCTCGGAAACGCCCGCTACTTCGTCACGTTGCGACTGCCGCGCTCTCCCAGGTCTTCAGTGTCATTTTAATTGACGAGTGTGTCTGCTCCCGCTCGGGAAAGCGGCGGGAGCCGAGTTTGTCTCGCCCGGCAGTCGCGCACATTTAAAATAGCTGCAAAATGAAACCTGAAGATACATGGCGAAGTTACTTCGCTGGGTGTGTGTGGAGTCCGCGTCGCGTTTGACAGCAGCCAGGAGGCTCGCCGTCCGGATGCAAGCGCCACATCAGAACAATGTGACGGGCCTGCGAAAATGCCGCCGGACGAAGGAGACGCCATGCGAGTAGCAATGGAAGCCCTGTTGACCCTCGGGGAAGTGGCGACACTGGCTGGGGCTCTCCTTCTGCTGCCATGCGTGTTGGCTGATCTGGCATTCGACTGGGTGTTCATCGAGCCCTTGGCCGCGGTGGTGCTGCTCGGAGCAGTCAGCATCGCAATCCTCACAGGCGTCGCTGTCTGCCAGGGCTGGTACACCGATCACCTGCGCGGCCTTTCAGATGCCGACGAACACTCGGGCAGTCCCTCTCGCCTGGAGCCGATGCTCGAAAGGGCGCCCTCCGAGACATCGCCAGCGCCAGCCGACCATCCAAATTGATCGGCTTGCGATGCCGGGCGGTCCAAGCGCTCAACACCCACGATCGCAGCGGTATCCATGATTGCCGCTGCAGACAGGGCAAGCCACCAGAGCTTCAGTTCGCCGAGCAGCAAGGCCACGCCGCGACGTGCACCAAGTTTGTCCCGACAGGGACGCCGCCACTGGCGGCCCGAGCTGATGCCGCCTGTCGGCTGTGGAACCGACGAACTGGAACTGCGGTCGGCCCGTTCCAGACGTTTGACCTGATATGACGTTCGGGGCGGGCCGAGACAGTGACTGCTTCACTGACCCAGCCCACACCCGGGGATGTCCCACAACACCCCACACTTGAACGCCGCGGGGGATGCGATGGCCACATCGGCAGAACGATTGTCGCGCGTCGCTTTCCGCGCTTCGGCGCCGCCCCCAGGAGCGCGAGCAGTCCGGCTTGCCGCCGCCGATCTCAGACCGTTGGAAGCTGCGTAAAACCCTGCGGCAGGACGTCGAGATCGACCGGCTCGATGTCGACGTTGTCGACGCGGGCGCCAGGCGGCCCGCGGCGGCAGGCATCGATCATCTGGCCGACTGCCTGGTCGTCGCCCACGAGCAGAGCCTCCACCGCTCCGTCCATGCGGTTGCGCACCCAGCCGGTCAGAGCCAGTCGGCGAGCTGTCGTGACCGTCCAGTCGCGATAGCCCACGCCCTGCACCCGGCCGCTGATCGTGAGGCGGGCCTGCAGCGCCATGGGATCAGGCGAACTCGATGATCTTCTGGTCGACGCGCAGACTGTCGCCGGCCTTGGCGTGCAGGCTCTTGACCGTGCCGTCGCGCACGGCGCGCAGTACGTTCTCCATCTTCATGGCTTCGACCACCGCCAGGGCCTCACCCGCCTTGACGTCCTGGCCCTCGCTCACCGCCACGGAAGCAAGCAGGCCCGGCATCGGCGAGAGCAGGAACTTGGACGTGTCGGGTGCCGCCTTGACCGGCATCTTGGCGTAGAGGTCGGCCTGGCGCGGCGTCAGCACCAGCGCCTCGGCCTGGCCGCCCTCGTTGATCAGGCGCCAGCCCGAGCCCACGGCATCGACCTGCACGACGACAGCCTGCTTGTCGATGGTGGCATGCATCAGCGGCTCGCCCGGTGACCAGTCGGTCTGGACGACGATCTGGCGGCCTTCGGCTTCGACGGTGAAGTGAGGATTGGCGCCCGTTACGTCGACCGCCATCGGCTGGCGATTGAGCATCACGACGCGGCTGCCCTCGGTGCTGCCCAGCCGCACACTCTTGATGCGGTCGGCGACCGCCGCGACGGCCGCGAGCATGGCGGGATCCCTGGGCGGCAGGTGCGCTGCCGTGAAGCCGCCCTTGAACTCCTCGGCGATGAAGTTGGTCGTTAGCTTGCCGGCACGGAAGCGCGGATGAGCCATCAACGCCGCGAGGAACGGCACGTTGTGCGACACGCCGCGAACATAGAACTCGTCGAGCGCGCGCCGCATGCGCTCGATGGCGTCGATGCGGGTCTTCCCATAGCTGCAGAGCTTGGCGATCATCGGATCGTAGAACATCGAGATCTCGCCGCCTTCGTACACGCCTGTATCGACGCGTACGTCGGGACCGGGCGCGGGCTCGCGGTACTTCACCAGGCGGCCGGTCGAGGGCAGGAAGTTGCGGAACGGATCCTCGGCATAGAGGCGGGCCTCGACGGCCCACCCGTTCAGCTTCACGTCCTTCTGCTCGAGCGGCAGCTTCTCGCCGGCAGCGACGCGGATCATCAGCTCGACCAGGTCGAGGCCGGTTATCAGCTCCGTGACGGGATGCTCGACCTGCAGGCGGGTGTTCATCTCGAGGAAGTAGAACTTGCGGTTCTTGTCGACGATGAACTCGACCGTGCCGGCACTCTTGTACTTGACTGCCTTGGCGAGCGCGACCGCCTGCTCACCCATCGCCTTGCGTGTCCTGGCGTCGAGGAACGGGCTCGGCGCCTCCTCGATCACCTTCTGGTGCCGGCGCTGGATCGAGCACTCGCGTTCCCAGAGGTAAAGGCAGTTTCCCCGGCCGTCGGCGATCAGCTGGATCTCGATATGCCGCGGCTCCTCGACGTACTTCTCGATGAACACGCGGTCGTCGGCGAACGAGGCCTTGGCCTCGTTGGTGGCAGAACTGAAACCCTCGCGCGCCTCGGCGTCATTGTAGGCGATGCGCATGCCCTTGCCGCCACCGCCGGCCGAGGCCTTGATCATCACCGGATAGCCGACCTGCTTGGCGATCTTCACCGCCTCGTCGGCGTCCTTCAGGGCGTGGAGCCAACCGGGAACGGTGCTGACTCCCGCCTTCTGGGCCAGCTTCTTGCTCTCGATCTTGTCGCCCATGGCGTGGATGGCGTGCGCCTCGGGCCCGATGAAGACGATGCCGGCCTTGGCCAGCGCCTTCTGGAACTCCTGCTTCTCCGACAGGAAGCCGTAGCCGGGATGGACTGCCTGGGCGCCGGTCTTCTTGCAGGCCTCCACGATCTTGTCGACCAGCAGGTAGGATTGGGTCGAGGGCGGCGGACCGATCAGAACCTTTTCGTCGGCCTCGCGCACATGCAGCGCGTCCGCATCGGCCTCGGAATATACGGCCACGGTCTTGATGCCGAGGCGCCTGCACGTGCGGATGACACGGCAGGCGATCTCGCCGCGATTGGCGATGAGGATCTTGTCGAACAGCGGATGGCTCTTCTCCGGCACTTTCGCAGACGCCTTCTTCGCAGCGGCCTTCTTGATCGCGGCCTTCTTCTTGGCGGCCATTCTCACGGTTCCTTTCCAGCGCGGTCGAACAGGCCCATGGCCCAGGCGGTATGGCCGGCAATCAGCGGCATCCAGGCCGTCAGCACCCACAGCCACCACGGATAGCGGCTGCTGAAGAGGGCGTTGACGGCGATCAGAACCAGGAGGGTAAGCAGCCCGACGATGAGATGCAGGCGCACCTGGCGCCCCCGTCGCAAGCGTTCCTCCGGCGCCAGATGCACGGCCATCGAGATCACAGGGTCCCGATCACAGCGGCACATTGCCGTGCTTGCGCCACGGGTTCTCGAGCTTCTTGTTCTCGAGCGTGGCCAGCGCCTTGCAGACACGCCGGCGCGTGCCGTGCGGCATGATCACGTCGTCGATGAAGCCGCGGTTCGCCGCCACGAACGGGTTGGCGAACTTCTGGCGGTACTCCTCGGTGCGCGCCGCGATCTTGGCGGCATCGCCGATGTCGGAGCGGAAGATGATCTCCACCGCGCCCTTGGCGCCCATCACGGCGATCTCCGCGCCCGGCCAGGCATAGTTCACGTCGCCGCGCAGGTGCTTGGAGGCCATAACGTCGTAGGCGCCGCCGTAGGCCTTGCGGGTGATCACCGTGACCTTGGGCACCGTCGCCTCGGCATAGGCGTAGAGAAGCTTGGCGCCGTGCTTGATGATGCCGCCGAACTCCTGGGTCGTGCCCGGCAGGAAGCCCGGCACGTCGACGAGAGTGACGATCGGGACGTTGAAGGCGTCGCAGAAGCGCACGAAACGCGCTGACTTGCGCGAGCTGTCGATGTCCAGGCAGCCCGCCAGCACCATCGGCTGGTTGGCCACGAAACCCACGGTGCGGCCGGCCATGCGGCCGAAGCCGATCACGATGTTGGCGGCCCATTCCGGCGACAATTCGAAGAAATCGCCCTCGTCGACGATCTTCAGGATCAGCTCCTTGATGTCGTAGGGCTTGTTGGGATTGTCCGGCACCAGCGTGTCGAGCGAGTAGTCGTCGCGGTCGACCGGATCGTGCGTCGGCCGCAGCGGCGGCTTCTCGCGATTGTTGGACGGCAGAAAGTCGACGAAGCGGCGCAACTGCAGCAGCGCCTCGACGTCGTTCTCGAATGCGAGATCGGAAACGCCGGACTTCTGCGTGTGGGTAAGCGCGCCGCCGAGCTCCTCCTGGGTCACCGTCTCGTGCGTCACGGTCTTCACTACGTCGGGGCCGGTGACGAACATGTAGGAGCTGTCCTTCACCATGAAAATGAAGTCGGTCATCGCCGGCGAATAGACCGCGCCGCCGGCACACGGCCCCATGACCATGGAGATCTGCGGGATCACGCCCGAGGCCAGCACGTTGCGCTGGAAGACGTCGGCGTAGCCCGCCAGCGAATCGACGCCTTCCTGGATTCGCGCGCCGCCCGAGTCGTTGAGGCCCAGCACGGGTGCACCGACCTTCATCGCCATGTCCATGACCTTGCAGATCTTGGCGGCATGCATTCCCGACAAGGCGCCACCGAACACGGTGAAATCCTGGCTGAAGACGTAGACCAGCCGGCCGTTGATCGTGCCATGGCCAGTCACCACGCCGTCGCCCGGGATCTTCTGGTTCTCCATGCCGAAATCGATCGAGCGATGCTCGACGAACATGTCGTATTCCTCGAACGAGCCCGTATCGAGCAGCGCGTCGATGCGCTCGCGGGCGGTCAGCTTGCCCTTGGCGTGCTGCGCCTCGACGCGGCGCGGGCCGCCGCCCTGGCTCGCCGCCACGCGACGGCGCTCAAGCTCTTCCAACATCTGCTGCATTCACGAACTCCGGCTCGTTGCGCCTGTTTTCGGCCAAAATGGCAGCGAGGTCTAGACCTGGGGCTTTTCCCGGGCGGGACAGACGTCATCCATCTGCCCGTCTGGCGAACCCGATTTTCCGCCGACGCGCTCGATGCGGAACAGGTCGTCCTCCTTGCCGATACCATCGATATTGAAGCAACTGAGGGCGCTTTCGCCCTGCACGGTGCAATAGAAGTGATCGATACTGTAGCCGTGCTTGCTCTTGACCGACGTGAAGACGATCTCGACCTTGACGCCGACCGCGACGACGTGGCCGCATTGCGAGTAGTCCTGGAACGGATTGCGGCCCCGTTGCCGGACCTGACCGTCCTTGTCGATGACGAGGGTGCCGGTGTGCCAGCCCTCCCGCGCGCGTCGCTTGAACTGCCAGTCGCCGCTGAGATCCTGCGCGAGCGACGGCTCCGCCATCGCCGCCAGGGCGGCGAGCACTGTCGCGAGAACGCCAACCTTCTTCACGGCGGCCGCTAGCGCAGGAACCGCTTTTCGTCGTCCTTGACCTTACCCATGCCCTGCAGGTCGAACACGTCGTCGACGGTGGAGATGCTCGCTTCAACACCATGGATGCCGCCGTCCTTGCGGATCTGAGCGAAAGTCTTGCGCATGGCGCCGACCGCAGCACGGATCGCGTGATTGCCCCAGATCAGCAGTCCGATCTTCTCGAGCTCGCGCACCCGCGCCACCGTCATCTGCGGATAGGCCGTCGGCACCAGGGCGATCGGCGAATTGCCGTCCCACGCCTTGACGAACGCCTCGATCTCGTCGGGCGTCTTCTGCTTGGAGTGGACCAGGATCATGTCGGCGCCGGCCGCCTCGTAGGCGCGAGCGCGCTCCAATGCCTCGTCCTGGCCGAGGCCCGCGATCAGCGCTTCGGTGCGCGCGACGAGAACGAGGTCCTTGTCCTTGCGGGCCGCCCGCGCCGCATCGATCTTGCCCTGGAATTCTTCGATGCGAATCATCTCCTGGCGACCGCCGGCGATCAGGCTGGTGACCTTCGGGAAACTCTTGTCTTCCATGACGATCGCTGCCACGCCCGCGCGCTCATACTGCTCGACGACATAGAGGACGTTGATGGCGTTGCCGAAGCCGGTGTCGATGTCGGCCACCACCGGCAGGCCCGAGCGGTCGACCATGGCCCGCGTCATGTCGAGATGCTGGGTCATCGACACCACGCTGACGTCGGGCACACCGTACATCGCCGACAATTCGAAGCCCGATGCCCAGATCGCGTCGAAGCCTGCCTCGGCGACCAGCATCGCCGATAGCGGACTGTGCGCCGCCATCGCCTCGACGAGCCCCTTCTTCGCCAGCACTTCCCGGAATTTGGCGGCCGCCGTCATGGTCATCCTTTCAACCTTTGCTCCGCCAACAGCGCGAGGAAACGCGCGCTGGCGTCGATGTCTTGCCTGATGCCTTCATGGCGCTGGGCAGCGATCGGATCCTCGCCCCAGCGCTCGATCTGATAGAGCTCGTCGAGCTGCGCCACCGCAAACGCATCCGCCGCCGAAAGATGCCCCTCGGCAACGGCGAGCGCCACGACCAACGAGCCCGAAATGTGCGTCAGGTTGTAGAGCGCCGACAGGCCGAGATCGCTGTGTGCCGCCACAGCGTGGTGCAACTTCTTCACGGCCTGTTCCGGCTGGTCGACGAAGGCCAGGCCCTCGACAACGACCAGCCGCGCGCCGTAGCGCTCGGCTGCCCAGTCGAGCAGGGGCTGCCATGTCTCCTGCTGGCGCTTTACCAGGGTCTCGGGTTCGCTGGCGCGATAGCACAGCATGTCGGAGCCCGCATACTTGGCGGTGTCCTCGATCACCCGCGTGCGCTGCGTCGTCACACGGTCGTGTCCGGTCGCGGCGAGCCGGGTCAGCGGCAGGTGCGAGGCGTTGATCTCGGCCTTGTCCGGCACCTCGCCCCATTCGGCCGCGATCGCCTCGGCCAGGGCACGCGTCGGCACGACCAGCACAGCCTTGGCCGGTGTGCGCATGGGCCTGCCGTCGAGCAGGACGCGATGGCCGCCATCAGCCAGATCGACGGCCGTTTCCTTGTAGAAACGCTTCATTCGAGCCGAGGGCTTACACGCCCGATGGGTCCGGCGACAAGGGCGGCTTTGCCCGCTCTTTCGGTTCGTCCTGAAAGCGGCAACCCGAGATCACGGTCGTGTCGGGCTGCGCTGCGGTCCCGCCGTCTGGGCCTGCGGGCGACTGCCGCGATGGCGCATGTCGGCGGGTGCCGGAACCGGCATCTGGCCCCGGAGACCCGGCCTCAGGCCTTCGACGCGCGGCGCCAGGAGGGCGCAGGGATTGGCACCGGCCTGCTTTCCAGCCTGATTGATCTGGCCGCTCATGCTCTGGACCACGCCGGCCGGGATGATCAGGCGTGCCAGATTGGGCTCGAGTGCGCTCGCTGTCTCGCGGCCGCTGCCGCCCTTGATGCGCAACGGCGAGGCAAGCCCGGCGTTCTGGTTGTCGCGTGCCTCGGGAGCGAGGATGAACTCGAAGCCTTCGGTCCTGAGGCTGAGATAGCCGCCGCCCACCATGGTGGTGCGTGGCGTGTCGACCACCAGCCGACGCAGCCAGGCGACGCCGCCGCTGACCTCGAAACGGCCGGCGACGCAGTTGAAGGGCACGCCACTGTCGCCGCCCCCCAACAGGCGCTGCGTCTCGCCCGGCCAATGCGTGAACTGGCTGCGCGGCCACTCGCCTTTGGTGACCGCGACCTCGATCGAGCCGCTCGCGGAATTCAATGCATCGCGCGTATTGCGACCGCCGCCGCGCAGACGCAGGTCGATGTCGCCCACGGCGTCACGCAGGCCGACGTCGAAGCCCAGCAAGGTGGTGATATCGGCGAGCGACACTCGGCTGGCCGAGGCCGTCAGTGTCGCCTGGCCGATGCGGCCGGTCGCATCGTAGACCAGGTCGAAACCGGCCGAGCCGCCACCGACTGTGGCGGCGGCGCGGAAGGAGAAACGGGTCTCGCCCGAGGTCAGCGTGACCGAGGCATTCTGCACCTTGCTGCCCAGGCCGACGATCTCGCCCAGCCGAACCGTCACCGACATGGCCGAGCGGCCAAGCCAGGTCGCCGAGAACGGCTTGGCCGGCACAAGGCGCGCCGGTCCCTGCGGGGCGTTCGCGGCAGACGCGGCCGAGGGCGCGGCCTTAAGGTCGCCCATGTCGAGGCGGCTCACGTCCGCGTTGACGGTGATGGTCGGCTTGCCCTTGCGGTCGACGCGGAACAGCGCCTCTCCGACGAGTTCGCTGGAGCCGACCTTCAGCGCCGTGACCTCGACCTTGAAGCTGCTGCGCAACGTGCCGGCCTTGGCGTTGAGCGCATAAGGACCGCCGCTCGGTATCGGCAGTCGCACATAGGGACCGAACACGGATACGTCGGGCCCTTCCGACGTGATGGCGAGGTTGGTGCCCTTCGCATTGATGCTGCCTTTGATCGCGATCTTGCCGCCGCCGAAGCCGCCCTGCACGTCGATGTTGCCGGGCAGTCCCCTCATCCAGCCGTCGAACGAGCCGGCGCTGCCGGTGAGCTCCAGCGGCACGGCCTGAGGTACCGCAAACTTGCCGTCGAGCTGAAGCGGCAGGTTGGGTGCCGACGATTTGAAGGTCGCGGCCGGGATTTCCAGCACGACCGGCGGTCGGCCCTGCCCCTCGGCGACGGTGAGCACCGAGTCGCGCACCTCCATCGCCGTGATCCACGGGAAGGCAGGGGCCGTGCGCAGCCGAAGCGAGCGATTCTCGCCGGGATGCGGACCCGAGCCGTCGGGTGGCGGCAGCATGTCGAGGTTGGTATCGCCCACGTCGTTGCGTTCGACCAGGATGTCGGCGCCTTCGAGCAGTACGCGGCCGATCCTGATCTCGCCCAGGAACAGCGACGCCGGATCGAGGAACAGGGTGAGCTTTCTCACCCGGGCGAGTTCCGGGCGCGAGCCCCAGCCCGCGTTGGTTAGGGTAACGCCTTCCGCCACCATGGCCGGCTCGGTACCGAGCTTGATGCTGAGCG
>CADECW010000046.1:0-30246 GCA_902825855.1 uncultured Rhodospirillales bacterium | reverse complement strand
AGGGTAACGCCTTCCGCCACCATGGCCGGCTCGGTACCGAGCTTGATGCTGAGCGGCACGCGCGCGGCAAGTTCGCGGCCCGTCACCTTGCGCACCTGCTCGGTCATGCGGCTCTGGAACCGCGAGAGATCGCGCGTGCCGACCCAAATGGCTCCGGCCAGCGCGGCAAGGGGCACAGCCGCCGCGACAATCCAGGCCAACCGCTTCCAGGGAACGCGCATTACCTGCGATTCTCGCTCAAACTGCGTCGAACGAGAAGCCGAATGCTTCAACGGTACGGCGGAAGTGAGGCGGAGGCTGTGCATCGATTGCGAGCTCACCCTTGCCCGACGGGTGCGGCAACACCAGGCGACGGGCGTGGAGATGCAGACGGCGCGCGTCGGCGACGGCCGACAGCAGAGCTTCCTCGCCGCCATATTTGCCGTCACCCAGGATGGGACAGCCGATCTCTGCGCAATGCACCCGCAATTGATGCGTGCGACCGGTGCGCGGCCACAGTGCCAGCAGGGCGGCGCGTTTGCCGGCATGGTCGAGCACCCTGAAATGGGTCAGCGCTTTCTGGCCGTTCTCCTCGTCGACCTGCATCAGCTCGCGATCGCGTCCGCCCGGCCGCTTGGCCAGGGCCAGGTCGATGGCCCCTTCCGGCCGCGGCGGCATGCCGACGACGACCGCCCAGTAGAGCTTTTCGGTCTCGCGATCGCGGAAGGAATCGCCCAGGCGCCGAGCAGCGGGGCCGGTGCGGGCGATAAGGAGGAGGCCCGACGTGTCCTTGTCCAGCCGATGGACCAGCCGCGGCCTCTCCTCGTAGCCGAAGCGCAGTGCGTCGAGCATGCCGTCGACATGACGCTGGGTTCCCGTGCCGCCTTGCACGGCGAGCCCGGGCGGCTTGTTCAGCACGATCACCTGGTCGTCCTTGTGGATGACCAGGCCGCGGATCTCCTGGGCGTCGCGGTCCGGTACGGTCGGAATCTCGCGTGGCTTGGGCGATGGCGCGACAGTGACGCCGGGCGGCAGGCGGATGGTCTGGCCGGGCTCGACCCGGTCCTTGCCCTCGGCGCGCCTGCCGTCGATGCGGACCTGGCCGGTGCGCAAAAGCTTCTGCAGGGCACCGTGGCCGAGATCCGGGAAATGCCGCTGGAACCAGCGATCGAGCCGCAAGCCGGCCTCGTCACCGGCGATGGCTCGGGTTTGGACCTTCGGGCTGGTCATGCTCCCCCTATGACGGGGTAGGTTGGAAGAGTAAACAGGGGTGTCCATGGAATCGCTGGCGTTCGACACGCTGACCTTCGATCATCCCGTCGCCTGCCGGCCAGCCAGGCTGACGGCCAGCCTTCATCTACCGGAAGCGGATGGGCCGGTTGCCTGCATGGTGCTCCTGACCTCGAGCGCCGGCGTCCAGCGCCATCGCGAGCACTTCTACGCCCAGGCGCTGAACGAGGCCGGCATCGCCGCCCTGATCGTCGACAGCTTCACCGGCCGCGGCGTGCGCCGGACCGTCGCCGACCAGAGCCTGGTTTCGGCCGCCCAGATGGAGGGCGACGCCTTCGCCGCCCTGGCCCTGCTGCGGGCTGATCGTCGAATCGATCCTGAGCGGGTCGGCATCATGGGAGTCTCCAAGGGCGGCGGCGCCGCGCTCAATGCCGGCATCGCCGTGCGCCGGCGCTGGCGCGGCACCTTCCCTCACCTGTTCGACCTGCATGTCGCGATCTGCCCGGGGGCCACCGCGCAGCACCGCGATCCGACGACGAACGGCAAGCCGATGTTCTTCATGCTGGCGGCGCGCGACGACTACACACCCGCGCCGCTCGCCGTCGAGTACGCCGAACGCATGCGGGCGAAGGGCAATACGCGCATCAAGGTCAAGGTCTACGGCAATGCCCACCACGGCTGGGAATCGGTCGGCCCGGTGTTCGACATCAAGGACGCCGAGAACTGGTCATGCTGCAAGAATTTCATCGAGGATGATGGGCGCCACTTCGTGGTCGCCGCCGACCGGGCAATGAGCGAACCGGAATACCAGGCATGGGCGCGACGGCACTGCGTTACCTGGGGCGCCCGCGCCGGCGGCGGCACGCCCGAGCTGAAGCAGCGTGCGACCGCGGATTTGCTGGCTTTCATGCAATCCCATGGCTTCGTCTCCAAATGGACGAATCGGGCGTTTCCTGCTATACACGCAGTGTGAATCGATTCCGCTTTGTCGCTGCGCTCCTGGCGTTCTTGCTACCCCTCGCGGGGCCCCTTCCCTCCCTCGCCAACGAGGCTCTCTGGACCGGCTCGAGCGCCAACCGCGCACGTGCCGACGCGCTGCTCAAGGCAATTCGCGGTGCGGCGGACCATGGGCTGGATCCCAAGTGGTACGGGCTTGCCGAAGTGGAGAAGGCCGTCGAGGCGGGCGCCGATCCCGCTACCGAAACACTGCTGACCGCGGCTTTTGTCGCCTATGCCAGCGACCTGTCGACGGGGCGCGTGCGTGCCAACCGCATCGACAAGGACATCGATATCGTCCAGCGCAAAGTCGAGCGCGCCGACCTTTTGAAGACGGCGGCAAATGCCGGCGACTTCGCCGCCTGGCTTGCCGACCTCGCTCCCAAAGGCGACTACCCGGCATTGCAGAAGACTCTGGCGGCCTGGCGCGACAAGCGCGGCAAGGCGGTCTTCACGCAGCTGCCCGACGGCAATCCACTAAAGCCCGGCATGGCCGATCCGCGTGTGCCTATCGTGCGCGTGCGGTTGGCCGAGCTCGATCTCAGCGTTCCCGAGCCGTCCGCCGACGTCTCACCTGAGCTCTACGACGAGCCGCTGGTCGCCGTCGTCAAAACCTACCAGGAGACCAAGGGGCTGACGGTCGACGGCATCATCGGCGCCAAGACCACGCTGTCGCTCAACACCACGATAGATGATCGCATCGACCAGATCGTCGCCAACCTCGAGCGCCGCCGCTGGCTGCCGGCCGATCTCGGCAGCCGCTATGTCTTGGTCAATGCCGGCGACTATTCGATGGTATTCGTCGACGAGGGCAAGGTCGCCTTCCGGAGCCTGGTGATCGTCGGGACGCCCAAGGATCCGACCCCCGAGATCCAGTCGACCATGCGCGGCTTCCAGACCAATCCCTTCTGGACGGTGCCGCAGTCGATCTCGGGCGAGGAGTATCTGCCGATGCTGCGCCGCGATCCCAACGCGCTGCAGGCCGCGGGCTTCAAGATATTCGAGAACTGGAGCGACGACACCGAGGTCGATCCCGCATCGATCGACTGGAGCTCGATCCATCCGAATGCCTTCCCCTATCGCATCCGGCAGGACCCGGGCGCCGGTAATGCGCTGGGCTACATCTTCTTCCCGTTCCCCAACAAGTACGGGATCTACATGCACGACACGGCCAGCCGCTGGCTTTTCACCGAAGGCAGCCGGAATTTCAGCCATGGCTGCATTCGCCTGCAGAACCCGCTCGACTTCGTCGAGAAGGCATTTGGCGGCAGGGACGGTTTCAGCAAGGAGCGCGTGCTCCAGGCGATCGATGCCGGCCAGCAGGCGCACTACGGCTTTCCCGAGCCGATCACGCTCTACGTGACCTACCGCACGGTGACGGCCGACGCCGC
Organism: uncultured Rhodospirillales bacterium; assembly: GCA_902825855.1. Classification (GTDB taxonomy): domain Bacteria; phylum Pseudomonadota; class Alphaproteobacteria; order Reyranellales; family Reyranellaceae; genus Reyranella. Next base: position 26,650 of record CADECW010000046.1, on the reverse strand, counting down.
GGGGATGCCGACCTTCCGCGATGACGTCTACGGCCGCGATCGCCGCGTCGTCCGGGCAATGGCGAAACCTTAGGAAAGCGCGGGCCTGCGGTCCCTCAGCGCTTCTTGGCCCGCAGCTTTTTCCAGTAATCGAGGCGCTTCAGGATCTCGCGCTCGAAGCCGCGTTCGACGGGCTGATAAAATTCCTCGCGGGCCATGCCGTCGGGGAAGTAGTTCTGGCCGGAGAAGCCGTCTTCGGCGCTGTGGTCGTATTCGTAGCCCTTGCCGTAGCCGATGTCCTTCATGAGCCGCGTCGGCGCATTCAGGATGTGCATGGGCGGCGTCAGCGAGCCGTGCTCCTTGGCTGCGCGCTTGGCGCCGCCGAACGCGACGTAGCCCGCGTTCGATTTCGGCGCGGTGCCGAGATAGATCACCGCCTGGGCGATCGCGAGCTCGCCTTCGGGTGAACCCAGCCGGTCGTAGGTGTCCCACGCTGCCAGGGTCTGGCTGAGCGCATTGGGGTCGGCCATGCCGATATCCTCGACGGCGAAGCGAACCAGGCGGCGGGCGATGTACTTCGGATCCTCGCCGCCATCGAGCATGCGCGCGAACCAGTAGAGCGCGGCATCGACGTCCGAGCCGCGCAAGGACTTATGCAGGGCGCTGATCAGGTTGTAGTGCGCTTCCTGCGCCTTGTCGTAGAGCGGCGCACGCTTCTGCAGCAGTGTCGCCAGCCGCGCCGGCGGAACCGGCCCCTTCTCCTTGAGCCCGGCCAGCTGCTCGGCCAGCGTGATCAGGTAGCGGCCGTCGCCGTCGGCCATGGCGAAGATCGCCTGCCGGCCCTGCTCGTCGATCGGCAACTTCCTGCCCAGTGCCGTCTCGGCGCGATCCAGGACCTTGCCGAGCGCGGCGTCGTCGAGGCGCTTCAGTACCAGCACCTGGCAGCGCGACAGCAGCGCGGCATTGAGCTCGAACGACGGATTCTCGGTCGTGGCGCCGACCAGCGTCACTGTCCCATCCTCGACGTACGGCAGGAACCCGTCCTGCTGGGCGCGGTTGAAGCGATGGATCTCGTCGACGAACAGCAGCGTGCCCTTGCCGTCGCGGCGGCGCTGGCGGGCAGCCTCGAAGACGCGCCGCAAGTCGGCGACGCCGGAGAATACCGCCGACAAGGGCTCGAAATAGAGGTCGGTCTGCTCGGCCAGCAGGCGGGCGATCGTCGTCTTGCCGCAGCCCGGCGGGCCCCACAGGATCAACGAGCTGAGGTTGCGCGCCGCCAGCATGCGACCGAGCGGTCCGTCGGGGCCGAGCAGATGGTCCTGGCCCAGAATGTCGCCCAGCGTCTTGGGCCGCAGGCGTTCGGCGAGCGGTGTCGGGGCGAGCGAGGCGAAGAGCTCGGCGGGCACTGCGTCAGCGAAACTGGACGGTATTCACCATGCCTTCGCGGCTGATGGTGACGCTCGACACGCCGCCCGCGACCTTCTTCTTGAGCTCGCCGACGTTCTTCACGTCCTGGCCGTTGATCGCGACGATCATGTCGCCTAGCCGCACGAAGCGGCCGGCATAGGCGCCCGGCTTGACCTCGATGACGACGACGCCCGGGCGGTACTCGACCAGGCCAAGCTCGTCGGCGACGGCAGGCGACATGTTGACGACGCCGGCGCCGCTCAGCGGCTGGCGGCCTTCCAGCATCGACCGATCGCGCGGTGGATCCTCCGGCGGCGCGGCGAGCTTCAGGTCGACCACCACTTCCTTGCCGCTGCGGATGACCTTCACCGGCACGATCGTGTCGACGGTGAGCGTCGCAAGCCGGAAGCGCAGGCTCGCCTCGTCGTCGATCGGCAGGTCGCGCAGCGCCACGATGACGTCGTTGCGCTTCAGCCCGGCCTTGGAGCCGGGACCGCCGGGATGGACTTCCTTGACGACCAGTCCCGCCGGCCGTGTCAGGCCGAAGCCGGCGGCGAGGTCGGGTGTCACGCGCTGCATGTTGATGCCGAGCCACGGCCGGACGATGCGGCCGCCGCTCTCGCCGAGCGACACCATGCGGGTCACGATGTTGGACGGTGTGGCGAAGCCGATTCCGACCGAGCCGCCGGTCTGCGAATAGATCGCGGTGTTGATCCCGATCAGCCGCCCGTCCAGGCTGACCAGCGCGCCACCGGAATTGCCCGGATTGATGGCGGCGTCGGTCTGGATGAAGAAGTTCGAATCATTGACGCCACCCGCCGAGCGCGCAACGGCCGAGATGATGCCGCTGGTGACGGTCTGGTTCAGGCCGAAGGGATTGCCGATCGCCAGCACGATGTCGCCGACCTCGATCGAATCGGAATCCCGCATCTCCAGGAACGGGAATTTCTCGCCCTCGGTGTCGATGCGCAGCAGGGCCAGATCGTAGCGCTCGTCCTGGGTGAGGAGCTTGGCTTCGAACTCGCGCCGGTCGGCCAGCACGACGCGGATCTCGTCGGCGCCCTTGACGACATGGGCATTGGTCACGATCAGCCCGTCGGGCCGCACGATCACGCCCGAGCCCAGCGAGTTCTGCACCCGCTCGCCGGCCTGCGGCGGCAGCGGCATGCCGGGGAACGGGAACGGCAGGCGGCGCTGCGCGCGAGCGGTGGTCGTCGTGTAGATGTTGACCACGGCCGGCGAGACCCGCTTGACCAGCGGGGCATAGGAATAGGCGAGATCACTGCGGTCGGTCGGCAAAGGCTGCGCCAGAGCAGCCTGGCTGCTCACCAGGGCACCCGCCATCAACAACACCGCCGCCAGGATCGTCCGCCGACTCATTCGCCCTCCAGGGTGCCCGGCCAGGGTAACCGGGCCGGATTTGCGGTCACTCTTATGTCAAATCAAGGGCGGATGCGCGAGGGCTGGCACAGCCATTGCAACGATTGGGCGCACAAACAGGAGAGCGCCCAATGAAACTTACTCGTCGTACCGTTCTTGCCGCCTCGGTTGCAACGCTTGGATCTTCCCTGGCGGCACCCGCCGTCAAGGCGAGCCCGGGCTGGCCCACCAAGCAGCCGATCAAGCTCATCGCCACCTTCCCGCCCGGCGGTACGGCCGACACGATCTCGCGCATCCTGGCACCGATCCTCAGCGCAGGCCTCGGCCAGCAAGTGGTGGTCGAGAACAAGCCGGGCGCCGGCGGCACGATCGGTTCGGACCTGGCCGCCAAATCCGCTCCCGACGGCTACACGCTGGTGATCTCGCACGCCTCACCGCTCGGTATCGCACCCGGCATCTACCCGAAGCTGCCGTACAACGTCATCACCGACTTCACCCACGTCACCCTGATCGGCCACACGCCCAATGTCCTGATCGTGCCCGCCGACTCGCCCTACAAGACGCTCGCCGACTATATCGCCGACGCCAAGGCCAAGCCGGACCAGATCGCTTTCGGCAGCTCCGGCATCGGTTCGAACACCCATTTGATGGGCGAGCTGCTGTCGAGCGAGGCCGGCATCAAGCTCAAGCACGTGCCGTATCGCGGCTCGGCACCGTCGCTGCAGGACATGCTGGCGGGGGCCATCCCGTCGATGTTCGATCCCATCACCACCAACGTGCCGCACATCAATTCCGGCAAGGTGAAGCTCCTGGCGGTGAGCTCGGAGAAGCGCATCGCGCTCTACCCCAATGCGCCGACCTTCGCCGAACAGGGCTTCGCCAAGCTCACGACCTCGACCTGGGTCGGCGTCTCCGGTCCCAAGGGCATGGCGCCGGAGATCTCCGCCAAGCTCTACGAGGAACTGCAGAAGGCCTACAAGGCGCCCGAGGTTGTCGAGCGCTTCAAGGACATCGTGCTGCTGACCGGCGACAAGCCGATGACGCCGGCCGAGTACACCAACTTCATCGGCGACTTCGCCACCCTGTGGGCCGGCGTCAGCAAGGCGGCGGGCGTTCAGCTCGAGCTGGGTTGACCCCCGTCATCCCGACCGGAGCGGAGCGAGGCGAAGTGAAGGGACCTGTTCTTGTTGATGCGTCGACAAGAAGAGGTCTCTCGACTGCGCCGCCCTCCGGGCGGCTTCGCTCAGATGACGGCAAAATTGGTCACATGCCATAGCCCTGCATCTAACCGCAGCGCGAGTAGCCGCAGTTCAGGCAGACGTCACAGCCTTCCTGGTGCGTCAGCGCGGCGGCGCCGCAGTTGGGGCACTGGCCGAGGGCGGCGGCGTGTGATGCGCCCTCTCCCGGCTCGCGTGCACCGGCGGCGAGACGCAGGCGCTGTTCGGCGGCTTCGGCGAGGCGTGGCTGGTCGGCCGGTGCCAAAAACCCGATCTCGACCAGATGCCGCTCGATCACGCCGCCGATCGCGGCCAGCAGAGAGGGCACATAGCGGCCCTCCATCCACTGTCCGCCGCGGGGATCGAACACCGCCTTCAATTCCTCGACCACGAACGACACGTCGCCGCCGCGGCGGAACACCGCCGAGATCATGCGCGTCAGCGCCACGGTCCAGGCATAGTGCTCCATGTTCTTGGAATTGATGAAGATCTCGAACGGCCGGCGGCGACCGTCCTGCATCACGTCGTTGATGGTTATGTAGATCGCATGGTCGCTGCCCGGCCACTTGATCTTGTAGGTGCGGCCGGGAAGTTCCTCGGGCCGGTCGAGCGGCTGGGCGATGTAAACCACGCCGCCCTCTCGCGTCGTCGGGACCAGTGCGGCAGCCGGCTTGGGCTCGGCAGGCCTGACCTCCAGCACCGCACCCGTGACGTCGTTCGGCCGATAGGTCGTACAGCCCTTGCAGCCCGTCGCGTAGGCCTCCTCGTAGACATCCTTGAACGCCTCGAAGGAGATGTCGCGCGGCAGGTTGATGGTCTTGGAGATCGAGCTGTCGACATAGTCCTGCGCGGCAGCCTGCATCGCCAGGTGATCGGCCGGGGTGAGGGTCTGGGCATCGACGAAGATGTCGGCCGGCGGCGGCTCATTGCCCTTCAGCCGACGCCACACGCGCATCGCATGATCCTCGACGCTCTCCTCGCGCTTGCTGCCGTCGGGCTGCAGGACGTGGCGCACGAAGGAGAAGGCGAAGACCGGTTCGATGCCCGAGGAGACATTGTCGGCGAGCAGCGAGATCGTGCCGGTGGGTGCAATCGAATTCAGCAGGGCATTGCGTATGCCGTAACGGCCGATCGCCGAGCGCACTTCGTCCGGCAGCGCCTTTACCGTCTCGCCCGCAAGAAAAGGTGCGCGATCGAAGAGCGTGAAGCTGCCCTTCTCTGCCGCGATGTCGGCCGACGCCAGGTAGGACAGGCGCTGTACGGCACCCAGCCATTCGCGCGTCAGCTTCTCGGCCTCGGGCGAACCGTAGCGCACGCCACAGAAGATCAGCGCATCGGCAAGACCGGTGACGCCAAGTCCGATGCGACGCTTGGCCTTGGCTTCGCTCTCCTGCTGCGCCAGTGGAAAGCGCGAGACGTCGATCACGTTGTCGAGCATGCGCACGGCGAGCGGCACCAGCCGTTCCAGCGCCTCCGCATCGAGCCGCGCGCGCGGCGTGAACGGCTCCTTGACCAGGACGGCGAGATTGATCGAGCCGAGCAGGCAGGCGCCGTATGGGGGCAACGGCTGTTCGCCGCATGGGTTCGTCGCCTGGATGCTCTCGCAATAGTGCAGGTTGTTCCTTCGGTTGACGCGATCGATAAAGATCACGCCGGGCTCGGCGACCTCGTAGGTCGCGCGCATGATGCGCTCCCACAGCGCCTTCGCCTTGACAGTGCGAAAGACCCTGCCGCCGAACACGAGATTCCAGTCGGCATCTTCCTTGACCGCCTTCATGAAGGCGTCGGTGACCAGCACCGAGACGTTGAACATGCGCAGTCGCTTGGGATCGCGCTTGGCATCGACGAACTCTTCGATGTCGGGATGGTCGCAACGCAGCGTCGCCATCATGGCGCCGCGGCGGCTGCCCGCGCTCATGATGGTGCGGCACATCGAATCCCACACATCCATGAAGGAGAGCGGGCCCGACGCATCGGCGCCGACACCCATCACTGGTGCACCATGTGGGCGCAGGGTCGAGAAATCGTGACCGATGCCGCCGCCCTGCTGCATCGTGAGGGCGGCTTCGCGCAGATTCTCGAAGATGCCCGACATGTCGTCGGGGATTGCGCCCATGACGAAGCAGTTGAACAGCGTGACGGTGCGGTTGGTCCCGGCACCGGCAATCACCCGCCCGGCCGGCAGGAACTTGAAGCCCTGCAGCGCCTCGTGGAAACGTCCGGCCCACAACTCGGGATCGCGCTCAGGTGCGGCTAGCGCGCGCGCGATCCTCCACCAGGTCGCGTCGAGATCTGCGTCCGTGGCCCCGGAGGGGTCGCGGAAGCGGTACTTCATGTCCCAGATACGCTGGGAGATTGGCGCCCAATCCATCGTTCACAGCCCAGTTAGCAACACGTCTCGCCTGCCAGCTTGGTGGTAAGCCGGCCCCTCGGCCCCAACTTCTTGGGGTGGGGCGACAGACTTGGGCTGTCGACCCATCCCTTCCAAGAGGGGCCGAGGAGCGTATCAGAACATACAGAGAACTGAAAGCTGAAAGCCTCCCCTACGAGAGGCGCGTGGCGTCCGCCACCAATCGCTGAGTGGCACCTTCGATGCGCTCGCGCAGGGTCGTCATGAAGGTCTGGCGGTCGAGCCCCGGCGGGATCGGGTCGAGGATTTCGACCTCGATGACGCCGGGCCACTTGATGAATTTGCGGCGGCCCCAGAAGACCCCCGAATTGAGAGCAACCGGCACGACCGGCACCCCAAGCTGGCGATAGAGCGCAGCGGTGCCCGCGTGATAGGGCAGCGAGGAGCCGATCGGCGTGCGTGTGCCTTCGGGATAGATCAGGATCGAGCGGCCTTCGGCCACCGCCGCCCTGGCCTGGCGCAGGAGACTGCGCAGGGCTTTTGGCCCCTCGCCGCGCTCGACCGCGATGTTGCCGGCGCGGGCCATCGCCCAGCCGACGACGGGAATGTACAGCAGTTCGCGCTTGAGCACGGTCGCCGCATTGGGAAACAGACGATGAAAGGCGAGTGCCTCCCACGAGGATTGATGCTTGCAGGCGAGGATGACGGGCCCGACCGGTCGATTTTCCAGACCCTTCACGCGATGGGTGATGCGGCACGTGACCCTGACCCACCACAGGCAGAAGTCGATCCACACATTCGCCCAGGCGATGTTGGCTGCCCGCGGCAGCAGGAGGATCGGCAGGCCGACCGCGGCGATGATCGCCGACCCGACGTACCAGCCGACATTGAACAAGAGTGAACGCAGCTGGAGGCCGAGCATTGTAAGCTCACTTTTAGTGGCCTATGGTCCGGCCGCAAGCACCACCAGTGCGGAACCCCACGCCAAGTCATGCAGGTCACCTGTCCCAATTGCGGCGCGCGCTATGCTGTCGATCCGCTGGCGATTGGCGCGACCGGCCGTACCGTCCAATGTGCCCGCTGCAGCCACCGGTGGTACCAGGCGCCCCCGCCCGCCGCCGCGGCGATGGCACCTCCGCCGCGCCCCGTCCCCGACTTCGTGATCAGGCCGCCGACCTACCGTTCCGGCCTGCCAGCACTCCCCGTCCCCGCGCCCAAGGCACAGCGGGGAGAGTGGCTGTCGATCGCCGGCCTGGCCGTGGTCGTGGTGATCATCGCCGCCTACGCCCTCCGCGGCGAGATCCTGGCCGTCCTGCCAGCGGAGTGGCGCGACGCTCTTCAACTTGACGCCTTGCGCGCGGTTTTGAGGCAATAATGGCGTCGTCCAAACCGTCGACCAGCGAGCGATCCATGCCCGGCCGTCCCACCGTCTCCGTCCGTTTCTCCGCTGCCGAGATCGCAGGACGCGTCGATGTCATGGCGGGCGAGCTTGCCGCCAAGCTGCCGGCGGACACGTTGGTGGTGTCCGTGCTGAAAGGCAGTTTCGTGTTCGCCGCCGACCTGATCCGCGCGTTGAGCCGTGCCGGCGCCGACTGGTCGATGGATTTCCTGACCCTGTCGAGCTACGGGACCAAGACCGAGACAAGCGGGCGCGTCAAGGTGGTGCGCGACATCGTCGACGACGTGCGCCAGCGTGAGGTGCTTCTGGTCGACGACATCCTGGAATCCGGCCTGACCCTCAGCTTCGCCAAGAAGCTCCTGCTCGAGCGCGGCGCCAAACACGTCTCGATCTGCACCCTGCTCGAGAAGCCCGGCAAGCGCATTGCCCAGCTCGACGCCGACTTCGTCGGTTTCCAGTGCGGCGACGAGTTTCTGGTCGGCTACGGACTGGACTGGGCGCACCGTTTCCGTGGATTGCCGTACATCGGCGTCGTGGAGAGGACGACTTAGAGAACGTGCGGGAACTTACTGCCCGCCGCAGGAGAGGTCGCCCTCCTTGCAGTTCAGCTGGGCCTCGAGGTCCTTGATCCGCTGGTCGGTCAGCCGGGTCAGGCAGATGGCACGGACCATCGAATGGATGGAGCCACCAACCGTGCCCATGGTCTCGAATTCGCACTCCTGATCGCGAAAGCGCAGCCATGACTGCTGTGCGGCCTGCAGGCTCTTCTTGCCGGCATCGGAAATCCTGGCCCGCAGCTTGTTGTAGACGGCATTCAACTGCTGATCCGACTTCTGCAAGTCGCTGCCGGCCTTCGCGTTCAGGTCCATCTGGCTCTGGCCCATGGTCGCGCCCGCCGCGACAAGCAGGGTCGCGGCGGCACCAGCGACCGCAAATCGCATGGCGTCAGTACGTCTTGAGCAGACGGTCGATGTAGTCGAGCTCGTCCCTCGGCCGCTGCTCGCCGGCACGGCGGCGCAGCTCGTCGAGGATCTCGCGGCTGCGCTGGCGCTCGAGCTCGAGCGGCACCTTGTCGACACCGGTGTCGACCGCGTCGCCATAATTGCCGTCGGAACGGCCCAGCGGATCGCGGTCCTCGCTGCGACGCTCGCGCTCCTCGATCTCGGCGATGTCCTGGTTGTTGCCGGGCCCGCGCTGGCGCATCTGCTCGGCCATGTCGGTCATGCCCTGCTGCATATTGTCGAGCGCCCGGCGCTGGGAGCGTGAGGCTTCGCGCGGATCGCCGCGGCGCAGCGCGTCCTCGGCCTCGCGCATGTTACGCTCGGCACGGCCCAGCGACTCCGGCATGCCCATGCCGTTCTCGTCGAGCTTGTTCATGAAGTCGCCGAGCTGACGGCGCAGGCCTTCCTGCTGGCCGCGCTGCTGCTCGCCCCATTGGCCGTCTCCGGGCTGCTGGCCCTGGCCGCGCTGACCCTGCTGGCCCTGCTGGCCCTCCTGGCCTTGCTGACCCTGCTGCCCTTGCTGGCGCTGACCCTGCTGGCCCTGGCGGCCTTGCTGCTGACGGCCCTCACGCTCGCTCTCGCCCAGAAGCTGGTTCTGGCGGCGCGACAGGCGGTCGAGCTGATTCATCATCTCGCGGCCCTGCTGATTGCCCTGGCCCTGCTGACCGCGCTGACCCTGCTGACGCTGCTGGCCGGGCTGGGCCATCATCGGCGTGGCGTTCTCCATCATCTTGCGCAGTTCTTCGAGCAGGCGCTTGGCTTCCTCGCGCTGGCCGTTCTTGGCCATCTCGCGGATCTTATCGAGCATCTTCTGCAGGTCGTCGCCGGTGATGGTGTTGTTCGGATCCATCTTTTCCGCCTGCTCCATCATGCGGCGGCGCTCCTCCGGATCCTGCATCTTCTCGGCGAGCTCCTTCTGCCACTTCGCCATGGCGTCATAGAGCTGCTGGATCAGGCGCTCGATCTCCTCGTCGCCGGCATTGCGCTGCATGGCGTCGCGCAGCTCCTGGCGCGCCTGCTCAAGCGCACGCTCGGCGTCCGTCATCGAGCCGTTCTCCAGGCGCATCGCGAGATCCCACAGGAGCTTCTGGGTCTCGGTGATGTTGGCCTTCTCGCCGTTCTGGGCGAGCCGCGCCGCGCCGATGCGGAGACCGAGCTGGACCACGGCGTCGTTGCGGTAGCTGTCGGGCTTGACCTGAATCAGGCGCATGCCGTCGGCGACGTCCTGCCGGAAGGATTTCGGATCGCGCGTCAGCGCCTTGCGCAGCACGATGAGGGCACGCGCCGTCGGATCGTTGAATACGCGCTCCGGCAGCAGGAACGTCTCGACGGCGCTGCGGCCCTTCTGGCCGAGCGCATCGGTGGCAAACAGCATCACCGTGACCTTGAGGCCGGCCCACGGATGGCTCGTCAGGTCGCGCACGAACGTGTCGGCCACCTTCTTGGTGTTGCCGGCGACCGGCAAGTCGAGGCGGATGACCTCGGGCTCCTCGTCTTCGCTCAGCATGTCGGCGCCCAGCACCGAGCCATGCAGGCGAATCTGCAGTTGCACGCCGGTCACGCCGAAATCGTCGCCGGCGATGTACTCGATCTTCGTCGACCATTTGTCGACACCGATCGGCCTGGCGAACTCGATGGTCGGGGCCAGGTCGGGAATGACATGCAGCTTCCAGCGCGCCTGCTCATCGCCGCGCGCCTGCAAGGTGATCTGCTTGCCCTCGGTGATGACCTGCTCGACCTGGTACTTGCCCTTGCCGACAGTGGCGAACTCGGTGCCGTTGCCGTCGATCTTGAGCTGCGGCGGCTTGCGGCCACGTACATCGTCGACGAAGCCTGCAAGCTTGCTGCCGACAGGCACGCGCAACACCTTGTCCTTGTCGGCCATGTCCAGATAGATCGGCGGCTTGCCGGTATAGGCCGGCGGCGCGATCCACAGGTTTGCCACGACAGGCGGCGGCGGCGGGAAGGCCGGCGTGAAGGCGGCAGCCATGCGATCGCTGCGCCATCCACCGGCAACGGCGATCGCCACGATGAGGGCAAGCAGCGGCACGAAGCGCAACGCCCAGGTGTCGAGCACCGCCAGACCAGGGTGGGCTGGCCTGTTGCTGAGGCCGGCCAGACGCTCGGCTTCGCGGCGACGATGCGCCTCCCAGAGGGCCGACGACATCGGGTCGGTTTCGCCCGCGGCCAGACGGTCCTGGACCGCCACAAGCGGTCGGTGCGGCACGCCGCTGTCGCGCTCCAGGCGGCGGATGGCCGCTTCCTGCGTGGGCAGGGCAAAATCGCGCAGGCGCCACCAGCAGAGGCCGATCAGGGCCAGCGCAAGGGCGGCAAGGATACCGGTATGGACCCAGGGGTCGAGGCCGGCGAACAGGTCGAGATGGGCAGCGGCAATGAACAGCGCCACGAACGACAGGGCCGGGACAAGTCGGGGCCACAGGCCTTCCCAGACTAGCGCCAGCCACGCCAGACCGATCTTGCGGCTGAGGCCGGGGGCCTGGAAGGTGGTGGTCTGGCTGGCGTCCATCGCCGTCCTTTCGCTTACGCTTAAGACTTTACCGGCTCTTGCCAGGGCACAAAGCGCTCGGCGGAGAGCAACTCGTCGATCGAAGGCCTCGGCCGGGTGACCGCAAATCGCGTGCCATCGACCATGACCTCCGGCGCCAGGGGCCGGGTATTGTAGGTCGAGGCCATGACGGCTCCATAGGCGCCCGCAGAGCGTACCATGATCAAGTCTCCGGCAGCCAGCGGCGCCATATCACGGTCTTGTGCCAGGTAGTCCCCCGATTCGCAGATCGGCCCGACAATGTCACAGCGGATCGTGGCGGCTTGGGGGCGTTCACGGACCGGTACGATATCGTGCCACGCCTCATAGAGAGTCGGCCTGATCAGGTCGTTCATGGCAGCGTCGACGATGACGAAAGTCTTTGCAGCGCCGGGCTTCACGAGGATCACCTCGCTCACGAGCACGCCCGCCTCGCCGACCAGCCGACGCCCGGGCTCGAAGGTCAACGCGCAACCCAGCCCTGCAGTTTCGCGGGCGACCATGGCCAGGAAATCGGCGATCGCCGGGGGCTTCTCCTGGTCGTAAACGATCCCCAGGCCGCCGCCGATGTCGAAGCGGTCGATCCTGTGGCCGTCCCCCCTGAGCTGCGCGATCAGCTCGCGCACTCGCACGATGGCGTCACGGTAGGGTTCGAGCGAGGTCAGCTGCGAGCCGATATGCATGGCCACGCCGGCCACGTTGAGGTTCGGCAGCTTGCCGGCGAGCGCATAGGCCTCGCGGGCGAGGTCGATGTCGATGCCGAACTTGTTCTCCTTGCGGCCGGTCGTGATCTTGGCGTGGGTCCGGGCGTCGACGTCGGGGTTCACTCGGATGGTGATGTCGACCTTGACGCCGAGCTGGCCGGCCACGGCATTCAGGGTCTCGAGCTCGTACGAGCTCTCGACATTGATTTGACCGACGCCGGCTTGGAGCGCGGCCATCAGCTCCGAGGGTTTCTTCCCGACGCCGGAATAGATGATGCGCTTGGCGGGAATGCCGGCCGCGAGCGCGCGGCGCATCTCGCCAACCGAGACGATGTCGGATCCGGCGCCCAGCTCGCCGAACAGGCGAACCACGGCGAGGCTGCTGTTCGCTTTCATGGCGTAGCAGACCTCGGCGTTCATACCCTTGAGGTTGTCGGCGAACTCCTTCCAGGCCGCGCGCATGGCGCCGGCCGAGTAACAGTAGAACGGTGTGCCGACCCGGGCCGCGATGGCCGCGAGCGAGACGCCTTCGGCGTGCATCTCGCCGTTCGTATAGGTAAAGAAGCTCATCGCCCGGCCCTCTTGTCGGCTCCAAGGAAGCGGCGCCGAGCCTCGGCCACGGCGCGCACGACGTTGGCGGGCGCGGTGCCACCGATGTTCTTGCGGGCGTTGACCGACGCTTCGACCGTCAGCACGCGATAGACGCTGCGATCGATCTTGGGCTCGACCGCCTGCATCTCGGCGAGCGACAGCTTTTCGAGATCGACGCCCTTGTCGGCGGCGATGCCGACCAGCCGGCCGGTGACGTGATGGGCCTGGCGGAACGGCAGGCCGACCTTGCGTACCAGCCAGTCGGCGAGATCGGTCGCCACCGAATAGTCGGCCGAGGCGACGGCGCGCATGCGCTCGGGGTTGGCCTTGAGATCGCGCACCATGCCGGCCATCGCCGCAATGCCGAGCTCCAGTGAATCGGCGGCGTCGAACAGCGGCTCCTTGTCCTCCTGCATGTCCTTGCCGTAGGTCAGCGGCAATCCCTTCAGGATGGTGCAGAGCGCCACGAAGGCGCCGACGATACGACCGACCTTGGCGCGCGTCAGTTCGGCAGCGTCGGGGTTGCGCTTCTGCGGCATGATCGAGCTGCCGGTGGTGAAAGCGTCGGACAGGGAGATGAATCGAAAGGGTGCGGAGCACCACAGCACGATCTCCTCCGACAGCCGCGACAGGTGCACCGCGGTCAGAGAGGCCGCAGCGATGAACTCCACGACATAGTCGCGATCGGACACGGCATCGAGCGAGTTGGCCATCGGCCGGTCGAAGCTCAGTGCCTTGGCGGTCTTGCGCGGATCGATGGGATGCGGCGAGCCCGCCAGCGCCGCCGCGCCGAGCGGCGATTCGTTCAGGCGCACTCGGCAGTCGGAAAGGCGGCTGCGGTCGCGGCCGAACATCTCGACATAGGCCATCAGATGATGACCGAAGGTGATAGGCTGCGCCGTCTGCAGATGGGTGAAGCCCGGCATGATGGTCGCGGCATGTTCGTCGGCACGATCGATCAGCGCCGCCTGCAGGTCGCGCAGCATCGGCTCCAGGCGATCGATCGTGTCGCGCACCCACAGCCGCACGTCGAGTGCGATCTGGTCGTTGCGCGAGCGCGCCGTATGGACGCGCCCGCCGGCCGGACCGATGAGTTCGGTCAGCCGGCCCTCGACGTTGAAATGGATATCCTCGAGCTTGGTCGAGAACTTGAAGCGGCCAGATTCGATCTCCTCACGGACCTTCGCGAGCCCGCGCTTGATGGCACGACCGTCCTTCGCCGAGACGATTCCCTGGGCGACCAACATGTCGCAGTGGGCGATCGAGCCCGCGATGTCCTGCGCATAGAGACGCCGGTCGAAACCGATGGAGGCGTTGATCTTCTCCATGATTTCCGCCGGGCCGAGCTTGTAGCGGCCGCCCCACATCGTGTTGGATTGCCGCTTCGGCGCTCGCGCAGTGGTGTTCTTCCGTGCCATGAATATGAGCCAGTGGTGCTTTAGGAACGCGGCTTATGGCATATCCCGTACGAGATTTCCTCCCCGGTCGCCGGCTCGTCGTTGCCGGCGCCGCGGCTGCACTCATTAGCGCAACAACGGCCCGGGCCGAGATTTCCTCAAGACTGATCAAGGGCGCGATGAAGCGATTCAAGCTCACCACGCCACCCAAGCCGCTTGCGGATCTCGAATTTGCCGACGTCAACAACCAGCCGGTCCGGCTGTCCGAACTCAACGGCCAGGCGCGCCTGATCAACCTGTGGGCGACGTGGTGTGCGCCGTGCGTCAAGGAAATGCCGAGCCTCGACCGGCTCCAGGCCGAGATGCCGCGAGATCGGTTCCTGGTGATCCCGATTTCGCTCGATGGCCCCTCCAAGCCCAAGGTCGTGCCCTTCTACAAGGAGCAGAACCTGGCCAGTCTCCGCATTTACTACGACAAGGGCCGCACGGCGATGTCGGCGCTCGGCGTGACCTTGTTGCCGACGTCGATCCTTGTCGACCCCGCGGGCCGCGAGCTGGGGCGCCTGGAAGGCGACGCCGACTGGGACTCGCCGGAAGGCCTGGCGCTGATGCGGGCGGCGATGAGCTGAGGCACCGGACCTTGTGATGCCCGAACCACCTGCCACCGCTACAGGAACGCTTCGACCTTGGAGATTGCGCCGGCAACTGCGCGAGCGCGAGGTTGCTGTTCTGCGCTGTCGATGGGACGAAGGAAAGGCGAGCGGGCGAGCTGGTCTCTTGGACTTGAAACGGGTGCTTGCCGAAGAGCGGATCGCGTTCAAGGATCGTCAATTCAGACAGAGCTGAGCGGTCTTTTCTGACCGCTACGGAAACTTCGGGTCGCCGTAGGGATAGAACTTCTTCAGGTCGACATTCTGGTAGGGCAAGCCTTCGAGCCTGACCGTGCCCAGGAACGGCTCGACCGGCTCCACCAGCAGGATCGTCCTGGCAAAGCCGCTGTCGTCGAAGCCGCGGCGGAAATGAACGCGTGACTTGATGGCGAAGGCCTTGAAAGCGGACAGGTCGAGACCGAGCGCGCTCAACGAGCCGGGCTCCATGATCTGCACGAGGTAGCGGCTCAGCACCAGCACGTTGCCGCGGCCGAACTTCACGACGACGAGCAGCTGTCCGCGGCCTTCGACGGCAGCCAGCACGGTACCCTGGAGACGCACCGGCGCACCGGCGGATTCGTCGACCAGGCCGCCCACCTCCATGCCGAAAGCATCGCCCGCCTTCACGCCCTTGGCCTCGAGCACGTCGATCGCCTTGGCATCGGCTATTGTCGCGATCAGCACGTCCGACAGGTCCTGCTCGATGATCTCCTTCAGGAGCCAGGTGGCCGAGCCCGAGCGGTCGCTGTGGTCGGCCAGCACCACCGGCGTGGCGCCGCGCTCCATCGCCTGCCTGGCGAGCGTCACGCCTTCGGGGATCGTGTGCACCTTGGTCGAGCCGATCAACGCTTCGCGCTGACGCCAGGCCGCCGCCGCCATGTCGTCGGCGATACGGCGCGCCAGGCCAGGATCGCCGTTGGTCATGACCTGGAAGGTCATGCCGACATCCGGCACGTCGGCGAAGGGAAAGCCGAAGAAGAAGTTCACATAGACGTCGGGCTCGCGCGCCTCCCAGGTCAACGCGCGCTGCACCAGGTCCATCCAGGGCGAGGCGCCGGTCCACTGCAGCACGGTCGGCGAGATGATCGGCACAAGCTGCGTGACGGTGGCCGGCCTGTAGTCGCCGCGGATGGCGCGCACAAGCATGCGCGCCGCGCGCTCGCCCTGCAGATGGCTGTCGTAGTGCGGGAAGTATTTCACGGTGAAGGCCATGTCGGCCTGTTGCAGGAATTCCTCGTCCTCGTTGCCGTGTGGATCGAAGGTGCCGACGATGAACGCCTTGCGGCCAACCACGGCACGCACCCGCCGCGCGATGTCGGCCTCGGGTCGCGGGATGCCGCGCACTCCCATGGCGCCATGCAGGCTGAGATAGACGCCGTCATAGGGACCGGTTGCAGCAATCTCGTCGATCATGCGGCCGACGAAGGCCTCGTAGGCCGCGCGGGTTATCCAGCCCGAGCCCGTGCCGGTCTTGGGGAACAGCGGCGATTCGATGCCGACCAGCTCGACGCCGTCGAACTCGCGCGCCACCTTGACGAAGCCGCCCATGTAGGACTTCGGCTCGTGCGCCAGCAGCGCCTCGCCCCTGGCTGGCGAGCCTTCGTAGACGAAGTCGTCGTACGTCGTGTCGTTTGCGAGAAACGTCACCGTCTCGTGGACGAAGTAAAGGACGGCGATGCGGACCGGCCGGCGGGCCATCGGGCGCGGCTTATCGGGTCGGGACCGGACGCTCGCCCGAGTAGTCGTAGAAGCCGCGCTTGACCTTGCGGCCGACCCAGCCGGCCTCGACGTATTTCACCAGCAATGGACATGGGCGATACTTCGAATCGGCCAGGCCCTCGTGCAGCACCTGCATCACCGACAGGCAGGTGTCGAGGCCGATGAAGTCGGCGAGCTCAAGTGGTCCCATCGGATGGTTGGCGCCGAGCTTCATGCCGGTGTCGATCGCCTCGACGTTGCCGACGCCCTCGTAGAGCGCGTAGACCGCCTCGTTGATCATCGGCAGCAGGATGCGGTTGACGATGAAGGCCGGAAAGTCCTCGGCATTGACCGGCTTCTTGTCGAGCTTGACCACGACGTCGCGCACGGTCCGGAAGGTCTCCTCCTCCGTTGCGATGCCGCGAATCAGCTCGACCAGGCCCATCATCGGCACGGGGTTCATGAAGTGCATGCCCATGAACTTGCCGGGCCGGTCGGTCACGGAAGCCAGGCGCGTTACCGAGATCGACGAAGTGTTGGTGGCCAGCAACACATTGGCCGGCAGGTCGACGCAGACCTTCTTGAAGATCTCGCGCTTGACGGCCTCGTTCTCGGTCGCCGCCTCGACGATCAGATCGCAATCGGCGAACTGCTTGAAGTCGGTACTCGTGGAAATGCGCTTCAGCGCCGAGTCCTTGTCCTCGGGCCGGATCATGCCGCGGCCGATCTGGCGGTCCATGTTGCGGTGGATGGCATCGATGCCCTTGTCGAGATGCCCCTGGTCGACATCCGCAAGACGGATGTCGAAACCCTTGAGGGCACAGACATGGGCGATGCCGCTGCCCATCTGGCCGGCACCGATGACGCCGATGCGCTTGATCATGACGCGATACTCCGCGTTACTTCTTTTCCACCGCGGCAGTCAGCTCGGGCACGATCTGGAAGAGATCGCCCACGATGCCGTAGTCGGCAACCTGGAAGATCGGCGCTTCCTCGTCCTTGTTGATCGCAACGATGGTCTTGCTGTCCTTCATGCCGGCGAGATGCTGGATCGCGCCGGAGATGCCGATGGCGATGTAGAGGTCGGGCGCCACCACCTTGCCGGTCTGGCCGACCTGGTAGTCGTTCGGCACATAGCCCGCGTCGACCGCGGCGCGGCTCGCGCCCAATCCGGCGCCGAGCTTGTCGGCCAGGGCCTCGAGCATCTTGAAGTTGTCGCCGCTTGCCAGGCCACGCCCGCCCGACACGACGATCTTGGCCGAGGTGAGCTCGGGCCGTTCACTCTTCGAGAGTTCGGCCCCGACGTAGGAGGCAAGCCCGCCCGCGCCGGTGCCGCCGATCTGCTCGATCGGGGCGGAGCCGCCGGCGGCGGCGGCCTTGAAGTTGGTCGGGCGGACGGTGACGACCTTGATCTTGTCGGCGGTCTGCACGGTCGCCATGGCGTTGCCGGCGTAGATCGGGCGAACGAAGGTGTCGGGGGATTCGACCTTGATGGCCTCGGAGACCTGGGCGACGTCGAGCAGGGCTGCGACGCGCGGCGCGATGTTCTTGCCGACCGAATCGGCTGCCATCACGACGTGGCTGTAGTTCGGCGCGAGCTTGACCACCAGCGGGGCGACATCCTCGGCGACCCAGTTGGCGTAGGCCGCGTCTTCGGCATCGAGCACCTTGGCCACACCCTGAATGGCGGCGGCCGACTTTGCAGCCTCGCCGGCGTTGGAGCCGGCCACCAGCACATGGACCTCGGGGCCCATCTGCCCAGCCGCGGTCACGGCGTTCGCGACGTTGCTGCGAACGGTCTTGCCGTCATGAGCGGCGACAACCAGGACGGCCATGTCAGATCACTCCCGCTTCGTTCTTCAGCTTTTCGACAAGCTCGGCCACGGTCTTCACCTTGATGCCGGCCTTGCGCTTGGGCGGCTCCTCGACCTTCAGCACCTTCAGGCGCGGCGCGATGTCGACGCCCAGCGCATCCGGCGCCAGAACCTCGATCGGCTTCTTCTTGGCCTTCATGATGTTGGGCAGCGAGGCATAGCGCGGCTCGTTGAGGCGCAGATCGGTGGTGATCACGGCCGGCAGCTTGATCTTGATGTTCTCGAGGCCGCCGTCGACCTCGCGCTTCACCTCCGCCGTGCCGTCGGCGACCTGCAGCTTGTTGGCGAAGGTTCCCTGCGACCAGCCCAGCAGCGCGGCCAGCATCTGGCCGGTCTGGTTCGAATCGTCATCGATCGCCTGCTTGCCGACGATCACCAGGCCGGGCTGCTCCTTGTCGACCACCGCCTTCATCAGCTTGGCGACGGCGAGCGGTTGCAGTTCGGCATCGGTCTGGACCAGGACGCCGCGGTCGGCGCCCATGGCGAGCGCGGTGCGGATCGTCTCCTGGCACTGAGCGGGACCGGCGGAAAAAGCGATGATCTCGGTGGCCAGGCCCTTCTCTTTCATGCGGATCGCCTCTTCCACGGCGATCTCATCGAAGGGGTTCATGGACATCTTGACGTTCGCCGTCTCGACGCCCGTGTTGTCGGCCTTGACGCGGATCTTGACGTTGTAGTCGATGACCCGCTTGACCGCGACCAGCACTTTCATCGCGTTGCGCCTATAGGTGAGTTGCCGCCAGACCTTCCGTCCGACGAAGGGGTTTTCGTGTAGGGGTGTTCAGCCGATCATGTCAAGGCTATGGCGCACTGCACAAAATCGCAGGGCGGGACGTTTTTTGCCGATTTTTCAACAGCTTGTAGCAGTCGGCGGGTTCTGGCCGGCAACCGGAGGATGCGCGGCGGCTTCGTCACCGCAGCAAGAAGTCAGGCCGGACATGGCCGGCGATCCATCAACGGGTACCGCCCGGCACCCACAGCACGTCCTTCGCGCCGTTGTCGTTCAGCCGGCGCGCCAGCACGAAGAGATGATCGGACAGGCGGTTGATGTACTTGATCGCCTCGGTATTCACCGGCTGCTCGGCCGCGAGTTGGGTCATGCGCCGCTCGGCGCGGCGGGCGACGGTGCGTGCGAGATGCAGCCAGGCCGCGGCGTCGCTGCCGCCCGGCAGGATGAAGGACTTGAGCGGCGCGAGTTCGCCATTCATGGCGTCGATCTCGCGCTCCAGGCGTTCGACCTGGGAAGGAACGATGCGCAGGGCCTGCTCGCCGCGCCTCGCCTCGCCCTCGGGCGTGCACAGGTCGGCGCCAAGGTCGAACAGGTCGTTCTGGATGCGGGCCAGCATCGCGTCGGCTTCGGCATGGTGCGCGGGGCTCGAGGCCGAGCCGCCGATGGCGCTGCGCGCCAGCCCGATCACCGAATTGGCCTCGTCGACGGTGCCGTAGGCTTCGACGCGCGGATCGTGCTTGGCGACGCGCTCGCCACGACCAAGCGATGTCTCGCCGCCGTCGCCACCGCGCGTGTAGATGCGGGTCAACGTGACCATCGATTCAGCTCCGGCTGGCAAGATACCAGAGAATGATCAGGACGATGGTCAGGAGCTGCAGCCGCACGCGCCACCACATGAAGCGGTTGCTGCGCCTGCCGCCCTCGACCGTGTTCTCGGTGTTGCGCGCCATGTTGAACAGGCCGACGAACAGCATGGCGAGCGTGGCGAGGCCCGAGACGATCACCAGGATGAACAGGATGTTGGCGAGGGTCATGACTCAGAGTCCTTCGTTGTGCCGGCCGGCGCCGGTCCGGGCGCCGGACCACGGCCGTGCTTGCGTCTTCGCATCGCTGCCGGTCGCGACCCTGAAGATCGCTTCCGCCGCCTGTTCGCCCGACCACAGCGCCGCGTGCACCGTGCCGTACTCGACCGGCTCGGTCGCCTCGCCGGCAAAGAACACGCGGCGGCCAAGCGGCCGTGCATGCGCCTCGCGATCCTCGGGCGCGCTGCCGACGCCCGGATAGGAATAGCCGCCGCGCGACCAGGGATCGCTCAGCCAGCGCGGATAGAGCATCGCCTCAGGCTCGACAACAGCCTCGCCGAACATCTTGCGCAGGGAGGCCATCGCCACCTCCTTCACTTCGGCATCGCTTGCCGTCCGGTCAAGGCGTGCAGCAGTAGCGCCGTTGCTGAAGCTGAGCAGGATCGGCCGCCCCGTCTCCTGCTCGTGACTGACCCACGTGTTGAACGTCCCTCGCCGATCAGGGGCGTCGGGCAGCCGGCCGAACCACTTCGGATGCTCGGGCCAGAAGCGCCTCGGGAAGCGCAGGTAGATCTTGCCCAGGATGCCGGCGCCGTAACCGAGGCGGCCGATCGCCTGTTGCTGCTCGTCGGGCGGCAGCGGATCGAGCGCAGGCATGCCGGCGCGCAGGAGACCAAGCGGCACGGTGATCAATGCCCGGTCAGCCTCGATCTTCTCGCCGCTGTCGAGGATCGCCGTCACGCCGGCGTCGCCCCACACGATGCGCCGCACGGCCGCGTTGAAGCGGATCGCCATGTTCTGCGCGGCGTCATCGAGCAGGGTCCGAAAGCCGCCTCTCGGCTGGGCGTTGCGGTCGAGCCCCTCGGTCGGGAACCACTCCTCGGCCGAGACGGCATCGTAGGGCGCACCCTGCACGCCTTCGCACATCTCGATGAAGGTGCCGATCACCAGCTTGTCGACCTCGGGCAGCCACGACGCATGCAGCAGCGGATCGACCGCCTGCTTGACCGAGATCGACCGCGGCCCGCGAACCCGCGCCATCGCCCTGCTGCGCCAGCTCGCCCATTCGATGGCAGCCTTGAAGGCCATGCGGCCGGCGATCGCCCGTTTGCGCTGGCCCTCGCGCGTCGGCGCGGTGGCCCGGTCGTCAATCAGCAAGCGATCGCCCTGCGATTCGACCAGCGCAATGCCGAGCTTGCCGCACCACAGCGCCAGCGGATTGCCGTCGACGCCATGCACCCACGAACCGCCGAGATCGAGCGGGGCGCCGAGCGAATCGTCGGTCCAGGTCCGTCCGCCGATGCGCTTGCGCGCCTCGAGCACGGTGACGGCGAAGCCCGAGTCATGCAGCAGCCGCGACGCCACCAGGCCCGACATGCCGGCCCCGACCACGACGACGCGCTCGGGCTTGGCGTTGCCCATCGACCATGAGCCGGTCACGCGAGCACCAACCCGGGAAGCCGCTTCATGTCGTCGAACACCTCGCCGCCGGCCTGGCGCAGGGCATCGCCGTCGGCATAGGGCTCGCCGGCATAGGCCAGCGCCTTCATGCCGGCGGCGCGAGCTGCCTGAACACCCGGCACCGAGTCCTCGACGACGATGCAGTCGAAGGGCTGCACGTTCATGCGGATCGCGGCGTGCAGGAAGAGGTCGGGGAACGGCTTTCCCCGCGATACCTGGCTCGCACTGAAGATGCGGCCGTCGAACAGATCCCACAGGCCGGTGAGACCAAGCGTGAAGCGCATCTTCTCGGGCGCGCCCGAGCTCGCCACGCAGGTGTCGAGGCCGGCGGCCTGCAGCGCCGTGACCGCATCTTTGACCCCGGGCACCGCCTGCAGCGGCGCATCGCGAAACGTCTGGTAGGTCACCGCCTGCATCTTCTCGAGGAAGTCGGCGGGCAGCTTGCGGCCGAGCTCGGCCTCGCAGATGTCGAGGCTGGTCCTGAGCGACAGGCCCATGACGCGCCTCATCGTCTCCTCGATCGACCAGTCGAGTCCCTCGGCCTTGATCGCCCGGGAAAAGCTTGCGCAGGCGAGCGGCTCGCTGTCGACCAGCACGCCGTCGCAATCGAAGATCACTAACAAGAACGGCCTTCTTCGGGTGGTCGGCCCGAAGGAGCCGACGTCAATAGGGTTTGTCGCCCGCCACTGTAACCCGGTTTCCGCTGCGCGTATGCGGCCAGTAGTCCCACATCGCACGGTGCTGGACGCAGCGGTTGTCCCAGAAGGCGATCGAGTTCTCGCGCCAGCGGAAACGGCACTGGAACAGCGGGTTCTCCATGTGCTCGTAGAGATAGCGCAGGATGCCGTCGCCTTCGTCGCGCGGCACGCCGAGCAGGGCGCGGGTGAAGCCACGATTGACGTACAGCGCCTTCTTGTTCGTCACCGGATGGGTACGGATCACAGGGTGCTCCGCCCGCGGGTACTGGGGTTTGTCGGCGACGCCGAAGTTCCGGTAGAGGCCACGATAGACCTGCTCGCCGTCGTGCAAGGCGGTCATGCCCTCGAGGTACGTCTTCATGCGATCCGACAGCGCCTCGTAGGCGGCATACATCGAGGCGAACAGCGTATCGCCGCCCTTGGGCGGACAGGTCTTGATGTAGAGAATGCTCCCCATCGGCGGCTCGAGATCGCAGCTCACGTCGGTGTGCCAACCTTCGCCATTCGCGCGCGGAGAATCCTTGTCGGCATGGATGATCATCAGCTCGGGCTTGCCCGCCTCGTGCGGCGCGGCGGGATGGACGTGCAGATCGCCGAACAACCGGCCGAAGGCCAGCTGCTGGTCGGGCGTGATCTGCTGGTCGCGGAAAAAGATCACCAGGTTCTCGGCGAGCGCGCGATGCACCTCGTCGTGCTGGCGGTTCGAGAGCGGCTGGCTGAGGTCGATGCCGCTGATCTCCGCGCCGATGATCGGAGTCAGCTTGTCGATGGTAATGGTCTCGTACGGCGCACCTTCATCTGCCGTGTGCCGGTAGCGGGGACCGGCGTTGCCTCGCAGCGATCCTTGCATTTCTCTCTCCTACTCGACCTTGATATTGGCACGATGGATGATCTTGCCCCAGCGATCTTTCTCGGAAGCGGTGAAGGCGGCGAACTCGTCGGGGCTCATCAGCTTGGGGACCCCGCCGATGGCCGCCAGACGCTCGAGCACCTCGGGCATGGCCGCCACCTTGGCGATGTCGGCGTTGATGTTGTCGACGATTTCCCGTGGCGTTCCCTTGGGCGCATAGTACCCAGTCCAAGTCGTGAGCAGCACCTCGGGATAGCCTGCCTCGGCCGCCGTCGGCATGTCGGGCACGGCCGCATATCGCTCGCTGTCGGTCACGAACAGGCCCTTCAGCGCGCCGCGGTCCATGGCGACCTTGGCGTTGACCGTATCGATCATCATGAAGGTCAGGAGTCCGCTCTGTACGTCGGGGATCGCCTGCGGGTTGCTCTTGTAGCCCACGTAGGTGGCATCGACGCCGGCGGCGAGCTTGTAAAGCTCGGAGGCGACACGTGCCGGCAGCGCACCGGCGCCGTAGTTGTGCTTGCCAGGCTCGGCCTTGAGCTTCGCCGTCAGCTCCGCAGCCGTGCTGATCGGACTGTTCCTGTCGACCAGCAGCACGAACGGCGAGGTGCCCATGCGCGTGATCGCCTCGAAGCTGCCGATCGGATCGTACGGCAGCTTGTCATAGATCGCCGGATTGACCGCCTGCGTCATGGCCGAGGTGGCGAACAGCGTGAGCCCGTCGGGCTTGGCGCGCGCCACCGACTCGGCCGCAGGAATGCCGTTGCCCCCGCCTTTGTTGTCGATCACCACCGGCTGACCCCACAGCGCGGACAGGCGCTCGGCATAGATGCGCGCGCTGATGTCGGTCGCCGCGCCCGCGGGAAACGGAACAACGATAGTGACGCGGCCCGACGGGAACCTGGCCGGCTGCGCGAATGCGCTCCGCGTTATTGCCGCTGCGCCTATCAGGGCGGGAAGCTGACGTCTTCTCATCATCGGGCCGACGCTAGCCTCGACGCTCGCCCATGCGCAACAACCCAGACTTGGCCGCCCTCGCCCGCATCCGCGCCGGAATCCGACATGCGGAAAGCTGCTCCACTCATAAATAGAATCGGACCGTTATGAATAGGGCCTTCGTGAGTGTCGGAACCGCGCCTGGCCAAGCGTCTTTCAAGTCGGGAGCCACGGAGGACAGCAATGAGCGCTACCATTACCGCCTTTGAACGGTCACCCGATCGCGGCAGGGGTTTGGCGCGTGACATGCGCGTGCGCTGGGCGCTCGAGGAAGTTGGCCAGCCTTACGACGTTCGTCTTCTTTCGTTCAAAGCAATGAAGGAGCCCGCGCATCTCGCACTTCATCCTTTCGGGCAGATTCCGACCTATGAGGAAGGCGATCTCGCCCTCTTCGAATCGGGAGCGATCGTGCTCCATATCGCGGAGCACCATTCCGGCCTGCTGCCGGACGATGCGAATGCCCGGGCGCGAGCGATCGCGTGGATGTTTGCCGCGCTCAGCACGGTGGAGCCGCCGATCGTCGAGCGCGAAATGGCCACTCTCACAGAGCGCAATAAGACCTGGTACGACGAGCGCCGACCCATGCTCGAAGGCCGCATCCGTGACCGGCTCGACCAGCTTGGCCAGCGGCTTGGCGACGCCGACTGGCTCGACGGCGGGTTCAGCGCCGGCGACCTGATCATGGTGACGGTGCTGCGCCGATTGGATAGTTCTCGCCTGCTGGACGAGTATCCGAATCTCTCCGCCTATGTTGAGCGCGGCAAGGCGCGGCCCGCCTACAAGCGCGCCTTCGACGCCCAGCTGGCGGTCTTCACCGCGCAGGGGCGGACCTGAACCTTTGCAGTCCCGTTCGGTCAGTTCCTGCCTTCGATAAGGCCGCGGCAGACGACCTGGGCCTGGATCTCCGCCGCGCCCTCGAAGATGTTGAGGATGCGGGCATCGCACAGCACGCGGCTCACCGGGTACTCCATGGCGTAGCCGTTGCCGCCATGGATCTGCAGGGCGTTGTCGGCATTGGTCCAGGCGACGCGGGCGGCCAGGAGCTTGGCCATGCCGGCCTCGATGTCGCAGCGGCGGTCGCTGTCCTTCTCGCGGGCGGCGAAGTAGGTCAGCTGACGCGCGATCATGGTCTCGACCGCCATCCAGGCGATCTTGCCGGCGACTCGCGGGAAGGCATAGAGCGGCTTGGCGAACTGGATGCGCTCTTTGGCATAGCGCAGGCCGAGTTCCAGCGCGTTCTGCGCCACGCCGACCGCCCGCGCCGCCGTCTGGATACGCGCGCTCTCGAAGGTGGCCATCAGCTGCTTGAAGCCCTGGCCTTCCTTCTCGCCGAGAAGGTTCGCCGCGGGGACCTCGAAGCCGTCGAAGCCGATCTCGTACTCCTTCATGCCTCGATAGCCGAGCACGCGGATCTCGCCGCCGCTCATGCCCTTGGCCGGGAATGGATCGGTCTCGGTGCCGCGCGGCTTCTCGGCCAGGAACATCGACAGGCCCTGGTATCCGGGCTTCGACGCGTCGCTGCGCGCCAGCAGGGTCATGATGTCGGCGCGGGCGGCGTGCGTGATCCAGGTCTTGTTGCCCTGGATCTTGTAGACGTCGCCCTCCAGCACCGCGCGAGTCCTGAGGCTCGCGAGGTCAGAGCCGGTGTTGGGCTCCGTGAACACCGCCGTCGGCAGCAGCTCGCCCGAGGCGATGCGCGACAGGTACTTCTTCTTCTGCGCCTCGGTGCCGCCCGAGCGTATCAGCTCGGCCGCGATCTCCGAGCGGGTGCCGAGCGAGCCGACACCGATATAGCCGCGCGACAGCTCTTCGGTGACGACGCACATGGCGAGCTTGCCCATGCCCAGCCCGCCCCACTCCTCCGGAACGGTCAGGCCGAACACGCCGAGCTCGGCCATCTTCTCGACGACCGGCAACGGGATCAGCTCGTCCTTCAGGTGCCAATCGTGGGCATGCGGCGCCACCTCGCCGTCGACGAAGCGGCGGAACTGGCGACGCACCTCTTCCAGCGCCTCGTCACCCAGCTCCAGGGCGCCGAAATTGCCGGTGTCGAGGCCGTCGGTGATCAGCTCGGCGATGCGCATGCGCACGGCGGAGGTGTTGCCGGCGATCAGCCTGCGGACCGCGGGCGTGTCGAGTGCGCGGGCGTCCAGCCCGAGATCGGCCGGCCGCAAGATCTCGACCTGGCTGATGGCGATGCCGCCGCTCAGCTGGGCGAGGTACTCGCCGAGCGCCGCTTGCAGCATCAGCAATTCGAGCTCGCCCTTCGTTCCCTGCTCGGCCCATCGCCGCATCTGGCGCAGCGCCGCGACATAGGTCGCGATCCAGGCAAAGCCGTGGGCGGCGAACTGCTCGCGCTCCAGAATCTTAGGATCGACCTTGCCGTTCGGAGCGACCAGGCCGCGCACCGCTTCGCGCGCGGCGACCTCGTACGCCTCGGCGTCGCCTTCCGCTTCGGAGGCAAGGCCGAGCAGGTTCTCCAGCAGCATCAGTCTTCCAGCGCGTCTTCGAGGGTGCGCAGGCCTGCCCGCTTGGCCGAGACCAGCACTGCCATGTTCCCGGGCTTGTGCTGGTTCTTCCACATCTTGGTGTGGGCCTTGGGAATCTCGGACCAGTCGAAGACCTCGCTCATGCAAGGATCGATCCGCCGCTCGATCACCAGCTGGTTGGCCTGGCTGGCCTGCAGGAGGTTGGCGAAGTG
>CADECW010000045.1:40402-50793 GCA_902825855.1 uncultured Rhodospirillales bacterium | reverse complement strand
TAGCGCAGCGAACTCTGCGCCAGCAGGCGGATTTCGGACAGCGAGTCGAGCACGATGCGCGACGCTTTCGTGCGCTCGACTGCGTCGAAGATCAGCTTGGTCGTCTCGCCGAGCTCGAGGTCGGACGAATAGAGCAAGCTCTGCTGCTGGTCGGAATCGAGTACGCTCTCTGGCGGCACGACTTCGAAGATCTTGATCTTCTCATCGATCGTCCAGCCATGCGATTCCGCGCCGGCACGCAGCTCCTGCTCGGTCTCCGACAGGGTGATGTAAAGACCACCTTCGCCGTTCCTGGCGCCATCCAGCAGGAAGCTCAGCGCCATGGTGGTCTTGCCCGTGCCCGGGCTGCCTTCCAGGAGGAAGATTCGGCCCGTCGCCAAGCCGCCAATCAAGATATCGTCGAGACCCGGCACACCAGTCCGGGCTTTAGGCATCGCCCCGCTCATCGGTTTCTCCACACCTCGATACCCGCTCATTGGGCTTAGCGGCGCGGTGAAAATCCCGCGGCGCGCCCAGTTCAACGCGCATGGTGCGTGGTGGTTCCGATGCCGGATCCTGCCTCGATTCTGCCGTCACAGCTTCAACGCGCGTGCTGCTGCACCACCTCCAGGAATGCCGCGCCGTAACGCTCGAGCTTCGCGTCGCCGACGCCGTGGATCTCGCGGAAGGCGCGCGTGCTGGTCGGCTTATGGGTGGCGAGCTCCGCCAGAGTGCGGTCGGAGAACACGACGTAGGCGGGGACTTTCTGCTCCTGCGCCAACCTGGTGCGCAGCGCCTTCAGGGCGTCGAACAGGACGCTGTCCACTTCGCCGACGACGGCTGAGGCAGCCGCGGCCTTGCGGTCGCGCTGAGAAGGCTTGCCCGCGGCACCCGTCGCCATGTCCTTGCGCAGTTCGATCGTCGCCTTGCCCTTCAGCACCTGCCAGCCTTCGTCGGTCACCCACCAGCGGCCGTGCTCCATCAGGTCCTGCGCGATCAGGCCCGTGGCCGAGAGCTGGCGGAAGATCGAACGCCATTCGCCCGCCTTGCGGCCATTGCCGACACCGAAGGTCGGTAACCGGTCGTGGTTGAACTTCAGAATGTTCTCGGTGCGCTCGCCCAGCAGCAGGGCGACGAGGTGTTCCATGCCGAAGCGCTCGCCGGTACGCACGATGGCCGACATCGCCTTCTG
Source organism: uncultured Rhodospirillales bacterium (assembly GCA_902825855.1). Taxonomy (GTDB): domain Bacteria; phylum Pseudomonadota; class Alphaproteobacteria; order Reyranellales; family Reyranellaceae; genus Reyranella. The sequence continues at coordinate 49,622 of CADECW010000045.1, read as the reverse complement.
CGCGTCGATCGTGCCGTCGAACCGCTCGACGCCTTCCTGGCAAAGGTCGCAGTTGCCGCAGGGCTGCGATGGCTCGCCGAAATAGGCGAGCAGGGTCTGGCGCCGGCAGCGCGGCGCCTCGGCCAGCGACAGCAGGGCACCAAGCCGCTGGCGCTCGATACGCTTGCGCTCGTCGGGCGATTCGCCCTGCTCGATCTGCATGCGGCGCAGCTGCATGTCGCCCAGGCTGTAGAGGGTGAGGGTGTCGGCGGCGAGGCCGTCGCGGCCGGCGCGACCGATCTCCTGGTAGTAGGCCTCGACATTGGCCGGCAGGTCGGCATGGCACACGAAGCGTACGTCGGGCTTGTCGATCCCCATGCCGAAGGCGACCGTGGCGGTCATCACGACGCCGTCCTGCTGCTGGAAGGCATCCTGGTTGGCGTCGCGGACCGCCTTGTCGAGGCCGGCATGATAGGGCAGCGCGCTGATACCCGCGGCTTTCAGCGCCTGGGCCAGCTCCTCGACCTTGCGACGCGAGGCGCAGTAGACGATGCCGCTCTCGGCCTCGTGGCTACGCACGAATGAGAGCACCTGGCGCGATGAGCGTTCCTTGGGCTTGAAGGCGAGCCTGAGGTTGGGCCGGTCGAAGCTGCGCACGAAGACGCGTGGCGGGCTGGCGAACAGCTTGTCGACGATGTCGTTGCGCGTAGGCGCGTCGGCCGTTGCCGTGAAAGCAAGCGTCTGCAGCCGGCCGCCGATCTGGCGCGCCAGGTTGCCCAAGGTGAGGTATTCGGGCCGGAAGTCGTGGCCCCATTGCGAAACGCAGTGGGCCTCGTCGATCGCCATCATGACGACGTTGCTTTCGGCCAGCGTCTCGACCGTGTCAGGCCGCGCCAGGCGCTCGGGCGCGACATAGAGCAGCCTGAGCTCGCGCCGACGCAACAGGCTCATCACGCGCGAATTTTCGGCCGGGTCGTTGCCGGAATTCAGGCTGCCCGCCGCCACACCTGCGGCGGTCAGCGCCCGCACCTGATCGCGCATCAGGGCGATCAGCGGAGACACCACCAGGGTGAGGCCGGGTCGGGCGATGGCGGGAAGCTGGTAGCACAGCGACTTGCCGCTGCCGGTCGGCATGACGGCCAGCACGTTCTCGCCTGCCAGCACCGCATCGACGATCTCCTGCTGGCCTGGCCGAAACGCGTTGAAGCCGAAGACCGAATGCAGCAGGGCCGATGCGTTGGCGCGAGAATCGAACATATGCTGTCACAGTAGCGTCGCTCGCCGCCTACCGGGGAAATTCTTGCCCGAACTTGTCAACAGTAGGCACTTCTCGTTGTTCGGCCCTAATGTCGTGCGGCCTGCCCACCATCCAATGTCATGACCACGCCGCTGATATAGCTCGCGCGGTCGGATGCCAGGAACACGGCGAGGTCGGCGACCTCGTCGGGTTCGGCAGCGCGGCCGAACGGCATGTGCTTGGTCAGCTCGGGCCAGCGCTCGGGATCGCCCCACTTCTGTTCGGCCTGACCGCGCAGCAGAGTAAGCATGCGGTCCGTGCGGGTGGCCGGCGGGTTGATCGCCACGACCCGCACGCCGTGATCGACACTCTTCGAGCCGACGGTGCGGGTGAAGGCCATCAGACTCGCATTGCCCATCGAGCCGGTGACGTAGTCGTAATTGTAGGCCTCGCCTGCCAGGCCGATGATGTTGACGATGGCGCCTTTCTTGCGCGCGTACATCTTCTCCAGCATGGCGCGCGTCGCGTTGATGTAGCCGAACACCTTCAGCTCCCACGACTCGCGCCACTTGGGTTCGGTCATGGCGAAGATGTCGCCGCGCGGGATGGCGCCGGCATTGTTGACCAGGATATCGGCATGGCTCACGGCATCGACCACGGAGCGAACCGTGTCGCCTTTGGAGAAGTCGGCGGCATGGATCTCGACCGGCACGTTGTGCCGCGCGCGAATCTTGTCGCGCGCCGATTCGAGCGATTCCCTGGAGCGCGAGGCGATATGCACGGCGCAGCCTTCGCTCGCAAAGGCCATGGCGCAGGCGAAACCGATGCCGCGGCTGCCGCCGGTGATGAGAACTGTCTTGCCGGTAAGCTTCATATCCATTGGACGTTTCCTTTCGGCCCGGACGTTATCATAGGATGCCCGCCCCTACGGAGGGCTCGATGATCAAGGGAAGTTGCGCCTGCGGCACCGTCCGGTTCGAGATCGGGGCGGCGCGCTCGATGACCTATTGTCATTGCGTGAACTGCCGCAAGCTTACGGCGGCGAGCGTCGCGACCTACGTCCATGCCGACAAGGACAAATTCCGCTGGCTGGCCGGCGAGGACAACATCGCTTCCTATGAATCCTCGCCCGGCAGCTTCCGCAAGTTCTGTCGGACCTGCGGCTCGATGGTTCCCGGCCAGGCCCCCTATCTCCCGACGATGAGCATCCCGGCCGGCCTGTTCGACGACGATCCCGGCGTGCGGCCGCGCCTGCATGTCTTCACCTCGTCGAAGGCGCCATGGCACGAGATCACCGACGACCTGCCGCAGCATCCGAAGTGGGTGCCGGGGTTCGAACCGAAGTGACAGATGTCGCTTACAGCCGATAGACGCTGTCGATTCGCGCCTTGCCGTCATCTGTCTTCACCCGGCCGTCCTTCACCATCTGAATGAGATGGGCCAGCATCGAGCGGCCAGCGGCCGCGTGAAGGTGGACCGGCGTATCGGCGTAGTTCTTGGCCACCATCTGCGGGATGGTCTGCGGACCTTCCTTGAGTCGCGCCATGATCTGCGCCTCGCGGCCCAGCCGATGCTCGATGTAGGACTGCACGAAGGGGCTCGGATTACGGATCTCCGACCCATGCGTCGGGATGTAGAGCGTCTCGTCGCGTGGCAGGAGCTTGCGCAAGGAGGCGAAGTAGTCGGCCATGTTGCCGTCAGGCGGCGAGATGACCGCCGTCGACCAGCCCATGACATGGTCGCCCGACAGCAGCGCCTTGTCCTCCTTTAGGGCAAAGCAGAGATGGTTGGAGATGTGGCCGGGCGTGTGCACGGCCTCGACGTTCCATCCGTCGCCGTGGATGACGTCGCCGTCGTTGAGCTTGATGTCAGGCGCGAACGAAAGGTCGCCCGCCTCCTCCGGCTTCTCTTCGCTCGGCGGGCGCGGATGAGGGCCGAACGAATAGACCTTGGCGCCGGTCGCCCTGGCAAGCGCGGGCGTGGCCGGTACGTGATCGATGTGCGTGTGCGTCACCAGGATGTGCGTCACCGTCTCGCCGCGCACGGCGCGCAGCACGGCGTCGACGTGCTCCTGCATGTCGGGGCCGGGATCGACGACCGCGACCTTGCCATGGCCAATGATGTACGTGCCGGTACCCTTGAAGGTGAACGGACTCGGATTGTGGGCGACCACACGGCGGATCAGAGGTGTCACCTCCATCGCCGTGCCGTAGTCGAACTTGAATTCCTTGATGAAGGGAATGCCGGGCATGGAAGTCCTTTATGGCGCGGGCGGGACCAGCTTGTAGAGCGCGTTGCGGATGTCGGAGCTGACATAGACCGTGCCACCGGCGCCGACCGTGACGCCGGTCGGCACATTGCCGGGCGGTCCGCCCGGATAGGGCTGCAGGCCGATGTCGAGATTCGAAGCGATCACGGTCTTGGCGCCGGTCGCGGGATCGATGGCGACCACGCGCTTCTGGCCGACCTCGGCAACGAACAGGCGCCCGTCAGGGCCGACGGAGATGCCCTCCGGCCCGGCCAGGCCATCGGCCACGACCCGGCGCGCACCGGTCGCGACATTGATCTCGGCCACGGCGCCGGCGGCGCTCTCGGTGAGGTAGATCAGATCGTCCTTGCCGCGGGCCATCGCCACAGGTCCGCGCAAATCCTTGGCGATGATGGAACGCTGCTTACCGTCGGCGCTAACCTTGACGAGGTTGGAGCTCCCCAGCTCGGCGACATAGATCGTGCCGTCGGCCGTCTCCAGTGCGTCGACAGGGGCCGCGAACTCGCCGAAGCTCGCCACCAGCTTGCCGCTCTTGCGGTCGACTTTCTCGACGGTATTGGAGAACCAGCTCGTCAGAAGGACGTGCTTGGGTCCAACCGAGATCCCGAGGGGATAGGCATGCGTCTCGCCATGCACGCGGATCACGTCCTGCACCGCGCCGGTCTGGCCGTCGACCGTGCGGTAGCTGAAGACGTCGGCGACGTGGATCGTATCCTTGTTGCCTTCCGAGACGACGGCGAGATCGGCGGGAATGGCAAGTTTGCCTTCGACGACGGTCCTGTGCGCGCCTGTCTGCTTGTCGACCAGGTAGATGCCGTTGTCGGTCATCGAGCTGATGAACAGCCGGCCGCGCGAATCGAAGGCGAGGTTGTCGAGCCCGGGCTTCATCGAGGCCACCAGCTTCTTGGCCTTGCTGGTGAGGCTCACGCTCCAGATGTTGCCGGTCGCGGTGTCGACGACATAGACGTTGTCGCGGTTCTGCGGGTCGATGTTCGCCGCCGCCGGGATCCTGAAGCCATCGGCGATCACCTCGATGCCGCCGGTCTCGAGGTTGATCTTGACGATCTGGCCCTTGTACCAGAGCGGGCCGTAGAGGAAGCCGTCGTCGCGATGGATCTCGAAGCCGTTCAGGCCGCCCATCTTCTCGGCGATGCGGCGCAACTCGGCGCGCGGGAACGGCTTGAAGTCGGGCTTGTCGACATTCTTGAGATCGATCTCGTAGAGTGCGTCGCCAAGGAAGACCTCGGAGACGAAGAGCCGCCCGTCCTTTCCGAAGGCCAGCGAATTGGGCCCGCTCATGCCGTTGGCGACCTCCATGGTCTTGCCGTTGGCTCGGCGGATATAGACCTTGCCCAACAGGAAGGCGGTCCACGCCATCGTTCCGTCCTCGGCGAAGGCGATATCGTCGGCCATGCCGACCGGCGGATCGACGAAGCGGTCGACCTCGCCTGAATCGATCTGCACCCGGTAGATGGTCTGGCCGAGGATCGACCCGGCGAAGAGCTGGTCGTCCTTGTTGAAGGCGAGACCATGCACGCCATGGAACCATGAGCCGGCCACGAGGAACTGCTGCTCGTATTCCCGGGCGGGCGGAGCGGGGGCAGCAGCAGGCGGCGCCGGAGTCTGCTGGGCCAACGCGCCGCCGCTCACGGCGAACGCAAGCGCCAGCGAGGTGAAAAACCGGCCGCAACCCATCCCTTTTTCCTCCGACTCTTTCTGCGGCGCGGACTTTAGACCGCGACCAACGAGACTGTCATCTCGACGCAACGGGGCGACAATCCTTTAATGCCGCAGGACAGATCGTCGGCTCGGGTCCGTGCGGAGCAGCCTCCGCACCGGATGACAGGGGCGGTGTATCGGCTAACATTCGCCATCGAGAAAGTGCATTCCGCAGGAGGAAAACCATGGCAGGTCCGCTTTCGGGGCTGACGATCGTCGAACTGGCCGGCATCGGCCCCGGCCCGATGTGCTCGATGATGCTGGGCGACATGGGCGCCGACGTGATCCGTGTGGATCGCACCAAGGCACATGTCATGGACCGTCTGGCCGATCCGAAATACGCCGTGCACAACCGCAGCCGCCGCTCGGTCTCGGTCGACCTGCAGAAGAAGGAAGGCGTCGAGGTCGTGCTGCGCCTGATCGAGAAGGCCGACGGCATCACCGAGCCGTTCCGCCCCGGCGTCGCCGAGCGCCTCGGTCTGGGACCGGACGTCTGCCTCGCGCGCAACCCAAAGTTGGTCTACGGCCGCATGACCGGGTGGGGCCAGGAAGGCCCGCTCGCCAAGGCGGCGGGCCATGACATCAACTACATCGCCTTGACCGGCGCGCTGCATGCGATCGGCGGCAAGGACAAGCCGGCACCGCCGCTGAACCTGGTGGGCGACTTCGGCGGCGGCGGCATGCTGCTGGCCTTCGGCATGGTCTGTGGCCTTCTCGAGGCACAGCGCTCAGGCAAGGGCCAGGTGATCGACGCCGCCATGGTCGACGGCGCGGCACTGCTGCTGGGCGGCATCTACGGCATGGCGGGTGCAGGTTTGTGGAACACGGAAGACCGCGAGACCAACATGCTCGACGGCGGTGCGCACTTCTACGGCACCTATGAGACCAGGGACGGCAAGTTCGTCTGCATCGGATCGATCGAGCCGCAGTTCTACGCCGAGCTGCTGGAGAAGACCGGCCTGCAGGGCGAGAGCCTGCCGGCACAGATGGACCGCAAGGCCTGGGCGCAGCTCAAGAGCCGCCTCGCCGGCATCTTCCGCACCAAGACGCGCGATGAGTGGTGCGCCACCATGGAAGGCAGCGACATCTGCTTCGCGCCGGTGCTCACCATGAAGGAGGCCTCGCAGCACCCGCACGCCAAGGCGCGCGAGGCCTATGTCGACGTCTCGGGCTTCCCGCAGCCGGCCCCCGCGCCGCGCTTCTCGCGCACCAAGGAGAGCATCAAGGGGCCGGCCGCCAAGCGCGGCCAGCACACCGACGAGGTGCTGAGCCAGCGTGGCTTCTCGGCCAAGGAAATCGGCGAGCTCAAGGCGGCGGGAGTGGTGGGGCCGGAGTAGACCTCAACAACCACGCTCCGTTAGGGCAGGGCTATCGGATATGGTTAGCCTTGTCGTCATGACGGGACGCACGATAACGACTGGTGAGGCATCGTGATCCGCGCCTTCGAACTGGCGGCTGCACAGCTCGGCGATCCCAAGCTGCGCGGCATCATCGGCTGGTCGCTGCTCCTCAGCCTGGTGCTCCAGGTCGGCATCGCCTGGCTGGGCTGGTGGCTGTTGAAGTCGTTCGCCACCTTCGAATGGAAGTGGATCAACGAGATCATCGTATGGGCGAGCGGCGCCGGCGTGATCGTGCTGGCGCTCATGCTGTTTCCGGCAAGCTTCGGCATCGTCATCTCGATCTTCCTCGAGCAGATCGCCGACATCGTCGAAGCCAAGCACTATCCCGCGCTGGGCAAGGCGCGCGGCATCCCGATCTGGACGGGCATCTGGACGGGCGTCGTGTTCCTGCTGGCCGTGCTGGCGATCAACCTGGTGATGCTGCCGTTCTATGTCCTGGCGCTCTTCATCGCCGGCCTTGGGGCCGTGCTGTTCTATGCCGTCAACGGCTGGCTGGCGGGCCGCGTCTACTACGAGCAGGTGGCGTTGCGCCGGCTGAGCCCGGCCGAGGTCAAGGCATGGCGGCGGGCCAATGCGGGCGTGCTGTGGCTGACCGGCATCGTCATCGTCTTTTTGGGCACCATTCCGATCCTCAACCTGATCGTTCCGGTGCTGGGCGTGGCGGCCATGGTGCATGTGGCACAAACGCTCAAGCCGCCCAACCTGCCGGGCCGCCCCCTTTAATCCACACGCATCGCCGCGCTAGATTGGCGGCATGAGATGGGGGATAGGGGCTTTTGGGGCCCTGCTACTGGTCACAGGGTGCAACAGCGACAGCCCGCCGCAATATTCATTGGCCGGCGGCGAGAAAGGCGTGTTCAGCTCGCGCAATGCGGGCTCGCCGATCCCGCTCGATCGCATCAAAGGCCTCAGCGAGAACCAGCTTGTCGCCCTGCTGGGTACCGGCGCACTCGACCGCAAGGACGATCCAGCCCGCGCCCTGCGTTATCAGTCGGACGCTTGCGTCCTGTTCGTCTACCTCTATCGCAACAGCGGCACGACCTGGCAGGCCGAGTTCGCCGACGCCTACGACCTGCAATTGCGGCCACTACCGGTCGACCAGTGCGCGGGGTCGGTAGCGGCTCAGAAGAAGCGGGTCGCCTGACCGTGCGCCTGCTTGCGGCACTGGCGCTGCTGGTGCTCGCCGCCTCGGCGGCCGCGCAAACCAGGCCACCGCTTCCCATCAGCGATCTGGCCGGCGACTGGCACGGCCAGTGGACGTCGCCATCGGGTTATCTCTTCACCGCGACCCTCTCCCTGAAGGTCGCTCCGGACGGCGCCGCCGACGGTCAGTTCGTGTGGACGCTCAAACGCTCACCGCTTGCCGAGGAGCAGCGCAAGGTCGGCATGAGCGCCACCGAATTCGTATCGGGCAAGGTCGACCGCGCGGCCGGCACGATGACATTGGCCGGCGCGCGCAAGGACGATCCCAACGATGTCATCTTCACCGATCGCTACCGTCTGGTGGTCGGCGAGAATGGCCGGTCGCTCGCGGGCGTGTCGGGCAATCTCGGCGACTGGGATGGGCTCGTCTTCCTGCAGCGCTGAGCGTTCAGCGGCAGCCGAGATCAGTGGCAGCCAAGACAGGTGAGCGGTGTCCGCGCCGCCGGATCGGCTCGCCTGATCGTCGCGTTCTTCGCATAGGGTGTGCCCGGCAGTTCGGCGATCATGCGGTCGAGATAGAAACCGGCCTTGGCGTTGTCGTCGAGCGCCTGCCAGCCGTCAGCCAGCGCGCCCAGCACCTCGCCGCGGCCGTGCTCGCCCATCTTGCTCCAGCCAGACCGGCTCGCCTCCAGCACGAACTCGAAATCACCGACGGCAATCCGCGTCAGTCGATCGGCTTCGGCAAGGTCGACGCGACGCACGGCTCGCGCCGTGGGTAGCAAGCCCGACGCCCGCGGCACGCGCACGGCAATGTCGTTGGGCGCCAGCGCGACGGCGTGTTCCATGTCGGCCAGCCCGCCGGCGTAGAGCTTCCGGCCCAAGGCGATGTCGCCGCGCTGGAAGGCCTCGCCCGCCATGAACAGCCGGCCATCGCCGCGCCAGACCAGCGCCTCGGCGTGGTCGGGGTCGCTCGCCAGCGTGTCATCGATCAGCTTCATGGCGCGGTCGAAGGCGGCAGTGTCGCCGTCCATGCCGGCGAACATGTCCTCGCGCACCTTGAAGTCGAAGCGCTGCTGGGCGAACGCCGCCACGCTCGTCGCGAAAGCCAGCAGAAGCAGGATCACAAGGCGCATCGTCAGCCCCCCACTTCGACGCGTTGCCAGGCGCGAAACAGCAGATTGGCAAGCCAGCCCAATCCCAACCCGGTGACGACTCCGCCAACGCTGCCCGACAGGACGATCCAGAGCGGCTCGGCTCGGAGATGCGGCATGACACCGGACAGCACGCCGAGCGCATAGCGTACGACGAAGATCGAGATGCCGAAGCCCAGCGCAAACCAGCCGCCGGCCACTTCCAGCCGGCCATCCTGAGGGCAGAGACGTATGGCACGGCGGGTACCGATGGCCCAGCCGAGCGGCAACGCAACCAGCAGGGCTGCAGCCCAACCGGCGGCAGCGATCGCCGGCTGCACCG
>CADECW010000045.1:0-40302 GCA_902825855.1 uncultured Rhodospirillales bacterium | reverse complement strand
CGCGGCGGCCGACAGCGAACGGGCGCGCGTGGCCGAGATCCCGGCGACCAACGAGCCGACGAACATCGCCCGCGATTTCTTCCGCCGCGTGCCGCCGGCGCTCGGCCGCGATCTTCTGGCGCTGGAGATGGAGGACCACTACCTGCGCATCCACACCGCACTCGGGAGCGACCTGATCCTGCTACGGTTGCGTGATGCGCTGGCCGAACTCGGACCGTCGAGCGGTCGGCAAGTGCATCGCTCGTGGTGGGTCGCCGAGGGTGCGGTCGCCTCGGCCGAACGCGATGCGCGCCGGCCCATGCTGGTGCTGCGCAACGGCCTGCGCGTGCCGGTCAGCAAGACCTACCGCGACCAGGTCAAGCAGGCGGGTTGGCTTGGCTGAGGCCCGATCAATGCGCTGCGTCTGTCGAAAGCCATCGAAAGCTTCACGAGCACGTGAGGTGACTCATCCGAAAGGCGATCTCCCTGCGTCTAAGACAGGACGCTTCAGCAGGAGGAGGAGATCGATGGCTTCCCGGAAAAGACTTGGATATCTCGTCGGTGTGTCGCTGTTGGCTCTCTCGACGAGCACAGCGATTGCCAATGCCGCAACCCTGGTTGGCCTCACCGCCGACAATAAGCTGGTCAGGATCGACACCAGCACCATGGCCGCGGCGCAGCCGACGGTGATCGCGGGCGCCGACCAGGTCGTCGGCATCGACGTGCGCCCGGCTGACGGCAAGCTCTATGGCCTCACCGCGGCCGGGCAAATCGTCGTCATCGACCACATGAGTGGCAAGGCCACGCCTGGCAGTGCGCTGTCGCAGAAGGTAGCGCTGGGTCCGCGCCCCGTTGTCGACTTCAACCCGGCCGCCGATCGGCTGCGCGTCATCGGCGCCGACGGCCAGAGCCTGCGCATCAACGTCGATGACGGTGCCACCACGGTGGACAAGCCGTTGAACTACGATGCGGCCGACGCTAACAGCGGGAAGAAGCCGATGGTCGTTGCCGGCGCGTACACCAACTCGAGCAAAGGCGCCAAGAGCACCGAGCTGTTCCATGTCGACGGCGCCACCGGTGCGCTGGTGCTGCAAAGCCCGCCCAATGACGGCGTCCTCAAGTCGCGCGGCGCGGCGGGCGTGCCCAACCTCGCCGATGCCGTCATGGATATCGACAACGAGTCCGAGGGCAAGAACACCGCATACCTGATCGCTGGCGGCACGCTCTACACCATCGATCTGGCGAGCGGAAAGGCCACCCAGCTCGGCGCCATCAAGGGAATGAATGGCAAGCTTTTAGATATCGCCGTCTGGAAGTAGCGAAGAAGTCGGGTGGTCCTACTTCCCGCCGCGATCCTCGCGCCACAGGTCGAGCTTCTCCTGCACCGGTCGGTCGGAGAAGGAGAACAGCACCGCCTCGTCATCGGCGCGGTGCTCGACCTTGGCCCAGCTCGGCACGACGAAGTGATCGCGCTTCCTCCAGCGGAAGACCTTGTCGCCGATCACGCTCTCGCCCGAGCCCTCGACCACCGAGAACACCGTGCCGTCGGTGCAGCGGTACGCCGTGGTCCTGAACCCCTTGGGCAGAAGCTGCATGAACGTGCCCATGGTGGCGATCGGTGCACCGCCGCTCGCCGGGTTCACATAGCGCAGCTTGTAGCCGTGGCAGGCATCGGGCGCGCCGGCCCTGGCAAGTCCGGCCAGTGCCTCGCGCGTGCGCGCATAGGGATAGTTGAAGATCGGTGAGGTCCGGCGCGACGGCTTCCAGTCGACCGGCAAGAGGCCGCTGGCGTACCTGGCATCCGAGGTGCCCTCGGGCGCGGTCACGACCTGCTCGTCGCTCTCTCCGTTCTCGGCGAAGCCCGCATTGAACATCGCCACCAGCGGGATGTCGAGACCGTCCAGCCAGACCATCGGCTGCTTGGATTCGTTGCCATGGTCGTGCCAGGTCCAGGTCGGCGTGATGACGAAGTCGCCCTCGCGCATGATGGTGCGCTCGCCGTCGACGGCGGTGTAGGCGCCTTCGCCCTCGACGATGAAGCGCAGCGCCGACTGGGTGTGGCGGTGACTCGGCGCGACCTCGCCCGGCAGGATGAGCTGCAGGCCGGCATAGAGCGATGGCGTGATGCAGGCGCTGCCCGGCATCGCCGGGTTCTCGAGGATCAGCACGCGCCGCACCGCCTCCTTGGCGGTGATCAGCGAGCCCGATTCCATGAGGTACGGCCGCACCTTGTCATAGTCCCAGTGCGCCGCCTGGTACTTGGGCGCAGGTTGCGGCGGCACGAGCTGGTGCAGCGATTCCCAGAGCGGCGCCATCGACAGGCCGCCGATGCGCTCGTAGAAGTCGCGGCGCGCATTGTTGCGGGTGGCCGGCTGGGACATCGTCCTACTCTGCGGCGGCGCGCATAGGCGGTACAAGCCGCGCCGCAGCACGCGCCCGGCAAGCGGCGGCGAACGCGTCGAACAGCTTCATCGATACCGGGTTCTCGAGCGCCCGATGCTCGGGATGCCATTGCAGGGCGAGCGCAAAGGCTGGCGCGTCGGGCACACTGAAGGCCTCGACCTGGCCATCCTCGGCGATCGCTTCCAGCCGCACGCGCGGCGCCAGGCGATCGACGCCCTGGGCATGCAGCGAATTCACTCGCACACGGCCCGGGCCGAGCAGGCGGTGCAGCAGGCCGCCGTCGACGATGTCGATGTCATGCGCCGGTCCGTAATTCACGTCGATGTCGGACGACTTGGGCGAGCGATGATCACGGCGGCCTTCGACCTCGTGCACGAGCTGGTGCAGCGTGCCGCCCAGCGCCACGTTCACCTCCTGCAAGCCGCGGCAGATCGCGAACAGCGGCACGCCGCGGTCGAGGGAATGGCGGATCAAGGGAAGCGTGGTGGCGTCGCGCGCCGGATCGTGCGCCGTGCCTTGGCGGCTCTGCTCGCCGCCATAGTGGAACGGCTCGACATTGGATGGGCTGCCGGTGAGCAGCACGCCGTCGAGCGAATCGAGAAGCCGGTCGAGTGCCTCGGTCATCGCCGCCGCGTCCTCGCCGAACTCGGGACCGACAGCAGGAATCAGCACCGGCAGGGCGCCGACCGCCTGAATCGCGGCCTGGACATACTTGTCGCCAACCGTGTGATGCCAGCCGCCGCGGCCGTTTTCCTTGAGACAGGCCGTGACCCCTACGAGAGGGCGTTGAGAAGAGCGATCCATTTCCTTTGCCGGAGTGTGCAACAACGTACGGGCTATTTTCTTATTTGGCGGCGGGGTTTGCAAATGTCGCCGGCCGCGCCTGCCCGCGGCTTGTGCAGTGCAGCCCTGCATGGTACCGCCCGCCCCGCAACAGAGAAAGTAGGCCATGACCAACGCCCCTCCTCCGCCGCAGAACCCGCAGGGCCCGCAGGGCGCCGCGCCTCAGCAGGCGCCCAATACGCCGCTGATCATGCACGGCCAGTACATCAAGGACCTGAGCTTCGAGAATCCGCGCGCGCCGCAAAGCCTGATCGAGCAGACCCAGCCGCAGCTCTCGCTCAACGTCCAAGTGACCAATCGCCAGTTCGACGCCAAGACCTTCGAGGTAGCACTGTCGATCGAAGCCAATGCCAAGACGCCCAAGGACGAGCCGCTGTTCATGCTCGAGCTGGTCTATGCAGGAACCGTCAGCCTCGGCGAGGTGCCGCAGGAGGCCTATGGCCCCTTGCTGTTCATCGAGACGCCGCGACTGCTTTTCCCGTTCGCACGCGCCGTCGTCGCAAACGCCACGCGCGAGGCGGGCTTTCCGCCGCTCAACATCGCCCCGGTCGACTTCGTGGCGCTCTATCGCCAGCAACTGGAAGCCAGCGGCGGCAAGATGCCCGGCGTCGCCAGTGGCCCGGTCGGCCACGCCTGACGCGATCAGGACGCGCTGATCAAGCGGCCTGGAGCCACAGCGGATCGCTGATCTGCTTCAGGAACTCGGCGTGCGCCGCAAGTTCGGCGGCGCTCGGCTGGTGTGGACGCGGTGGGCGTACGGGCCGGTTGGTCGCCACCAGCACAGCCGTCAGGCCGCCCGCAATCTCCGCCGCCAGGCCGAGGTCGCGCTGCCGTCCGCCGCTCAACTCCAGATAGACTTCGGCCAGAAGCTCGGAATCGAGCAGGGCGCCGTGCTTGATGCGGTTGGAATTGTCGACGCTGAAACGCTCGCAGAGCGCGTCGAGGCTGACGCGCTGGCCGGGAAACTTGCGGCGCGCCACCGAGACGGTGTCGACATAGGCGTTGACGAGCTTGGGCTTGCCGACGCGCTCCAGCTCGGCGTTGAGGAAGCCGATGTCGAACTGCGCGTTGTGGATCACGAGCTGGGCGTCGCCGATGAACTCCAGGAACTCATCGGCCTTGTCGGCGAACAGGGGCTTGTCAGCCAGGAATTCGTCGCTCAGCCCGTGAATGTCCTGCGCCCCGGTCGGCATGATCATTTCCGGATTGAAGTAGGCGTGGAACGTCTTGCCGGTGGCGACGGTGTTCAAGAGCTCGATGCAGCCGACCTCGACCACTCGATGGCCGGCCAGCGGATCGAGGCCGGTGGTCTCGGTATCGAGAACGATTTCGCGCATGGAGTCTTCTAGCTTACTTCCGACGCGCGCGGGCAAGCTGGGCTGTGAATCGTTCCCGCCAAGGATTGGCCGGCCAGAAGCGGCCGCGCCGCTTTTTCAGCCTGACGATGGCCCTGGCGAGCGCCAGCCGCGTCGGCGCGAGGCCGAGGCCGGTCGGGATGACGATGGTGGCCTTGCGCCGTTTCTCGGCATCCGGCACCTGCTGGCGCAGGATGCCGCCGAAGCGCTCGGCCGACATGCCAGGTCGTGCCATGACGCGATGGCGCTGCAGGAACGCCGGCGCGCTGACCACCAGGGTGGCATCGACACGGCGCTCGCCGGCGCCCTCGAACAGCAGCGGGATGTCGAGCACGACCAGCTTCTCGCCGCGCTGGGCGGCGCGCTTCAGGAAGGCGCGCTGACGCTGGCCGACCAGGGGATGGACGATGGCCTCGAGCTTGCGCAGCGCCTCCCTGTTGCCGAACACGCGGGCGCCCAGCGCCTGGCGATCGAGCACGCCGTCCTTCACTACGCCGGGAAACGCCGCCTCGATGGCCGGCAGCGCCGCGCCGCCCCTCGCCTGGACGGCGTGCACGTTGGCATCGGCGTCGTACACGGGCACCCCCATCTGCCGCAGCATCTTGGCCGCGGTCGACTTGCCCATGCCGATCGAGCCGGTGAGTCCGACGACCATCATCAGGCGGCAGCCACCTGATCGATCAGCGGATCAAGGCACCAGGACGGTCTGGCCGGTGGTCTTGCGCGCTTCGAGATCGCGATGGGCCTGCGCCGCCTCGCCCAGCGGATAGCGCTGGTCGATGGCGATCTTGACCTTGCCGCTCTTGACCATCTTGAACAGCGACTTGGCACTGGCCTCGAGTTCGGGACGGTTGGCGGTGTAGTTGCCGAGGCTGGGGCGCGTCAGGTAGAGCGAGCCCTTGGCGGTGAGCAGCACCGGCGGCTGCGGCGGCACGGCGCCCGAGGCATTGCCGAACGAGCACATCAGGCCACGCGGCTGCAGGCTGTCGAGCGAGGCGGCCCAGGTGTCCTTGCCGACACCGTCGAACACCACCGGCACGCCCTTGCCCTTGGTGATCTCCTTCACCTTTGCGGCGACGTCTTCCTTGCTGTAGTCGATGACCCACTTGTAGCCGTTCTTCTTCGCCAGCGCGGCCTTTTCCGCCGAGGACACGGTGCCGATCGCCCTGTAGCCGCGCGCCTTGGCCCACTGGCCGAACAGCAGCCCGACGCCGCCCGCGGCGGCATGGAACAGCACGATGTCGCCCTTCTTGAGCCACGGCTTGGCGCAGCGATCGACCAGATACTCCGTCGTCATGCCTTTCAGCATGATGGCCGCAGCCTGCTCGTCGCTCACGCCCTTGGGGACATGCACGAGCTGCTCGACGCCCATCACGCGCTCCTGGCAGTAGGCGCCGAGAACGCCGCAATAGGCGACGCGGTCGCCCTTCTTGAAGCCGCGGGTCTTCGGGCCGACCTCGACGATCACGCCGGCCGCCTCACGACCGACCGCATTCGGCAGCGGCGTCTGGTAAAGCCCCGATCGCGTATAGACGTCGATGAAGTTGAGCCCGATGGCGGTGTGCCTGATCTTCACCTGGCCGGCGCCCGGCGATCCGACCTCGACGTCCTCCAACTGCATCTTCTCAGGACCGCCATTCTCATGCATCAGGATCGATTTCGGCATTTTATGCTCCCCCGTATTTGCCAATTCAGGAACGCCCTTCGGCCAAGGTCGTCGAGTATAGTGGCGGCCCTTGGAGAGTCGATGCGAAGACGCGAAATCATCCTGGCTGCAACTGCGGCGATAGCCGCGCCGTCGATCGCGCGCGGTCAGGAAATCCTCAGGAGCGGCAAGGCCAATTACCGGCTGGTGACGTTGGCGCGCGACCTGGAGCAGCCATGGTCCATGGCCTTCCTGCCCGACGGACGCATCCTGGTGACGGAGCGACCGGGTCGGCTCCGGGTGTTCGCCAACGGCCGGCTGGAGCGCGCACCGCTGGGTGGCATGCCCAAGGTCTATGCCCGCGGCCAAGGCGGCCTGCTCGACGTCTGCCTGCATCCGCAGTTTGCGACCAACCGCGTGCTCTACCTGTCCTACGCGGCCGAAGGTTCGGGCGGCGCCACGACCCACGTGGCGCGGGCCGAATTGGGCGACAACGCCCTGCGCTCCCTGACCACCGTCTTCCGGGCCCTGCCCGACGGCACAGGCGGCCTGCATTTCGGTTCGCGCATCGCCTTCGATCGCGCCGGCCTGATGTACGTCACCACGGCCGAGCGCTATCAGCGCGAGCGCGCCCAGGATCTCAACGATCTCGGCGGCAAGGTGGTGCGGCTGCGCGACGACGGCTCGGTGCCGCCGGACAATCCCTTCGTCGGCAAGCCCGGCATCCGGCCGGAGATCTTCACGTGGGGCCATCGCAATCCGCAGGGCCTGGCCATGCATCCCGAGACCGGGCGCATGTGGGAGGCCGAGCACGGTCCGCGCGGCGGCGATGAGCTCAATCTTCTCAAGGCCGGGGCCAACTACGGCTGGCCGCGCGCCACCCACGGGATCGACTACAGCGGCGCCATCATCAGCCCGCACAAGAGCCTGCCCGGCATGGAAGACCCGGTGCGCGTCTGGGTGCCGTCGATCTCGCCCTCCGGCCTCTGTTTCTATACCGGCGACCGCTTCCCGGGGTGGAAGGGGTCGGTCTTCACCGGCGCCCTGTCGAACCTCGCGCTGTTCCGCATCGAGCTCGACGGCGAGCGCTATCGTGGCGAGGAACGGTTGCTCGTCGACCGTCTTCCCTATATCCGCGACGTACGGCAGGGGCCCGACGGGCTCCTGTACCTCGTCACCCACGCCGACGATGGCGGCTTGTTCCGCCTCGAACCCGCCTGATCGAGACCGATGCTCGTCCTCGCTTCCGCCAGCCCCTCGCGCCGCCAGATGCTGCAGAACGTCGGCCTCGATTTCGCGGTCGAGCCGTCGGGCGTCGACGAGGATGAAGTGAAGCTGAGCCTTTTGCGCGAGCGCGCCTCGGCGCAGGACATCGCCACCACGCTGGCCGAGATGAAGGCGCTGCGTGTCTCGACGCGGCGCCCCGGCGCCTTCGTGATCGGTGCGGATTCCACACTGGCCTGCGAGGGCAGGCTCTACGACAAGCCGGCCGGCCTGGCCGCCGCACGCGAGCAGCTGAAGGCGCTGGGCGGCCGCACGCACGAGCTGGTCTCCGCCGTCGTCGTGGCGAAGAACGGCGCGCGCCTCTGGCACACGACCGAGACTGGCCGGTTGACCATGCGGCCCTTCACCGACGCCTTCCTCGACGCCTATCTCACACGCGCCGGCGAGGCGGTCTGCGCCTCGGTCGGCGCCTACCAGCTCGAAGGGCTGGGTGCCCATCTCTTCACCCGCATCGAAGGCGACTATTTCACCGTGCTCGGCCTCCCGCTGCTGCCTCTCCTGGCCTTCCTGGCGGAGCACGGAATCGGTCTGGAGAAGACGGCATGAGCCCCTACGAGACCCTGTTGCGCGAAGCCGCGGGCCGGCCGTTCGCCGCCATCGTCGGCTGGCCGATCGAGCATTCGCGCTCGCCGGCCCTGCACGGCTTCTGGCTGAAGCAGCACGGCATCAGAGGCCACTACGGCCGCCTGCCGGTTGAGCCCAACCGCGCCGCGCTGGAAGAGCTGATCGCCTTCCTCAGGCGCACGCCCAACGCCCGCGGCTGCAACCTCACCCTGCCGCACAAGATCGAGATCATGCCTTTGCTCGATCGCATCGATCCGCTGGCCAGGCACATCGGTGCGGTGAACACGGTGATCAAGCATGCCGACGGCACGCTCGAAGGCCGCAACAGCGACGGCTTCGGCTTTCTCGAAGCCCTGAAGCAGGGCGCGCCGGGCTGGCAGGCGGCAGCAGGCCCGACGGTGGTGCTGGGGGCGGGCGGCGCCGCACGCGCTGTCATCGCCACCTTGGTGGCCGCGGGCGTGCCCGAGCTGCGCCTGGTCAACCGCACCCAGAAGAGCGCCATCGATCTCGGTGTTGCCTTCACCCCGACCGACGGCCGGCGCATCGCCGTCGAGCGCTGGGACGAGCGCGACGACGCCCTCGACGGCGCCACCTTGCTGGTCAACACCACCTCGCTCGGCATGAAGGGCCAGCCGCCGCTCGAAATCGATGTCCGCCGCTTGCCGGCCGACGCCGTCGTCGACGACATCGTCTATGTGCCGCTCGAGACCCCGCTGCTGGCGGCCGCCCGTGCACGCGGGCAACACTGCATCGACGGGCTCGACATGCTGCTGCACCAGGGCCGGCTGGGTTTCGAGTCGTGGTTCGGCCAGAAGGTCGCCGTGAGCCGCGAACAGCGCCGCGCTGTCGCCGCCGATCTTGGCGCCTGATACTGGCGACCGCGTGTACCCCGTCCTGCCGATCCTGCGATCGGGATACTCGTCGTCATTCTGACGCTGGCAGTCGTGGCGATGATCCGGGTCGGCCTCAAACCTGTTCCACGTCCGCCCCACCACCAGCATTGATCGATCGAGAGCCAGTCCGCCTTGTGCACTTCACTCTGGAAGTCCCAGCGCGATCAGGCCTTCCAGGAGGCGGCTCTGCGTGTCGTCGCACTGTGCTTCGCCGATGCCCGGTAGCGCAGCTTCCACCCGCGTGAGCGTGACGCCTGGATACGCTCGGCGGAGCCGGTCGAGCGACTGGGCGGCAGCCCGCTGTTCGCCGAACGCCAGGTAACATGGCGCCAGGACTCGGTTGACCCAGACTGCACCTGGGTTTTCCGTCAGTGCCCGGTTGAGCCAGCGCGCCGCTTCCTCAAAGCGTCCAGCGACGAAATGCGCCTTTCCGATGCCCGCCAGACAGTTCCCGATCGGCGCACGCGGCCCCTTCAGCTTCATGGCGCGGCGAAAGCAAGCGAGTGCCGGCTCGGCGTCGCCGTGAATTGCCCGCAGCCATCCCTTGCGCTCCCATACCCATCCGGAGTCCGGGTCGATGGCTCCTGCGCGCGCAAGGAGCGAGTCGACCTCATCGCAGCGGCGTACAGCAATGGCGCCGCCGCTGCGCGCCGTCAGCACCAGGGGATCGCCAAGAGGGTCGAGTGCCGCGGCGCGATCGGCAAGCTGCCGTGCACGTACCCTTTCGGTTTCGGGACGATCCGTCCCGTCGTAGAGCACAAGCTGCGTGTGACACCATGCTGCCAGCGCGACCGGCCGTGGATTGTCCGGATCGATTCCCATGGCCTGTTCGAGCGGCCCGAGGGCTGAGCGCGCACTGGCCGGATCGGCAGCGAGTACAAAAGGCAGGGCGCGCAGTATGAGATCATGCGCGCGAAGGTCGCCTGCTGGCCTACGACGCGCACGTTCCACCTCCGCCGCCTCGATACTCTGCCGCGTTGCGAGGACGACGCGATCGGTGATGCGATCTTGAAGTCCGAGCAAGTCCTCGACCGTCCCGTCATGCGCGTCGCCCCAAAGATGGAGCGATCCCTCAGTCAAGTCGCACAGTCTGGTCAGCACACGGACGGCGCCGTCAGGCAGGCGCACGACCCGTCCAGCCAGGACATACCGCGCATCCGTTGCCTGCGACGCGCGCCTGTCCGGCGGCGGGTGGGCGAGGCGAACTGCGAAGCCATGGATCCGGGCCAGCGCCCCGGCGAGGTGCTCTGCCAGCGCCTCTCCAAACACTTTTAGCCCGTCGCGCCCGCCTTCGACGCTGAAGCGATGCACCGCGATCGCCGGCACTTCACGTCGGAGCGATGCATGGGCGACCCCGCGATCGTTGCACTCCGGTGGTTCTCGCGCGACGACGGGGTTTCGCGCAAGTGTGGCCGACGGCGTTTCGCCGAAGAGGCACCTATACTCTGCCGCGAAGCGCCCCAGATGGGTAAATCCGAAACGTGTAGCGATCTCGGTGATCGACGCGCCGTCGCTCGGCGCGAGCAGTGCCTCGTGCACGGCGGCAAAACGCAACCGGCGAAAATGTGCGAGCGGCGGGTGTCCGAGGAAGGCCACGAAATGACGTTGCAGCGTGCGCTCCGGCACTTCGCAGAACCGGGCCAGCTCCGCTACCCTCAGCGGATGCCCGAGTGATCGACGCATATAGGCGAGCGCAAGTCCGACATCGCGCGGAACCGCGCCGCGCGGGGGCGATATGCACCGATTGCTATCTCGCGCCACCGCGCGCTCCGACCAAGGCCATTGAACGCCCCCTTCGAGCGGTCCTACCCTCCGAGCAAGCATATTCCGCGAGCCACTCACGCGAACGAAGAATCTGGCGTTTCTCGGATGGCAGTGGCGGAAAGTGGATAGTGCCCGCCGGTGCACTTGCGCATCCTGAACGCGTCGCGAAGTCGCCAGTGCAGGCGGTGCCGCGCCGTCACATGGAGGATCGCATGCATCGCCGCGCATTGGTCGGATTGCCAGCCATACTCATTCCGGCTGTCGCGCTGACCGCTGTGGGGCAGGATGCACCTTGGCCGGCCGCGCGCCCCATCCGGTTCATCGTCCCGGTTACGCCAGGCGGCAGCCAGGATATCGTTGCCCGACTGCTGGCCCGCCCGCTGAGTGAGACGCTGGGCCAATCCGTGCTCGTAGAGAACATGCCTGGCGCGGGCAGCAATGTCGGCTACGAGTACGTCGCGCGCGCAAGGCCAGACGGCTACACCTTGCTCGCCGGTTCGGACAGCCTTTCCATCAACCCCGGCCTCTACCCACGGGTCGGGTATGATCCCGTCTCTGACTTCGCCCCGGTAGCGCGGACCGTGCGTGTGCCGCAGATCATCGTCGTGCGCGCGGACAGTCCGGCACAGGATCTGGCCGGCCTTGTCGCGATGGCGCGGACCCAGCCGGTCTCCGTTGGCACCGCCGGCAATGGCATGTTGGCGCACCTGGTAGCCGAGCAGGTCCAGGCTGCGACCGGCGTCAACTGGACGTTTGTGCCATATCGCGGCGGCGCGCCGGCGGTGAACGACCTCCTCGCCGGCGTGCTGCAATGCGTGGCGATCAATGTCACACCGGTAGCAGACCTCGTGCGCAGCGGCCGCTTGCGCGGACTGTTCGTCTCCTCCGCCGAACGCCTGGCAATCCTGCCGAACGTACCGACTCTTGCGGAGGCAGGCGTCGTAGGTGTGCCGCCGGCCGTCGGATGGCAGGGAGTGCTTGCGCCGGCCGCAACCAACGCCGCCATCGTCGCACGTCTGAACACAGCCACGCGCCAGGCCATGCAACTGCCCGAGGTGACGGAACGGCTGGCCTCCTTTGGGATCGAGCCGCTAAACGAGTCCCCGGAGGCCATGGCCTCGGTCATCCGGACTGATGCAACGCGCTGGGCCGAAGTGATCCGCCGCGCGGGGATCAGAGCAGACTAAGAGCGTGGGAAGTTCGGTCCCGGGTCACCGTTTGGGTCCAGCTGGAATCAATTGGACCCAACATTCTAACCGTCCGCTTCCCGGATCTTCCGGGCAGCTACTGGTTCATCGAGCTGAAGAAGTCCTGGTTGGTCTTGGCAGTACGCAGCTTGTCGAGCAGGAACTCGATCGCATCGACGGCGCCCATCGGCATGAGGATGCGGCGTAGCACCCACATCTTCGACAGCGTTGCGCGATCAACCAGCAGCTCTTCCTTGCGGGTGCCCGACTTGGTGATGTCGATGGCCGGGAAGGTACGCTTGTCGGCGACTTTGCGGTCGAGGATGATTTCGGAGTTACCGGTGCCCTTGAACTCCTCGAAGATCACCTCGTCCATTCGGCTGCCGGTGTCGATCAGCGCCGTGGCGATGATGGTGAGCGAGCCGCCCTCCTCGATGTTGCGGGCCGCGCCGAAGAAGCGCTTCGGCCGCTGCAGGGCGTTGGCGTCGACACCGCCGGTCAGCACCTTGCCGGAGCTGGGAACGACGGTGTTGTAGGCACGGCCCAGACGGGTGATCGAATCGAGCAGGATCACCACGTCCTTCTTGTGCTCGACCAGGCGCTTGGCCTTCTCGATCACCATCTCGGCCACGGTGACATGGCGGCTCGCCGGCTCGTCGAAGGTCGAGCTCACGACTTCGCCCTTCACCGTGCGCTGCATGTCGGTCACTTCCTCGGGCCGCTCGTCGACGAGCAGCACCATGAGGTAGACCTCGGGGTTGTTGGCGGTGATGGCGTGGGCGATGTTCTGCAGCAGCACCGTCTTGCCGGTGCGCGGCGGCGACACGATCAGGGCGCGCTGGCCCTTGCCGATCGGGGCGATCAGGTCGATCACGCGGGTCGAGATGTCGAGCTGCTGCTGCGGCGTGCTGGTCGAGGCCTTCTTGGTGAGCGTGCCTGTGCGCCGGCCGGTGCTGACGCGGCCCGACGAGGTCGCCCGCGAGCTCGACTGCTCCTCGGATATGGTCGGCGCCATGGCGCCGGCACCCTCCATCTCCAGCTTCAGCTTCTCGTCGGGATAGAGCGGGGTCAGGGAATCGAAGTTGATGCGATGGCGCAGCGCGTCGGGATCGTCGAAGTTGATCTTGTTGATCTGCACCATGGCGAAGTAGCGCTCGCCATCCTTGGGCGCGCGTATCTCGCCCTCGACGGTGTCGCCGGTACGCAGCCCGAACTTGCGGACCTGGGTGGGGCTGACGTAGATGTCGTCGGCACCCGGCAGGTAGTTCGCTTCCATCGAGCGCAGGTAACCGAAGCCGTCGGGCAGCACCTCTATGGTGCCGGTGCCGAAGATCGCCTGCTCGGCGGCGGCGAGTTTCTGCAGGATGGCGAACATCAGTTCCTGGCGGCGCATCATCGCCGCGCCTTCGACACCCTGCTCCTCGGCAAAAGCCAGAAGCTCGGGCGGTTTCTTCATCTTGAGGTCTTGGAGGTTCATGTTTCTTCAATCAGGTGGGAGATAACGCACGCGCCAGCGCCGCATGCTCGCGGCCGTCTGAATTTGCGCTGTGTCGTTCGGTGTGGACCCCGTCGTTCACCGCCGGGGAGGCGGCGCCAAAGGCCCTAGGTAGCGGCTATGTACAGCGGTGGTCGTTGCCTGTCAAAGGCCTGTCCAGCAGCGACAGCGGCGGCCGATAAGGTCTCCGGCGGTTGATAAAACCTGTTCAGACCGGTTTGTGCTCGGTCCTGGTCCCGGGTGTCACGAACATCAGCCGGCCGGGTGTCGTGACGATGCCACGGTGCCAGACGCCCTTGGGGACGATGAAGGTCTCGCCGGACCGGATGGTGGCGCGCTGTTCGCCGGTGTCGGTCTCCAGCACGATCTCCATCTCGCCCGACAACAGCGTCAGGATCTCGTCGCCGGCGGGATGTCGCTCCCAGTGGCTCCAATCCGACTTCTGGTCGGTGCAGCCCATCAGTCGGCCCTGGTCGAGGTCGCGGCGCTCCGCGATGCCCTGCCAGAATTTCGCGCCTCCCTTCATGGCGAGCGCGCTCTCGTCGGGGCGCAGGTGGATGTAGGTGCTGTCGAGCGTGAAGGCCGGGTTCATGACTCCTCCTCCGCAAGCAATTCGGCATAACGGAATATCTCGGTGTGGTCCGCCGAGCCGCCGAGCTTGCCGCTGGCATCGGCCCAATAGGCCACCGCCTGCTTGAGCCCGGGCATGTTGAGCTGGAGGTGGTTCGCCACCTCGCCCGCGGTGCGCAGGTCCTTGGCCATCAGGCCGGTGGTGAAGCCGGCGGCGAAGTTGCGCGGCACGACGAACTGGCGGCCCTTCACCTCGGTGGCGTTGCTCTTGCCGGTCGAGCTGTTGAAGACGTCGACCATCGTGCCGGGATCGAGCCCGAAGGCTTCGCCCACCACCAGCGCCTCGCACATCGCGACCAGGCCCGCAGCCGACAGGTAATTGTTCAGCGCCTTCAGCGCGTGGCCCGCGCCGGCGGGACCGCAGAGCGTGATGGTCTTGCCCATGGCGGCGAAAGCCGGCCGCGCGCGTTCGAGGTCGGCGGCGTTGCCGCCCACCATGATGGAGAGCGAGCCGTCGATGGCGCGCTTCACGCCGCCCGACACCGGCGCGTCGAGCAGGGCCACGCCCAGCGCCGCGAGATCGCGCGCGAGCTTCTGGGTGTCGACGGGATTGGACGAGCTCATGTCGATGGCGAGCATGCCCGCCGCCATGCCCTCGCACGCCGCGTCGCGGCCCTCGATCAGCGCCTGCCGCACGATCTTGCCGTCGGGTAGCATGGTGATCACGGCATCGGCGCCTTGCACCGCGGCCTTGGCCGAGGCAGTCGCCAGCGCCGAGGGATGGGCACCGACGAAATCGGACACTGCCTTCTGCGACAGGTCGTAGAGGCGAAGCTTGAAGCCCGCCTCTGCGAGCCGCGCGGCCATCGGCCGGCCCATCATGCCGAGACCGATGAAGGCGATGGTGGCGGGAGGCGAAAGCGTCGTCATGCCGGGGTCCTCGAGGTGAGGTCGTACTCATAGAAGGGAAGCGTGCGGCCGGGAATGGCATCCGACGGCGCATTCCGCAGATAGCGAGCACCCATGCGCTCGTAGAAGGCGGCGGCATTCGGATCGGCCAGGATGGTCATGCGGCTGGCACCTTGTTTTCGCGCAAGAGCAACGGCTGCTTCGAACAACGCTCGGCCGGAGCCGCCGCCGATCGCCGGCGGGTCGACGAACAGGGAGTCGAGGTCGGCCACGTCCCCGTCGGGCACGACACAGGCCATGCCCATCACGCCACCGGCATCGTCGATCGCCACGAGGACGCGGCCAACGGCGATGTCGTCCTCGTTCACCTCCAACGCCGCCGCGCTCAATGCCATGAACGCGGCATCGTAGCCCCAATGCGCCTTCGACCGCACGCACAGCGCGGTAAGCAATGCAGCTTCTCCTGCCTTGGCCCTGCGAATGGGCATAACCACGTCATCCCGACCGATGTGAGCGAAGGCCGCAATAATAGCCCCGTCATCCCGACCGGAGCGAAGCGCAGGGACCTAGTGATCGATCGATCGCCATGAATAGGTCCCTTCGCGCTTCGCGCTCCGGTCGGGATGACGGTGTTGTCGTGTCTCAGATCCCACGTTCCTTGAATACCGCGCTCGCGGTCTTGAAGGCGTCGAGGCTGGCCGGGATGCCGCAATAGATCGCGACCTGCAGGAAGATCTCCTTGATCTCTTCCTTGGTGAGGCCGTTGTTGAGTGCGCCGTTGACGTGCAGCTTGAGCTCGGGACCGCGATTCAGCGCCGCCAGCATGGCGAGGTTCAGCATCGAGCGCGTCTTCTTCGGCAGGCCGGGCCTCGTCCACACATAGCCCCAGCAATACTCGGTGGTGACGTCCTGGAACGACATCATGAAGTCGTCGTTGGCCGCGCCCGCCAGCGAATTGTCGACGTAGCCAGCGCCCAGCACGGCTTTGCGCACCTTCATGCCGTCGTCGTAGAGCTTCTTGTTGCGCGGATTGGGCTTGGCTTTCTTAGCCGCCTTGGCCTTGGCCATCGGTCACTCCTCCAGTTCAATGAACGGGCGGAGTTATCGGTTCACGCGATCAAAAGATCAAACGGCAATGCGCTCGGCCGGCGGCGGCTGGCCGGGGACGGGCTGATCCAGCCCCTTGGCACGCGCGCGCTGGCAAAGATCTTCGATGGTGATGTTGTCGAGCTGAGCCATCATCTCGTCGCGCAGCTTCTCCCACATCGGCCACACGACCTCGTGGGCGAGCGGCGAGCCGGTCGACGGATCGTTGGGCTCGGTCTCGGCCTCGAGCTTGCGCACAACACGCACGACCTCACCGAGGGTGATCTTCTGCTGCTCGCGGCCCAGGCGATAGCCGCCGCGTGGACCGCGCTTGCCGGCCAGGATGCCCGCCCGCACCATGTGCTGCAGGACCTGCTCGAGATAGCGTTTGGGAATGCGCTGGCGCTCGGTGATGTCGCCGCTGCGCACCGGATGCTCGCCGACATGGCAGGCTACGTCGAGCACGGCCTCGATCGCGAACATGGTTTTCTTGCTGAGCCGAGGCATCCCCAGTGCGTCTCCTCAGGCGCCTTAGGCGCTTTTGGCCGATCCCGCCGTCACTCCCGTCGATCCGAAACCCCCGGCGCCACGCGCCGTCCGATCGAGCTCGCCTACTTCACGCCACACGGCCCGGGCATGCCGGGCCACTACCAACTGTGCAATTCGCATGCCGCGACTGATGCGGAATGGCTCCTTCGAAAGATTGATCAGAATGACGCCGATCTCTCCCCGATAGTCGGCATCGATGGTGCCCGGCGCATTGACCAGAGTCACCCCGTTCTTGGCCGCCAGGCCAGATCGCGGCCGGACCTGGGCCTCGAAGCCGACCGGTAGCGCGATCGAGATGCCGGTCGGCACGATCTTGCGCTCCAGCGGCGCCAACACGATGTCCTGGTCGATGGCCGCCAGCAGGTCGGCGCCGGCCGCGGCAGCCGTGGCATAGTCCGGCAGGGCAAGGTCGCGGGCATGGGCGAGGCGCATCACCTCGATCTCGACGGACTCGACACCTTTCATTCTGCTGCCTCGGCTTTCGGCGGCAGGCCAAAGTGCAGGGCAATGCGGCCGGCCAGCCGCATGGCGACCTCGCCCTTGGTCAAGGTCGGCCAGTCTTCGACGCCGGAGGCGCTGACGAGGTGCACCGTGTTGCGCTCGCTGCCGAACGTGCCGACGGCGGGTGAGACATCGTTGGCGACGATCCAGTCGCAGCCCTTGCGCTGACGCTTGTCGATGGCGTTGGCCACCAGGTTCTCGGTCTCGGCAGCGAAGCCCACGACCAGTGCCGGCCGCTGCGGGCCGGGCTTTGAGAGCGTGGCAAGGATGTCGGGATTGGGCGCGAGCTCGATGCCGGGCGGCGGTGCTCCGGCTTTCTTCTTGATCTTGGAACCCGCCGGGCGGGCGGCCTTCCAGTCGGCCACGGCGGCGGCGCAGACGGCCAGGTCGATCCGGCCGGCGGCGAGACACGCAGCCAGCATCTGGTCGGCAGAGTCGACGTGAACGGTCGCCACGCCCACCGGATCGGCGATGGCTACCGGTCCGCTGACCAGCGTCACGTCCGCACCGAGCGCCGCCAGAGCCGAGGCGATGGCATGGCCTTGCTTGCCCGAGGAATGATTGGAGATGTAGCGCACCGGATCGATCGCCTCGCGCGTCGGGCCGGACGTCACAACGGCGCGCTTGCCAGCCAGCGGTCGCTCGGCTGCAGCGGGAACCAGCAGGCCTTCGATCGCGTCCGCGATCTCTGACGGTTCGGACATGCGGCCCGGGCCGAACTCGTTGCAGGCCATGGCGCCGTCGTTGGGACCGACGAAGTGGACGCCGCGCTGCTTCAAGGTCTGAACGTTGGCCACAGTGGCGGCATGGGTCCACATGCGGACGTTCATCGCCGGTGCAGCGAGCACCGGCTTGTCGGTGGCGAGCAGCACGGTCGCCGCCAGATCATCGGCCATGCCGGAGGCCATCCGCGCCATGATGTCGGCCGTCGCCGGCGCCACGACCAGCAGGTCGGCATCGCGCGAGAGCTGGATGTGGCCCATCTCGCTTTCGTCGGTCAGCGAGAACATGTCGCTGTAGACGCGGTCCTCGCTCAGCGCCTGCAGCGACAGCGGCGTGACGAACTTGGCCCCGGACTCGGTCAGCACACAGCGTACCGATGCACCGCGTTCGCGCAGGCGGCGGATGAGCTCGAGCGATTTGAACGCAGCGATGCCCCCCGCGACGATCAGCAGAATCCGCTTGCCCTTGAGCATGGCCTCCAGCCTATCACAACACCCGGCTGGCGAAAGTATACAGCCCCGTGAGCAGCAAGGCCCAGAACACGGCCAGGCGGAACTGCTCGACCGACAGGCGGCGGCGGATCCGCTGGCCGACCCACATGCCTGCCAGCGCCGGCACCACCGCGGCCGCCGAGACGATGGCGCGAGGGCCGTCCAACAGGCCGAAGCTCAATAGCGAAAACGTGAGCGTGAAGGAGGTGGCGCAGAGCACCACGCCCAGCGTCTGCACGAGCTCGGAAGGCTTGATGTCGAGGCCCTGCAGGTAGGGCATGAGGGGAATGATCGGCACACCGACGACGCCGGCGACGAACCCCGAGATCGCGCCGATCACCGGCGCCAGCGGCTTCTCCAGATCGGCGTGGATGTGCAGGCGGATGCGCAGCAGGCCGAGGCAGCTATAGACGATCAGGACAGCTGCCAGGACGATGAAGGCCCAGTCGGGCCCTTTCTGGCCGACCATCCACATGGTGAGATAGAGCCCGATCGCCAGCGGTACGATCAACGGCCACTGGCGGCGCAGGATCCGCCAGAAGTTGCCGCCCACCGCCGCCTGCCAGACATTGGAAAAGATGGTCGGCAGCGCGATCATTGCGATCGACTCGGTCAACGGCAGCACCAGCGTCGTCAGCGCAATGACGATGGTCGGCAAGCCGAGCCCGACCAGCCCCTTGACCGTTCCCGCCAGCAGGAAGACCGCAAGGCCGAAGATGGTCTGATCGATTGTCACCTGGTCACCGTCATTCCGACCCGAGCGACCCAATCCCGTCATCCCGACCGGATCGACCCAATCCCGTCATCCCGACCGGAGCGAAGCGGAGTGGAGGGACCTCGTCATTGATCGATGGCCATGAACAGGTCCCTCCACTTCGCGCTTCGCGCTGCGGTCGGGATGACAAGATGGTGCTCAGTGGATCTCGCCGCTCAGATCCCGCCAATCCGGATTCGACCGGTTTATGAGGACGAGCTTCTTCTCCCTTCTCCATTTCTTCAGCTGCTTCTCTCGTGCAATAGCATCGGGCGCGGTTTAGTGCGCCTCAAAATAGATCAGGGAATTGATGTTGTAACGGGCGGTGTGATGCACCTTTCCATCACGGTGCTCTTCGAGGCGGCGCGGAAGGTCGGTCGGCCGATGTAGAGGGCACGTCTGTTCGAACTGGCAAGAATGTAGACGACCGGATTGCGTTTCATGCTGGAAAGCTACCGGTTGCCGTCCCATGTGCCCCACTATTATCGGTTGCATACAATCCGTCATTGCCCCACATCGCTTCGCGCTCCGGTCGGGATGACGCGTAAGGGCTAGTGCCACCACGCGACGATGGCGGCGATCAGGGCGAGGACGGCGATGATTTCGGAGAAGCCCGGGCGCCAGCCGCGGCCGGGCACCGGGGGCGGATTGAGGGCTTCGCGTTCGGCCTTGCGGCGCTCGTGCTCGGCCACGAGATGCAGGCTGTCGATCAGGCGCGGCAGGCGGCGCAGGCCCTGCATCACGTCCTCGGCGGCCCGGCCGATCGTGGCGCGCGGACCGAAGTGGGTCTGCATCCACTCCTCGATCAAAGGCCGCGCCAGCTCCCAGATGTTGACGTGGGGATTGAGCCTGGTTCCCATGCCCTCGGCCATCAGCATGGTCTTCTGCAGCAGCAGGAGCTGCGGCTGCACCGCCATCTCGAACTGCTCGGTGACGCGCAGGAGCTGCGCCAGCAGGCGTGCGATCGAGATCTGATGGCTCGGCTTGCCGAAGATCGGCTCGCCGATCGAGCGGCAGGCCTGGGCGAACATCTCGCGCGACTGGTCGGGCGGCACGTAGCCGGCGCGGAACTGCACCTCGGCCACCGCGCGATAGTCGCGGCGCAGGAAGGCGACCAGAAGCTCGGCGAGATAGCCGCGCGTGTCCTCATCGATGCGGCCCATGATGCCGAAGTCGACCGGCACGATGTGGCCCGAGCGGTCGACGAAGGCGTTGCCGCCATGCATGTCGGCGTGGAAGAAGCCGTCACGGAACACCTGGTAGAAGAAAGCCTCCGCCGCCTTCTTCATGACCTCGTTGGGATCGTGGCCGGCGGCCACGATGGCATCGCGATCGCCGATCGGGATTCCGTCGATGCGTTCGAGCGTCAGCACGCGCTCGGCCGTGCGGTCCCAGTCGATGGTCGGCGCCCGATAGCCTGGATCGTCGACGAAGTTCTCACCCAGCTCCTCGGCGGCCGCCGCCTCCATGCGCAGGTCCATCTCGACGCGCACGACGTCGGCGAAGGCGCGCACCGAATCGACCGGCTTCAGGCGGCGATAGCGGGGCTGGGTACGCTCGACCAGTTCGGCCACCCAGTAGAAGAGATCGAGATCGCGCTCGAAGGCGAGCTCGATGCCGGGCCGCAGCACCTTGACCGCGACCTCGCGGCCGTCGGTGGTGACGGCGAAATGCACCTGGGCGATCGAGGCGGCGGCGACCGGCGTCTCGTCGAAGCTTGTGAACAGCGCGTCGATCGGCTGGCCGAGCTCGGCTTCGATGATGCGCTTGGCCTCGGTGCCGGAAAAGGCGGGCAGATGATCCTGCAGTTGTGCCAGGTCGGCGGCGACCTGCTCGCTCAAGAGGTCGGCGCGGGTCGAGAGGGCCTGGCCGAGCTTGATGAAGGACGGGCCCATCTCCTGCAGCGCCGCCGTCAGCCGCTCGCCCGGCCTGCGCGCATCGCGGTGCCGCGCGAACAGGCGGGCCCAGACGACCAGCGCCGGCGTGATGCCCAGGATCTCCAATGGAAACAGCGCATCGTGCCGCGCGAGGCTCAGCGCCATGCGCAGCAGGCGCCAGGAATTGCGGAGGGCGCGCAGCATTTACCGGACCGCGGGCCTCCGCACCCGCTCATGTCCGTCGTCCCGAGCACAGCGAAGCCTCATGATCACATGGCGCGGCAAGACATTCATATCCGCCAGCCCGCATGCAGGGCGACGACGCCCAGCGTCAGGTCGCGCCACGTCACGTTGGCGAAGCCCTGTTCGCGCATGCGCCGGGCGAGCTCGCGTTGTGGCGGGAAGCGGCGGATGCTCTCATGGAGATATCGATAGGAGTCGGCGTCGTTGGCGACGATGCCGCCGAAGAACGGCAGCGCGCGGCTGGAATAGGCGTCGTAGACGCGGCCGATCGGGGCCGACGTCACCTTGCTGAACTCCAGGCAGTAGAAGCGCCCGCCCGGCTTCAGCACGCGGTGCGCCTCGCCCAATGCCTTGTCGATGTCGGTGACGTTGCGCAGCCCGAAGGCAATCGTGTAGCCGTCGAACGAGCGGTCGGGGAAAGGAAGATTCTCGGCATCGCCGGTCGCCCAGGTCAGCCCCTTCAGCATTCCGCGATCGGCAGCGCGGTCGCGACCGACCGCCAGCATGGCCGCATTGACGTCGCATACCGTGACGTCGGGCCGTTCACCCTGGCGGCGATAAAGGCGGAAGGCGACGTCGCCCGTGCCGCCCGCCACATCGAGAAACTTCTCTCCCGGCCGCGGGTTCAGCACGTCGACCAGAGTGTTCTTCCAGAGCCGGTGCACGCCGCCCGACATCAGGTCGTTCATCAGGTCGTAACGCGGCGCCACGCTCTCGAAGACCTGGCGGACCAGCCCTGCCTTTTCGGCGGCCGGCACGTCACGATAGCCGAAGGACGCCTGTTCGGCCGCCCCGGGTGCGTTAGGATCGGGCTGCTTGGCCATGGCCGGCAACCTAGAGGAATCGCCATGACGCTGAAAGAGCGGGTGCTGCTGATCACCAACGTCGAGAAATTCGCAGGTCACGGCACGACCCGGGTGGCCTTGGCCGAAGGCGCCACGGTGCTGGCGCACGATCCCTCGTTCGAAGCGCCAACCGCGCGGCGCAAATACGAATCGCAGTTTCCCGGCGCGCATGCCCTGTCGGCTGTCGAACCCGCGACCCTGGTCGAGCTCGCTCTCAAGCGTCACGGACATATCGACGCGCTGGTCAACAACGATGCCTATCCCGCCTTGCGAGCGCCACTCGGCGAAGCGCGACTCGAGGACTATCGCGCCGCGCTCGAGGCCATGGCGGTGACGCCGTTCCGGCTGACGCAGCTCGTCGCGCCGTCGATGCGCAAGCGCAAATCCGGTCGCATCGTCTTCGTGTCGTCGGCCGCGCCGTTGCGCGGTATCGCCAACTACGCGCCCTACGTCTCGGCGCGCGCAGCCGCCAACGGACTCGTCTCCTCGCTCGCCAAGGAGCTGGGGCGCGATGGCATAACGGTTAACGCCGTCGGTTCGAACTACGTCGAGAATCCCGACTACTTCCCGCCCGCACTGCTCGCCAACCAGGAAGCGATGACCAAGATGACGGCGCAAATTCCGCTGGGCAGGCTGGGCAAGTCGGATGAACTCGGCGCGACGGTGTGCTTCCTCTGCTCCGACGCCGCTGGCTTCATCACCGGTCACGTTCTTCCTCACGCCGGTGGTTGGGCGTGACGGCTGACCGCGTGCATGTCACTATGCGCTGAATAAACGTTCGTGCACGGAGGCCCGAAGGGCGACCGAAGCGCGGGCGGGTGAAGGGAGGGACGACCAGGGCTCGCCGGATGAGAAGCCGGCGCGTGTCTCGTTGGCCTGAAATTCGGTCCGAGGACGGCGCATGGGAAGACAGATCGTCCACCGCCTGCTGGTCTCGCTCCCCGCGCTGCTCGGGGTGCTGTTCCTTTGCTTCTGCCTGTTGCAGGTCGTGCCGGCCGATCCGGCGATGATCATCGCGGGACCCGAAGCCAAGACCGAGACCATCGCCGCCATCCGCCAGGAACTCGGGCTCGACCGGCCGATCCCCGTCCAGTTCGCCGACTATCTCGGCCGCGTGCTGCGCGGCGATCTCGGCCGCTCGATCATCTCCAACAAGATGGTGAGCGAGGAGCTGGCCATCACGATCGGCCCCACCGTCGAGCTCATGCTGGGCGCCATGCTGATCGCCGTGCCGATCGGCCTGGCGCTCGGCACCTTGGCGGCAGTGAAGCGCGGCAGCATCACCGACCGTCTCATCATGGCTTTCTCGGTGGCAGGCGTGTCCATGCCGGTATTCTTCATCGGCCTGATCCTGATCCAGTATGTCGGCTTCAAGTGGGGCCTCCTGCCCTTTACCGGCCGCACCGGCCCGGTCTGGGACGGCGGCCTGCCCAGCCTGGTGCTGCCCGCGCTGACGCTGGGCTCGGTGCTGATCGGACCGATCGCGCGATTGACGCGCACCGCCGTGCTCGAAGTGCTGGGTGCCGACTTCGTGCGCACCGCCCGCGCCAAGGGCCTGCGCGAGACGGTGGTGATCGTCCATCACGCGCTGCGCAACGCGCTGATCCCGGTGGTCACGCTGATCGGCCTGCAGGCGGCATTCCTGCTGGGTGGTGCGGTGGTGACCGAGACCATGTTCTCCTGGCCGGGAGTCGGGCGGCTCGCCGTCGGCGCCATCGTGTCGAGCGATTTCCCGACGGCGCAGGGCGCCATCATGATCCTGGCCATTGCCTTCCTGACCATCAACCTCCTGGTCGACGTGCTGTATGTCTACCTCGATCCACGGGTGCAACGGTCATGAGCGTCGAGACACTCAACGCACCGGCGACCGGCGCCGGAGAAACCAGCGGACTGTTCTCGCGCTCGGGCGTACTGCGCCGGCTGATGCGCGACAAGGTGGCCCTGCTCGCCGCGCTCAGCCTCGGCCTGATCGCGCTGGCCGCAATCTTCGCACCCGTCGTGGCGCCCTATGATCCGTATCTCACCGACCTCACCAAGGTGATGCAGCCGCCGAGCGAGGAGCATTGGTTCGGCACCGACAACACCGGTCGCGACATCCTGAGCCGCGTCATATACGGCACGCGCAACACCCTGATGCTGGGCCTGATCGGCGTCATCATCGGCGGCCTGCTGGGTGGCCTTTTAGGCATCCTGGCTGCCTACTATCCCAAGGCCGACGGCTGGATCATGCGCCTGGTCGACGTGATGCTCGCCTTTCCGGCGATCCTGATCGGCCTCGCCGTCGCCGCCGTCGCCGGCGCCGGCCTCGGTGCGGTGGTGATCGCGCTGGTCGTCGCCACGGTGCCCGACGTCGCCCGCGTGGCGCGCGGCGCCGCCGTCGGTGTCATGGGCCAGGAATTCATGGAAGCAGGACGCGCCGTCGGCGTGTCGGACCGCACGCTGATCTGGCGCTACCTGACCTTGAACTGCATCTCGACCATCTTCGTGTTCCTGACCCTGCGCTTCGGCCAGATCATCCTGATCGGCTCCGCCCTGGGCTTCCTGGGCATGGGTGCGCAACCGCCGACAGCGGAGCTCGGCATGATGGCCGCGCAAGGCCGCGACTTCCTCTTCATGGCACCGCACATCGCCACGATCCCGAGCTTCGCCATCTTCGTCATCGTGCTGGCGGCCAATCTTCTGGGCGACGCGCTGCGCGACGTACTCGATCCGAGGTTGCAACAATGATCAGAGCAGTTCTGGGTATTGCGTTCGCGTTGAGTTTTTCCGGGTTTGCATCGGCACAGACCCTCAACATGATGAAGTCGATCGATGCCCCGCACTACGACGCGCAGCGCACGACATGGGGCCCCACCTCCGACATCGTCAACATGTTCCAGGATACGCTGGTGGCGCTCGACTGGGACGGCAAGACGCCCATCCCCTATCTCGCCAAGTCGTGGACGGTCAGCCCGGACGGCAAGCTCTACACCTTCAAGCTGCGCGACGACGTCACCTTCTGCAGCGGCAAGAAGTTCACCGCCGACGACGTGATCTATTCCTTCAAGCGGCTGATCAGCCCGGAGATCAAGGGTCCGTTCGCCTGGCGCGCCGGCACCATCAAGGACCTGCGCGCGCCCGATCCCCATACCGTCGAGTACGAGCTGGCCGAGCCGTTCTCCGATCTGCTGCTGCAACTCACCATGTTCACCAACGTCATCCACAACAAGGAGAGCGTCGAGGCGCTGGGCAAGGACTACGGCGTCAAGGGCGCCGACGGAACCGGCCCGTGGTGCTTCGACTCGTGGCAGCCGCGCACCCAGATCGTCCTGAAACGCCACGATGCCTACAAGTGGGGCCCCTCGATGTACAAGAACAAGGGGCCGGTGAAGTTCGAGAAGCTGGTCATCAAGATCGTGCCCGAGGACTCGAGCCGGGTCGCCGCCATGATGGCGGGCCAATTCGACACCACGCACCAGTTCCCGCAGCAGTTCATCGCCCAGGCCCGCAGCGCGCCCATGCTCACCGTCAACCAGGCCAATCCCAACTTCCAGCTGCTCTATTTCGGCTTCAAGACGACGCGGCCGATGGTGGCCGACAAGCGCGTGCGCGAGGCCATGAGCATCGCCATCGACCGCGCCGCCATCGCCAAGGGCATCCTGCTGGGCAACGCCGACCCCGCCTTCACCTTCGTCGATCCGGGGGCGCTCGACTTCGCCCCGTCGACCAAGGGGATGATCAAGGAGGATGTCGAACGCGCCAAGGCGCTGCTCGACGAGGCGGGCTGGAAGATCGGCAGCGACGGCGTCCGCGAAAAGGACGGCATCAAGCTGCAGCCCAAGGTCTACTACACCGCGTCCGGCAACACGCCGCGCGTCGCCGAGGCCATCCAGGGCTACCTGCGCAGGATCGGCATCCAGTGGCAGCTCCAGCCCTGGGACTCGACCATCGCCGCCGCCAAGATGGCCGAACAGGACTACGAGATCTGGTCGGTCACGGTGCCCTACCTGTCGGCCGGCGACCTGATGAACATCTACTTCGATTCGAGGAACATCCCGACGCCCAACCGCATGAACTGGAAGGATGCCGAGACCGACGACCTGCTGCGCCAGGGCCGCATGTCTCTGACCGAGGCCGACCGCGCCAAGTACTACGAGCTGGTGCAGAAGAAGGTGACCGCCGAGGCGCTGTGGATGCCCGTGCTCAACATCAACATGTACGAGGTGTCCAACAAGAAGGTGAAGGGCATGCGCCCGCACATGATCTATCAGAACACTTTCTACAAGGGGCTCGACGCTTCCTTCTGAAAACGGGGAAACAAACCAAGCGAGGAAATGACCATGCGTAACCTGTTTGTAGGCGTAACGGCGTTGCTTGGAATGGCCACAGCCACGACGATGGCCGAGGCGCAGACCCTGCGCATGATGAAGTCGCTCGATGCGCCGCATTACGACGGCGCACGCACGACCTGGTCGCCGTCGTCCGACATCGTCAACATGTTCCAGGACACGCTGGTCGCCATGGACTGGGACGGCAAGACGCCGATCCCCTACCTCGCCAAGTCGTGGACTGTGAGCGAGGACGGCAAGCTCTACACCTTCAAGTTGCGCGACGACGTGCAGTTCTGCAGCGGCAAGAAGTTCACCGCCGACGACGTCGTCTACTCGATCAAGCGGCTGGTCAGCCCCGAGCTCAAGGCGCCGCTCGCCTGGCGCGCCGGCAGCCTGAAGGACGTCCGCGCCACCGATCCCTACACCGTCGAGTACGAGCTCAACGAGCCTTACGCCGACCTGCTGCTCAACATGACCATGTTCACCATGTCGATCCACAACAAGGAGAGCGTGGAGTCGCTGGGCAAGGACTACGGCGTCAAGACGGCGGACGGCACCGGCCCGTGGTGCTTCGAGTCCTGGCAGCCGCGCACGGAGATCGTGCTGAAGCGCCACGATGCCTACAAGTGGGGCCCCTCGATGTACCAGAACAAGGGGCCGGTGAAGTTCGAGAAGCTCTCGATCAAGATCGTGCCCGAGGATTCGGCGCGCGTCGCCGCCATCATGGGCGGCCAGTTCGACGTCACCCACCAGGTCCCGCTGCAGTTCATCTCGCAGGTCAAGGCGTCGCCCAACCTCAACGTCCAGGAGGCCAAGCCCAACTTCCAGCTGAACTACTACGGCTACAAGACGACGCGACCGATGGTGGCCGACAAGCGCGTGCGCGAGGCGATGAACATCGCCATCAACCGCGCCGAGATCGTCAAGGGCATCATGCTCGGCCAGGCCGATCCGGCCTACACCTTCATCGATCCCAAAGCGCTCGACTTCGCCGAGTCGACGAAGAGCCTCATCAAGGAGGACGTCGAACGGGCAAAGAAGCTCCTGGACGAGGCCGGCTGGAAGGTCGGCGCTGACGGCATCCGCGAGAAGGATGGCGTCAAGCTGGCGCCGCGCGTCCTGTTCACTCAAGTTTCCTACTTCCCGCGCGTGTCGGAGGCGATCCAGGGCTACATGCGCAAGATCGGCGTCGACTGGAAGATCGTCGGCTTCGATTCGACGATCGCGCCGGCCGAGATGGCCAAGCAGGACTACGAGCTGTGGACCGTCACCTTCCCCTACATGTCGTCCGGTGACCTGCTGAACTTCTACTTCGATTCCAAGAACATGCCGGCGCCCAACCGCATGAACTGGAACGATCCGCAGACCGACGAGCTCCTCAAGAAGGGCAAGGCGGCGCTGAACGACGCCGATCGCACCAAGTACTACGGGCTCGCCCAGCAGCGCGTCACCGAGGAGCATCTCTGGATGCCGGTGATGAACGTAGCCATGTACACCACCAGCTCCAAGAAGCTCAAGGGCGTGCGGCCACACATGCTTTATCAGAACACCTTCTACAAGGGCCTGGACTACTCGTTCTGATGGACAAGCTCCTGGAGGTCCGCGGTCTGCGGACCTACTTCCATACCGACCGCGGGCTGTTTCGCGCGGTCGACGGCATCGACTTCTCGGTCGGCCGCGGCAGGACGGTCGGCCTGGTGGGCGAATCGGGGTGCGGCAAGAGCGTGACCTCGCTCTCGGTGATGGGCCTGGTGGCGAGCCCGCCGGGCAAGGTCGAGGCCGACGCGGTGAAATTCGACGGCCGCGACGTGCTCGGCCTCTCGGCCGACGAGCGCCGCAAGCTGCGCGGCGGCAAGATGTCGATGATCTTCCAGGAACCGATGACCTCGCTGAACCCGGTCCACACGATCGGACAGCAGATCGTCGAGGCGATCCTGGCGCATACCCAGCTGTCGCCGCAGCAGGCCAAGAAGCGCGCCATCGAAATGCTCGAGCTGGTGCGCATCCCCTCGGCGGCGGAGCGCATCGACGACTACCCGCATCGGCTGTCCGGCGGTATGCGCCAACGCGTCATGATCGCCATGGCGCTCTCGTGCGAGCCGACGCTGCTGATCGCCGACGAGCCGACGACGGCGCTCGACGTCACCATCCAGGCACAGATCCTCGATCTTCTGGCCGACCTGCAGAAGCGCCTGGGCATGGCGATCCTGATCATCACCCACGATCTCGGCGTCATCGCCGAGGTCGCCGATGAGGTGATCGTGATGTACGCCGGCAAGATCGTCGAAAGCGCGCCGGTCGCGAGCCTGTTCGCCGACCCGCAGCATCCCTACACGATCGGCCTGCTGGGCTCGATCCCGCGGCTCGACGTCGATCGCGAGCGGCTGTCGACCATCGAGGGCACCGTCCCCAGCCCCAACAATCAGCCCAAGGGTTGCCGCTTCTCGCCGCGCTGCCCGTTCGCCGACAGGCAATGCCGCGAAGAGCCGCCACCGTTGCGCGAGATCGGGCCCAGTTCCGCTTCGAACTCCGATTCCGGTCACGCCGTCGCCTGCTGGAAGGCGCCGGTCGAGCTTGCGAGGGACGCGGCATGAGCGCCGCTGTCCCCGTGCTGCAGGTCGACGGGCTGATCAAGCATTTCCCGGTCACGCGCGGCCTCATCCGGCGCAAGGTGATCGGCATGGTGCGCGCCGTCGAAGGCGTGAGCTTCGACATCGCCCGCGGCGAGACCCTGGCGCTGGTCGGCGAATCGGGTTGCGGCAAGTCGACGACCGGTCGCCTGATCCTGCGCCTGATGGATCCGACGGCAGGCTCGGTGCGCTTCAAGGGCAGCGAGATCGCCACGCTCGACAAGCAGTCGCTGCGACAGCTGCGTCGGCATATGCAGATCATCTTCCAGGATCCCTACGCCTCGCTCAATCCGCGCATGACGGTGGGCGAGATCCTGATCGAGCCGATGGCGGTGCACGGCCTGCACAGCGATGCCGAACGGGCCGAGCGGGCCCGCGAGCTTCTGGCCGTGGTCGGCCTGCTGCCGGAACATTCGCGGCGCTATCCGCACCAGTTCTCCGGCGGCCAGCGCCAGCGGATCGGCATCGCCCGCGCTCTCGCGGTCAACCCCGACCTGATCGTCTGCGACGAGCCGGTCTCCGCCCTCGACGTCTCGATCCAGGCCCAGATCGTCAACCTGCTGCAGAACCTGCAGAAGCGCTTCGGACTTTCATACCTGTTCATCGCCCACGACCTCGCCGTGGTGAAGCACATCAGCGACCGCGTCGCCGTGATGTATCTCGGCAAGCTGGTCGAGATCGCAGCCAAGCGCGATCTCTACGACCGTCCGCTGCATCCCTACACCCAGGCGCTGCTGTCGGCGATCCCGCGCCCCGATCCGCGCGTCCGCAAGCAGCGCATGCTGCTGGCCGGCGACGTGCCGAGCCCGTTCGCTCCGCCGCCCGGCTGCCGCTTCAACACCCGCTGTCCCTTCGCGCAGGACCGCTGCCGCCAGGAAGAGCCGCTGCTGCGCGACGCCGGCAACGGCCATCGTGTCGCCTGCCATTTCTACGAGACGATACCCGCTGCGGCTGTCGCCGCCGCCGACGGTCCGGCCACCGGCAAGTTCGCCGAGCGTCTGGCTGCGTTCGAGGCAGCGAAGGCCGCACGCGCCACCCCGTCGTCCTGAAAATGCGCAGTATCTCGGTTGCAATCGGCACGAGGTCCTTCAGGACGACCGGCTCGTACCGCCGTACATTGACGGCATGACCGAAAGGGTGATCGGCACCGAGGGTTACGGCGAGACGGCGGGCGAGCGCGTCAGGCAATACGAGAGCATCTCCTTCGCCCAGGTGCATCGGCACATGATGCATCTTTTCCCGACGACGCCGAGCCAGGTCATCGACATCGGTGCCGGCACCGGCCGCGACGCTGCAGGCTTCGCCGAGCTCGGCCACGCCGTCACCGCCGTCGAGCCGACGCCTGAGCTGCGCGCCGAGGCGGAGCGGCTGCATCCGCACCCGGCGATCACCTGGATCGACGATTCCCTGCCCGACCTCGAGCGTATCCATGCGCTGCGGCAACGATACGACCTCGTGATGCTTACGGCGGTTTGGATGCATCTCGACCAGCCTCAGCGCGAACGTGCCATGGCCCGCGTCGCAGCGCTGGTGCGGCGCGGCGGCATGATGGGGCTGTCGCTGCGCCACGGGCCGGTACCCGCGGGCCGCCGGATGTTCGACGTCTCGGCCCAGGAGACCTGCGGACTGGCCAGCCGGCACGGTCTCGTCGTCATCCACGAAAGCAAGGGGCCCGCCGTCCTCGGTGGACCCGACGTGTGGTGGGACCGGCTCGCCTTCAGGGCTCAGAGATAGCTGGTGACCTCGGGCGGGTTGAACCAGTTGTCGTGCCGTCCGTCCATGTACCGCACCGGCAGCTGGGCTAGCTGCGCGGGCGAGATATCGTCGAGGCAGGCGACCTTGATCGAGACGAAGGCGCCGCCGATCGCCTCGACATGACCCTCGCCGAAAGCCGCGATGCCGCAGGTCCTGCAGAAGCGGTGGTGTCCCTGCCTGGAGCCGAACTGGTAGTCAGCGAGATTGTCGCCGCCCGAGATCAGGCGAAAATCCTGCGGCTTGATCGACACGTTCCAGGCACGCTGCTTGGTGCATATCGAGCAGTTGCAGCGGCCGGTGCCCGCCTCCAGGTCGATGTCGGCCTCGAAGCGCAGCCCGCCGCAGTGGCAGCTTCCGTGATAGGTCTTCTTCATCGCTGGTCCTCCTCTGATCAAGAGAAACTACCAGCCAGGGGAGAAGATGCCGGGACGAGTCGTTGTCATTGGAAATGCAGGATTGGACTTGCGGCTCACCGTGCCGCGCCTGCCGTTTCCGGGCGAAACCTTGATCGGCAGCGACAGCGCGTGGGCGCCGGGCGGCAAGGGCCTGAACCAGGCCGTCGTGGCGGCGCGCTGCGGCGTGCCGGTATGTTTCTGCGCTCCATTGGGCCATGACGAGGGCCAGGCCGATGACATCGAACGGCGGCTGAAAGCGGCGGGCATCGGCGAGCTGATCCTGCCGCGGCTGCCGCACGCCACCGACTTCTCGCTGCTGATGGTCCTGCCTAACGGCGAGAACAGCATCGTCAGCACCAGCGCCTGCTCGCTGGCGCTGAAGCCAGTTCACGTCAAGCGCGCGCTGCGCAACCTGCTCTCGCATGACGTGGTGCTGCTGCAGGGTAACCTGCCTCTCAAGACGACCACCTATATCCTCGATATCTCTCGGCGGCAGGGCGCGACCTCGATCTTCAACCCCGCCCCGTTCTGGCCCGGCGCCGAGAAGCTGATCAGCCGCAGCAGCCTCGTCATCGCCAACCGGGTCGAAGCCGAGCAGCTCGGTGGTGCGATCCACGACGCCAAAGCCGCCATCGTCACCCTCGGCGCCGAGGGGTGCGTGCTGATCGAGGGCGGACGCCGGCGTTCCTTTCCGGCCCAAACGGTGAAAGCGATCGACAGCACCGGCTGCGGCGATGCCTTCTGCGGCGTCGTCGCCGCGGCTTTCGTGCAAGGCCTGTCCATGGACGCGGCCATTGACGCCGCTCAGAAAGCGGCCGCCCTCACCGCGACGCGGCCCGGCGCTTTCGAAGCGCTGCCGTCGGACGAGGAGTTGCAGGCCATTCTCGCCGCCTGATCACATCTCGACCAACGCCAGGTCCTGGAACCAGCTCAGCCGAACGCCTCTTCCCATGTTCCGCGCGTCGACGCCTTGGAATACTCGGTCGCGCGGTTCTCGAAGAAGTTGGTGTGCTCGATGGCGTTGAGCATCTGGTCCATCCACGGCAGCGGGTTCTTGGCATCGCTGCGGTAGATCGGCTGCAGGCCGATCTGGGTGAGACGGCGGTCGGCGATGAAGCGGATGTAGCGCTTCACATCGACGGCGGTCATGCCTTCGATGCCGCCCAGTTCGAAAGCGAGATCGATGAAAGCGTCCTCATGGTCGACGATGGTCGAGCAGGCGACGTAGATCTCGCGCCGCAGCGGCTCGGTCCAGATCTCCGGGTTCTCCTGAACGAAGGTGCGGAACAGGCGGATGATCGAGTTGCAGTGCAGGGTCTCGTCGCGCACCGACCACGAGACGATCTGGCCCATCCCCTTCATCTTGTTGAAACGCGGGAAGTTCATCAGCATGGCGAACGAGGCGAAGAGCTGCAGGCCCTCGGTGAAGGCGCCGAACACCGCCAGCGTCTTGGCGATCTCTGCCTTCGATTCGACGTTGAAGCCCTGCATGTAGTCGTACTTGTCCTTCATCTCCTTGACGTGGAGGAAGGCCGAGTACTCGGTCTCGGGCATGCCGATCGTGTCGAGCAGATGGCTGTAGGCCGCGACATGCACCGTCTCCATGGCGGAAAAGGCGGCCAGCATCATCTGCACTTCGGTCGGTTTGAAGACGCGGCTGTAGTGCCGCATGTAGCAGTTGTTCACCTCGACATCGGCCTGGGTGAAGAAACGGAAGATCTGCGTCAGCAGATGCCGCTCGGCGTCGGTGAGCTTGTTGCGCCAGTCCTTGACGTCGTCGGCCAGCGGCACTTCCTCGGGTAGCCAGTGGATGCGCTGCTGCGTCAGCCAAGCCTCGTAGGCCCAGGGATAGGAGAACGGCTTGTAGATCGGCTTGGCGTCGAGCAGGGACATGGCAACCCGCGTTCAAATATGAATTGGACGAAAGGGACCCGTTGCGCCGCGGTTTGGACCCACGGCGCTTCGAGGACGGCTGCGATTACTGACAGCTAAGACACTCTTCGTAGTCGGTCGTTTGTTGCGGTGCCGCCGGCATACCGGTCGGCACCGTGGAGGGAGCGTCGATCAGGCTTCCATTAATTCGGGGTGTTGAAAGAGCTTGGTCGCCGAGCGAAAGGGCGACGGCGTCGCCCGCTACCGTCTCGGCACGCTGGATGGAAAGCGAGCGGCAGTAGTAGAGACTCTTAACGCCGCGCTTCCAGGCCATCATGTGGATCTGGTGCAGGTCACGCTTGTGCACGTCGGCCGGCAGGAAGAGGTTGAGCGACTGGCTCTGGCAGATGAACGGCGCCCGGTCGGCACCGTGCTCGACCAGCCAGCGCTGATCGATCTCGAACGCCGTCTTGAACACCGCCTTCTCATGGTCGTCGAGGCAGTCGAGATGCTGCACCGAGCCCTGGCTGACGGTGATCGAGGTCCAGGTGTCGTCGTCGTTCCTGCCCTTCTGCTCGAGCATCTTCTCGAGGTACGGGTTGCGCACCACGAACGAGCCCGACAGGGTCTTGTGATTGTAGACGTTGGCGGCCGACGGCTCGATGCCGGGCGAGGCGCCGCCGCAGATGATCGAGATCGAGGCGGTGGGCGCGATCGCGAGCTTGTTGGAGAAGCGCTCCTCGACGCCGAAGTCGGCGGCATCCGGGCAGGCGCCGCGCTCCTTGGCGAGCGACTTCGACGCCTCGTCGCTGTGGCCGCGGATGTGCTTGAACATCTTCTTGTTCCACACCTTGGCCATCACCGATTCGAGCGGGATGTTGTTGGCCTGCAGGAACGAGTGGAAGCCCATGACGCCGAGACCGACCGACCGCTCGCGCATGGCGGCGTAGGTCGCGCGGGCGAAGTCGGAGCCGGCATTGTCGATGAAACCCTGCAGCACGTTATCGAGGAATCGCATCACGTCCTCGATGAAGGTCGGGTGCTCGTGCCACTCGAGATAGGTCTCGAGGTTCAGCGAGGACAGGCAGCACACGGCGGTGCGCTGCTTGCCGTGATGGTCGACGCCGGTCGGCAGCGTGATCTCGCTGCATAGGTTCGAAGTCTTGACCTCGAGGCCAGCCAACTTGTGATGCTCGGGGCGCGCATTGTTCACGTGATCGACGAACACCAGGTACGGCTCGCCGGTCTCGATGCGCGCCGTCAGGATGCG
Organism: uncultured Rhodospirillales bacterium; assembly: GCA_902825855.1. Lineage (GTDB taxonomy): Bacteria > Pseudomonadota > Alphaproteobacteria > Reyranellales > Reyranellaceae > Reyranella. The sequence goes on along the minus strand of CADECW010000045.1, from coordinate 6,110 downwards.
GATCCAGAGATGACGCGCCGAGACCTTGCGCTGGACGGCGCCGTCCTTGGGGCTGACCAGGGCCCATTCCTCGTCGTTCTCGACGGCGCGCATGAAGGCGTCGGAGATCAGCAGCCCGTGATGCAGGTTGAGCGCCTTGCGATTGGGATCACCGCCGGTGGGACGGCGGATCTCGATGAACTCCTCGATCTCGGGATGGTTCACCGGCAGATAGACCGCCGCCGAGCCGCGACGCAGCGAACCCTGGCTGATCGCCAGCGTCAGCGAATCCATGACGCGGATGAAGGGCACGACGCCGGACGTCTTGCCGTTCATGCCGACCTTCTCGCCGATCGAACGCAGGTTGCCCCAGTACGAGCCGATGCCGCCGCCGCGCGCTGCCAGCCACACGTTCTCGTTCCACAGGCCGACGATGCCCTCGAGCGAATCGTTGGCCTCGTTCAGGAAGCACGAGATCGGCAGGCCGCGGCTGGTGCCGCCGTTGCTCAACACCGGCGTCGCCGGCATGAACCACAGATTGCTGATGTAATCGTACAGCCGCTGGGCATGGCCGTCGTCGTCGGCATAGGCCGAGGCAACGCGCGCGAACATCTCCTGATAGGTCTCATTGGGCATCAGGTAACGGTCGGAGAGGGTGGCTTTGCCGAAGGCCGTGAGCCGGGCGTCCCGGGAGGGATCGGTAACAACCCGCGCACCGCTGCGAACTTGAACGACATCAAACACTTGCGGCCCCCATTCTTGCTTTTGTCCACAGTTGTGGATGGAACACTCTGTGGAAGACACCTAGATATTGGGAGGACTACGAACCGAGCCCCTATTCCTTGATGATACGCCCTGCAAAAGCCGTGTCATTGCCAAATTTTTACCCCGCCTGTGAATCTGAAGAATGTGCACTTAAGTCACTGAAATTTAATCAAAAAATGGCCTTACAGAAACTGAGGTCGCGACCGTCTGCGCACCTTCGCGCGCGCAGCAATCAGTGAGAACAAAACGCGCTTTCCCGCGGATTCCTAGGGCGGAGAACAGAAACAGCAGCGAATCGGCTATGCTGCGTCGAGGCACCCCTCGAAACACAAGATGTGGTGGGCACTTTCGACCACGCCGATCTCCGTCGTCAGATTGTCATGGTCGGACGTAACATCCTCTCCGCAAAACGCCGACCGGGAGGGCGCTCAAAAATGGCCACCGTACTGGCCCCGCGTGTTTACGGCCTCGATGCCATCTGCGCTGCCGCCTTGGCGAATGGCGGCGAGGAGCCGGCCCATTTCGCCCGCCGCCTGTACGCCCGCGTCGCCGACAAGGACCTCGCCGGTGCATCGGCCGATCAGCGCGCCGGCGCCGCGCTCTCCCTGCTCGCCTTCGCCCGCCGCCGGTTACCGGGGGTGGCCAAGGTGCGGGTATTCAACACCACGAGCGACCAAGGCTTCGAGAGCCGCCACACCATCGTGCAGATCGTCAACGACGACATGCCGTTCCTGGTCGATTCGATCACCAGCGAATTCAATCGCCGCGAAATAAACGCCCATCTGCTGGCACATCCCGTGCTCGCGGTACGGCGCGACCTCGACGGCGATCTTCAAGGCTTCGCCGTCGAAGCTGGCGACCGGGCGCGGCCCGAATCGATGATGCACATCGAGATCGACCGCCAGGCCGATCCCGCCCTGCTCGACGAGCTCGCCGCCGCCCTCACCCGCGTGCTGGCCGAAGTGCGGCTGGCGGTCGAGGACTGGCGGGCGATGCGCCGCGCCTGCCTCGATGCCATCGCCGATCTCGGCGCGAGCCGCTCGCCCAACCTCGCCGAGTACGACGAGTTCCTGCGCTGGCTCGAGGCCAACCACTTCACCTTCCTCGGCCATCGCCGCTATCGCTACGTCGAGGACGCGACGCAGCCCGGCGGCCTGCGCTACGACATCGTGCCGGGCTCGCCGCTCGGCATCCTGCGCCGCGACGAGATACGACTGTTCGAGGCGGGTCTGGGCGGCGGCGAAGCGATGTCGCGCTTCGCCCGCGGCACGAACAACATCCTGATCGTCAAGACCGACCGCCAATCGCTGGTCCATCGCAGCGGGCCGATGGATTGCGTGATCGTGAAGACCTACGACGCCGACGGCCGCGTCACCGGCGAGCGCCGACTGGTCGGGCTGTTCACCTCGGCCGCCTACCACACCATGGTGCACGAGGTGCCGCTGCTGCGCGGCCGCGTCGACACAATCCTGCGGCGCTCCGGCCTCGACATCCACAGCCACGACGGCAAGGCGCTGACCGCCATCCTCGAAGCCTATCCACGCGACGAGCTGTTCCAGATCGACGAGGACACGCTCTACGATCACGTGCTCGGCATCCTGCAATTGCAGGAGCGGCGGCGCGTGGCGCTGTTCGCCCGTCGCGACGCGGTCGGCCGCTTCGCCACCTGCCTGGTGTTCGCACCGCGCGAGCGCTTCGATGCGACGCTCAGCAGCAAGTTTGCCACCCTGCTCGAGCAGGCCTGGCACGGCAAGGTGCAATCGGCCGACGTCTCGGTCAGCAGCGATTCGGCGCTGGCCCAGGTGCTCTATACGCTCAAGCTCGCTTCCAACGACACGCCGACGCCCGACCTCGCCGAGCTCGAGCGCGCACTGGCCGACGCCGCGACCTCGTGGAACGACCGCTTCGGCACCGCACTGCAGGACAAGCTCGGCGAAGTCGACGGCCGCGCCGCCGCCCGCCGCTGGCGCGACTGGTTCCCTGCGGTCTATCGCGACAGCTTCGATGCAAGCGAGGCCGCGGCCGACCTCGACCTCGTCAACGCCACGCTTGCCGGCCAGCCGTTCGGCGTACGGCTCGACCGTCCGCCGGGCCTGCCGGCGCATCGCTTCACGCTCAGGCTGTTCCATCCCAAGGCACCCCTGGCGCTATCCGACATCCTGCCGCTGGCGGAGAATCTCGGCCTGCGCGTGCTGAGCGAAGCGCCGTTCCTGCTGACGTCAGGCGACGAGGGAGTGGCGCTGCAGGTGCTGAGCGTGGAGACCGCCGACAAATCGCCGGTCGATCTCGCCCAGGTGGGCCCGGGCTTCGCCGAGGCGCTCGACCGGGTCTGGGCGCGCGCGCTCGAAAGCGACGGACTGAACCGGCTGGTGCTGGGGGCAGGGCTCTCCTGGCGCGAGGTCGCGATCCTGCGCACTTATGCCAAGTATCTGCGCCAGGCCGGCATCGCCTTCAGCCAGGACTATATGGAGCGCGTGCTGTCGTCGTATCCCGCGATCGCGCGGCTGGTGATCGATCTGTTCCTTGCGCGCTTCGATCCGGCGCTGGGCGAGGCGACATCCGACGCGCGCAAGCAGAAGCTCGACCAGCTCGAAACCGGCATCACCGGCGCACTGGAAGGTGTTTCGATCCTCGATGAGGACCGCATCCTGCGACGCTTCCTCAACGCCGTACGCTGCACCCTGCGCACCAACTACTGGCAGGCCGGCAAGGACTGGATTTCGATCAAGATCGACAGCCGTGCTCTCGACGAGCTGCCGGCGCCGCGGCCGCTGGTGGAAATCTTCGTCTACAGCCCGCGCATGGAGGGCATCCATCTGCGCGGCGGCCGCGTGGCGCGCGGCGGCATCCGCTGGTCCGACCGGCGCGAGGACTTCCGCACCGAGATTCTCGGGCTGATGAAGACCCAGATGGTCAAGAACGCCGTGATCGTGCCGGTGGGCTCGAAGGGCGGCTTCTACGTCAAGCGGCCACCCCTCGGCGGCACGCGCGAGCAGGTCCAGGCCGAGGGCATCGCCTGCTATCAGACGCTGATCCGTGGCCTGCTCGACCTCACCGACAACTACGTCTCCCAGGGCATCGAGCCGCCGGCCGACGTGGTGCGCCACGATTCCGACGATCCCTATCTCGTCGTCGCGGCCGACAAGGGCACGGCGACTTTCTCGGACATCGCCAATACGCTCGCCCAGGAATACGGCTTCTGGCTCGGCGACGCCTTCGCCTCCGGCGGTTCGGCCGGCTACGACCACAAGAAGATGGGCATCACCGCCCGCGGTGCCTGGGAATCGGTGAAGCGCCATTTCCGCGAGCTCGGGCAGGATATCCAGACGACGCCGTTCACCGTGGTCGGCGTCGGCGACATGTCGGGCGACGTGTTCGGCAACGGCATGCTGCTGTCCAAGCACATCAAGCTGGTCGCAGCCTTCGACCATCGCCACATCTTCATCGATCCGGCGCCCAATCCGGCGATCAGCTGGGACGAACGCAAGCGCCTGTTCGACCTGCCGCGCTCTTCGTGGATCGACTACGACAAGTCGCTGCTGTCGGCGGGCGGCGGCATCTACGACCGCGCCGCCAAGTCGATCGCGTTGTCGGGCGAGGCGCGCGCGGTGCTGGGCATAGAAGCGCCGAGCATGACGCCGGTCGACCTGATGCGGGCGATCCTGACGGCGCCGGTCGACCTGCTCTATTTCGGCGGCATCGGCACCTATGTGAAGGCATCGAGCGAGAGCCACGCCGATGCCGGCGACCGCGCGAGCGATCCGCTGCGCATCAACGGCGACCAGGTGCGCGCCCGCGTGGTCGGCGAGGGCGCCAATCTCGGCTTCACCCAGCGCGGCCGAGTCGAAGCGGCGCGGGCCGGCCGCAAGATCAACACCGATGCACTCGACAACTCGGCCGGCGTCGACACGTCCGACCACGAGGTCAACATCAAGATCGTGACCGGCGAGGCGATCCAGCGCGGTGCGCTGAAGCGCGAGGACCGCGATGCGCTTCTGTTCTCGATGACCGACGAAGTGGCGAGCCTGGTGCTGCGCCATAACTACCAGCAGAGCCAGGCGATCAGCGTCGCCGAGGAGCAGGCGGGCGAGGAGCATGACCGGCTGGAACGCCTGATGCGCGCACTCGAGCGCAACGGCCGCCTCGATCGGGCCGTCGAGTTCCTGCCCGATTCGGTCGCCATGCGCACGCGCGGCCAGAACCGCCAGTACCTGACGCGTCCCGAGCTGTGCACGCTCCTGTCCTACGCCAAGATCGACCTCAACGACGAGATCCTCGACTCCGACCTGCCCGACGACCCGCTGCTCGAGGGCGAACTCTTGCGCTACTTCCCGATGGCGCTGCAGGAGAAGCACGAGCCGTCGATTCGCGCCCATCGGCTGCGCCGCGAGATCACCGCGCTGCAGGTCGTGAACTCGCTGGTCAACCGCTGCGGGCCGACCTTCGTGCGCAACATGGCCGGCCGTACCGGCGCCCCGGCGGCCGCCATCGCCCGCGCCTTTGCCGTCGTGCGCGATGCCTGGAAGCTGCGCGATCTGTGGGGCGACATCGAGGCCCTCGATCCCGCCCTGAAGGCCGAAGCGCAGATCCGAATGCTGGTGGCCTCGCAGCGCTTCCTGACACGCACCGTGCAGTGGGCGCTGCGCCGCCTGCCGCAGCCCATCGACGCGATGGCGTCGACCGCCGGGCTCGCGGCATCGGTGGCGGCGCTGGGTGACCTTCCGGCCGACCTGATCGGCGATGCTGAAAGCGCGGCGCTTGCCGAGCGCGCAGCCGCCTTCGAGGCGATGGGCGCACCGACGGGAGTTGCCCGTCGCGCCGCCGCACTCGAGACTCTGGCGGCGGCGGGAGATCTCATGCTGGCAGCGCGCGCCAACGGCGTCAGCATCGAGGCGGCGGCGCGGCTCTACTTCCGGCTGGGCGAGCGCCTGTCGCTGGCGCGGCTGGCGATCGCGGCGCACAAGCTGCCGCGCGAAGGTCAGTGGCCTGCGCAGGCCGCGCTCGCCGTGCAGGACGAGCTGACCACGCTCCACGCCGACCTTCTGGCCTCGGCGCTCGGCGCGGCCGGCCGAGAGACGGCAGGCGATGCCGAGGTTGCCATCGCGCGCTGGAGCGAGCCTCGTAGACTGGCACTCGACCGCGTCGACCGGCTGATGAAGGAGGACCTGGCCGCGGCCGGCGCCCTCGACCTCGCCATGCTCTCGGTCGCCACGGCCGAACTGCGCACGCTCGTATAGGAAGAACAAGAAGAGCGACGCCGGCTGGAAGAAGGATCTCGCTCCGCTGCAGCACCACATGTTGCGCGACCAACCGCGACCGGAGCGAAGCGAAGTGGAGCAACTGTATTGTTGATGCGTCGACAAGAA
>CADECW010000044.1:2765-50945 GCA_902825855.1 uncultured Rhodospirillales bacterium | reverse complement strand
CAGAACGCCGAGCAGTTCGAGATCATGTTCAACAAGGACAAGTACAACGCGCTGCCGGAGAAGATGCGTGCCATCATCGCCAACGGGGTGGAGGCCGCCAGCCAGGACATGTCGTGGAAGGCGATCGACCGCTATTCCAAGGACTATGTCGAATTGCAGACCAAGGACAAGGTGCGCTTCTACAAGACGCCGGATTCGGTGCTGAAGAAGCAGCTCGAGATCTATGACGAGGTGGTCGCCAAGAAGTCGGCGGAGAATCCGCTGTTCAAGGAGATCGCCCAGTCGCAGATCGCCTTCGCCAAGCGCGCAACGCAGTGGGAGCAGGACACGGTGGTCAGCCGCAAGATGGCGTTCGACCACTACTTCGGCGCGCAGGCCAAGCCGATCAAGCTCTGACATGTCGCCCGGAGCGCGCCGCTCCAGCGGCGCGATCTTTTTCTGGATCAACCAAGGCGCGCCACTCGCGTGGCGCGTCCGCCGCCCATGACTGTCGACCGTTTTCTTCACACCATCGACGGCATCAGCACCTGGGTCGGCAAGGCGGCCGCCTGGTTGATCATTGCCCTGATGGCGGTCGTCTGTCTGGAAGTCCTGAAGCGCTACGCGCTCAACGCGCCGACGGCCTGGATCTTCGACCTCAACAACATGCTCTACGGCTCGCTGTTCATGCTGTGCGGCGCCTATGCGCTGGCGCAAAACGCGCATGTCCGCGGCGACTTCCTCTACAGCTCGATGCGGCCGCGCACCCAGGCGCTGCTCGACCTGATCCTCTATTTCGTGTTCTTTTTTCCCGGCATCGCCGCCCTGTTCTACGCCGGCTGGGAATATGCCGGCGATTCCTGGCGCATCAACGAGCATTCCAACGTCACCGCCGACGGCCCGCCGGTCTATCATTTCAAGACCGTCATCCCGGTGGCCGGCGCCCTGGTGCTGCTCCAAGGAGTGGCCGAGGTAGTGCGCTGCATCGTCTGCCTCAAGACCGGCGTCTGGCCGTCGCGGCTGAAGGACGTGAGCGAGATCGACGTCGTCGAGGAACAGCTCTCCCAGAGCGAGCATGTCGACGAAGAGGCGCGCCAGGCCGCGATCGCACGGGCGGCGCAGATCGAGGAAGCGGCGCGGCAACGCGGCATGGGCGGGGGAGACAACAAGCTATGAGCGATCCCGCCCTCGGGCTCCTGATGCTCGGGCTCATCGTGGTCGTGATCATGATGGGCTTCGCCACCGCCTTCACCCTGATGGGGCTCGGCATCGTCTTCGGCTTCATCGCCTTCTACACGCCGGGCCAGCCATGGGCCGACAACAAGATCTTCGCCCTGATGGTCCAACGGACCTACGGCGCCATGACCAACGACGTGCTGATCTCGATCCCGTTGTTCGTACTGATGGGCTACGTTATGGAGCGCGGCGCGCTCGTGGACAAGATGTTCTACTCCATCCAGCTTGCCTTCCGCCGCGTGCCCGCGGCGCTCGCCGTGGCGACGCTGGTGGTGTGCACCTTCTGGGGCATTGCCAGCGGCCTGGTCGGCGCGGTCGTGGTGCTGATGGGCGTCATCGCCATGAACCCGATGCTGCGCGCCGGCTATGACGTGAAGCTCGCGTCGGGCGTGATCACCGCCGGCGGCACGCTCGGCATCCTGATTCCGCCCTCGGTGATGATCATCGTCTACGCTGCGGTTGCCGGCCAGTCGGTGGTCAAGCTCTATGCCGCGGCGATGTTCCCGGGCTTCTTCCTCGCCTTCCTCTATCTCGTCTACATCATGGGCTGGGCGCTGCTGAATCCGAAGATCGCCCCGCGGCTGTCCGAGGAGCAGACGCGCGTGCCGGTGCCCGGCTGGGTCGAGCGCCTGCAAGCGGCCTATTCGCGCAACGTGCTCGTCGGCCTGGTCAAGGCGATGTTCGCGCCGGCCGCGGCCCGCGACCTCACCGACGAGGGCAAGCGTCTGGGCTATGGCGGCATCGCCTACAATTTCCTCGTGGCCCTGGTGCCGCTGGCGCTGTACGTGGCGACCTTCGGCGGCACCTGGTGGTACGTGGTGATCCACAAGAAGGCGATCGAGGCGCCCGAGGCGGCCGGCCTGCAGCCGCTGGGCGGCGCCGCGGCGCAGGTGGCCGAGGCGGTCGAGGAGCACGTGGGGCAGGCCTTCTACATCTGGTTCGCCGTCTTCGCCGGGCTCTTCCTGCTTGCCCTGATCCGCTACTACTGGCGCATGAACGCCGCGCGCTTCACGGTGCTGAAGCTGCTCAGCATCTCGGTGATGCCGCTCGGCATACTGACGGTCGTCGTGCTGGCGGTGATCCTGTTCGGCATCACCACGGCGACCGAATCGGCAGCGGTCGGCGCGGCCGGCGCCTTCCTGCTCGCCTTCCAGGCGCGCACGCTCGACTGGAAGCGCACCAAGGAGGCGGTGTTCCTGACCGCCAAGACCACCGCCATGGTGTGCTGGCTGTTCGTCGGCTCGGCGCTGTTCTCCGCCGTGTTCGCCATCCTGGGCGGGCAGGGCCTGGTCGAGCGCTGGGCGCTGTCGCTCAACCTGACGCCGGTCCAGTTCATGCTGCTGTCGCAGGCCATCATCTTCATCCTGGGTTGGCCGCTGGAGTGGACGGAGATCATCATTATCTTCGTGCCGATCTTCCTGCCGCTCCTGAAGCACTACAACATCGACCCCGTACTGTGGGGCTGCCTGGTGTTCGTGAACCTGCAGGCCGCATTCCTCTCGCCGCCCGTCGCGATGTCCGCCTACTACCTGAAGGGCGTCTCGCCGCCGCATGTCACACTGAACCAGATCTTCGGCGGCATGATGCCGTACATGCTGATCGTCATCGTCTGCATGGTGATCATGTACCTGTGGCCCGGCATGACGCTGTGGCTGCCCAACTACCTGTACGGCGGCGGCTGATCCTCGCTGGCAAGCAGCGGGCCATCGCGGACTCCATGGATCGACGATAGAAGCCGAATTTCAACGCTGTCATCGGCAGTTTCCATGCCCGTTCAAACGCTGGTTCACACGGTCGGCGTCTAGAAGTCCGGCAGCCCGCCACGAGGCGGTCCAAAGGAGACCTTCATATGACGCCACTCGACCTTGCCCCGACGGAAGCCTCCCCTTCGGCAGTCGCCATTCCAGGCGCCTATGCGCGCTGCATTGCCGCCTCCAAGCGTGTCCGTTGGGACATCGACACCGATGTCATCCGGGGAAGGCGCCTGTCACTTTCCCAGAAGTATCTGCCGGATGGCCTCAGCCTGATCGGCAAGCTTGATTTCCTGGATGACGATGACAGGCGTTGGTTGAGCCAGATCCAGGGGCGGACCTACGCCCACATGTTCGGCCTGGTCGAACGGTTCATCGGCGCCAAGGTCCTCGAGCTCAGCCGGGACCACGCCCTCGGCGACCAGGTGGCTCTCGAGGCATTGGTCCGCTTCGGTGACGAGGAGCTGAAGCACCAGGAGCTGTTCCGTCGAATGGAGGCCCTGGCGGCAGAGGCGATGCCCGCGGGCTACAGCTTTCCCTGGAAGCCCAACGACATTGCTGCTGCCGTGCTGTCCAAGAGCAGCTGGGCCGTGCTGGCACTTACCCTGCACATCGAGCTGTTCACGCAGGCGCACTATCGCGAGAGCGTGTTGCCCGACGGCGATCTGTCGCCGCTCTTCAAGGACGCCTTGCTCTATCATTGGCGCGAGGAAGCCCAGCACGCGATGCTCGACGAGCTCGAGTGGCGTCGTCTCGACGCAACACTCGATCCCAATGCCCGCGACAGGGCGGTGGGCGAGTTCATCGAACTGGTCGGTTCCGTCGACGGCATCCTCCAGGCGCAGGCCCGCAACGACGCCGACTACTTCATGCAAACCTCGGCCATTGGACGCACGGACAAGGACAAGGACGGTGCCGTCCTCGACGCGGTGCTGAAGGCCTACCGCTGGCAGTACATCCTGTCCGGCGCCCGCCACCCTCACTTCGTGAAGGTTCTCCGCGAGCTCCTCACGGACGGCCAGCTCGGTCGCATTGTCGATGCCCTGGCTCCCCTCACCTGACCCTCGAGTCCGCACGAAAGGAGAGAACGATGACTGCGATGACGAAGATGAAGCCGGCGCCGACCGTGAACGGTCTCCCCGTCGATGAGATCCGCGCTCTGATCGGCGAGGTACAAGCCGACCCCGGCACGGGGATGACGCACTGGAAGGTCGCGTCGAGCTGGCAGGGAGGCGCGCGCAGCCGCGCCCAGGTCGAGTCCTATTCGATCGGCGGCAAAGCGGTGGCCCGCCGCTTCTCGCTCGACATCGACGAGCCAATCGAGCTCGGCGGTAGCGACAGCGCCGCCAATCCCCAGGAGTATCTGCTGGCGGCGTTGAATGCCTGCATGACGGTCGGGTTCACCGCCCTGTGCGCGCTGAACGACATCACCCTCGACAAGCTCGAGATCACCACGGAAGGCTCGATCGACCTGCGCGGATTTTTTGGCCTCGATGCCAGTGTCTCGCCGGGCTATGGCTCCTTGCAGTCCACGTTCCGCGTCAAGGGCTCGGCCAGCGAGGCGAAGTTCCGCGAGATCTTCGCCGCGATGCTCGCGACCTCGCCCAATGTCCACAACATCACCAGGCCGGTGGCGCTCCGACCGGTGCTGATGGTGGAATGACCGTCACGCCGCGAGAAAGCGGTCCAGCTCCTCGAAGAAGCGCTGAGCCGCCGGTTCGCCTTCCAGGAAGAGATGATTCTGTCCCGGCAACGGCACGAACTGCGCGCCGGGAATACCGGCCGCCATCTGCCGGCCGAGCTCGATCGGCGTGTCCTGGTCGCCGCGCGGATGCATGACCAGCGTGGGCGCGCTGACTTGCGCCAGCAGCGGCCGCACATCGAGCCAGGGAGTCGCCTCGAAGTAGCGCGCCGCGCATTCGGGCGATGTCGTGCGCCGCTGCAGCTCGTTGAAGGCATCGGCCTGCTCGCGGGTGGCGTTGGGTATGAACGTCGATGTGAAGACCTGCCGGAAGGCAGGGTTGGCCTGGCCCCAGCCATGCCGGACGAGCGTGGTCAGAGCCTTGCGCTTCTCGATTTCGACCGGCTCGTCGTTGCGCGCGTAGAGGCCCGCGGCCTGCCCGGAATAGAGGATCAGGTGCGACACGCGATCGGGATGCCGGACAGCATAGGCGATCGAGATGGCGCACCCTTGCGACACACCGAACAGCGGGAAGCGCTCGACATTGGCAGCATCGACAACCGCTTCGAGGTCACTGACCCAGGCGTCGAGTGACAGTTCACCGACTTCCCAGTCCGACAGCCCATTGCCGCGCGCGTCGTAGCGGAGCAGCGTCCGCCGGCGCGCCAGCCCACGCAGCAGATGGCTCCAGATCGGACTTTCCCAATCGTATTCGAGGTGATTGAGCCAGTTGGCGGTTTTGACCAGGGGTGCGCCACGCCCCACCGTCGCGTAGGCGATCCGCACCCCGCCGGGCGCCCGACAGAACCGGATTTCCTGATGCAGCGGGATTTCCTGTTCCTTGCGAACGGGAGCAGCGACCTCGACGTTCAACGCATCCTGCAGCAGGCGAGTGGTGCCGCCGATCTCGGCCAGCACACCGCGGGCAGCGTCATACTGCGCGCGAGCCTCGCCGGGCCGGCCCGCCCGGACCAACAGCGAGACCAGCCGCGCCCAGGCCGCTTCGTCATCGGGGTCGAGTGCGACACGGGCGTGCGCATAGGGAAGAACCTCCTCCGGGTCGGCCGCCAACCGGTCGTTCAGCGTATCGAGAATCTGACGCTGCAGACGACGCGCCTCTTCGCGGGCATTCACCAGCCAGGCTTGAAAGGCGGGACAACCCGGCAATTCGAGGTCGGCGCCAAGCGGCCCTTTGAACAAGGCGAGAGCGGCCTTCAGATCGGCCGTGGAGGCAGCGTCGACACCAGAAGCTACGATGCGTCGAACTGACATGAGGTCAATGGATACGAGTTCATGATCGAGGCCGGCGACCTGGCGATCTGCCTGGATAGGCGAAGGCTCCTTCTCTGTATCCAAAAGGCTTCTCAGGCGGCTGAGGCTCCAGCGCAGGGCGGCACGAGGATCGTCGGGCAGATCCCAAAGCAGCTCGCAGAGATGCTGGCGTTGCTGCGGCCGGTCGATCGCCGCCAGATAGGCCAACAGCGCACGCGTCTTTCGCGAGGACGGCAAAGCCAGAGCCGTTCCGTCGCGTGAAACCTCCAGGCTGCCGAGCAGACTGATCTTGATCATCGGCGTCATCTAAACCCCATCGCGGCGAGCGGTCGAGACCGACGCTTGCCGACTACTTCTTGCCTTCCTGCGCACCATCGACGTCGAACACGAGCTTCTGCATCCCGGGCTGCCGCTCGGGCGAGAGAGTCACCCTGACTCTGAGGCGGCCGCGCGCGCACGCCAGCGTGAAGCTTCCGGCCAGCGCATGCGTCGGCTCGATCGTCTCGATCGTGCCCTGTCCCAGTTTGCGTTTCAGGTCGGCGAGCTCGGCATTGCGCAGCGCCGGCGGCATGTCGAGCAGCAGGTTCGGTGCACAGGCATCGGCGACATCCTCGATCCGGCCCGAGGCGTAGGCCAGGACCACGGCGTCGATGGCGCGCTGGAGCGCCGCAGAGGGCGCGCCGGCCGGGCGCTTCGGCATGGCCTCGTGCAGGATCTGCGCCAGCTTCGGCGTGAGCTTCGACATCGGTGCGTAGGTGCGGTTGGCGAAGGCGAACACGCCCCAGCCGCGATCGGGCAGCATCAGCACGTGCGAGCCGTAGCCCGGCAGCCCGCCGGGGTGGTGCAGGACGCGGCCGAGCGTCGGGTCCTTCGTATTCATCAGGCCGTAACCATAGGCAGTGGGCCGGGGTTCGGGCCCATCCGGCTGGAAGGGCGGCGCGTGATAGAGCGCCATCTCGCGCACGCTGGCGCGCCGGACCGGGGCGGTCTCGGGATCGTCGCGCGCCGGCCAGGCCGACAGCAGGAAGCCGACCCAGCGCGCATAGTCCGGCGCCGTCGTCACCAGGCCGCCCATGGCGCCGACCTCGCCGTCCGGTTCGACGCGCTCGCGCGACCATACCTCGCCGTCGAGGCGATAGCCGAAGGCATAGTCCCCGCGCGCCGCCGCGATCGCATCGAAGGTCGTGCGCGCCATGGCGAGCGGCGCGAGGAAAAGCCGGCTCATGCAATCCTGATAGCGCTCGCCGCTCACGTTGGTCAGGACCCGGCCGAGCAGCGCATAGCCCAGGTTGGAGTACTCGAAGGCGACGCCCGGCGCGCGGGCAAAGAGGGTCCCGGTGGCGATCAGGTCATCGAGTTCGGCCGGCGACATCCCGAGAACGCGGTCGCCCCACGGATCGTCGGTGACGAAGCCCGCGACATGACCGAGCAGATCGCGCACCGTGACCGGCTTGCTGTCGGCAGTGGCCGGTCTCACCGCCGCGAACTGCGGCACATACTCGGCCAACGGCGCATCGAGCACCACCTTGCCGGCGTCGCGCATCGAGAGGATCGCGAGCGCCGTCATGTTCTTGGTCATGGAGGCAATGCGGAAGGCGGTGTCCCGTCCGACCGGCCGTCCGGCCTCACGATCGGCGAGCCCGAGCGCCGTGACATGGACCAAGCGTCCGCCGTCGACGATGCCAACGACGAGGCCGGGGAGCTTGTGCTCCACGGCGAAGGCCGCCGAGGCGGCATCGATCTCGACAAACATCGGAGCACCATAGCGCCGACGCTCCAAGCTTGTCCGTCCGGCAACACCCCGACACTGCAAGGCGTTGCTCGCTGGATGCAGCTGCAGGGCGCCCCTGGATGGATTGTAGATTCCCTGAAGGCATCGACCGGAAAATCGCCAGCGTTAGCCGACCGAACGGACTTCCCATGCTGTTGATCATCGTCATCGGCTTCGTGGCAGGGATCCTCGCCGCCTCGCGCTGCGTGGGTCGCCTCGAAGAACCCGGCTCGATTCAATAGTGTCCGCCCATCGCGCCAGGGATTGAGGCCGCCTTGCCCATAGCTCACTGAGGAGCTTGAAGCGATGCATAGATCCTCTTTCTATAACTCTAAATTACGGATATCATGAGTAATAGAGAGGCGCGCCTATAGCTCATGAAATGGAACTGGCAGCAACGGGACTGGCCGCATTTTCGCTACGACGGTGCTACCCTTGCCCCGTTGGAGCGGCAGTTTCTGCTGCAATCAGGCGAATTCATGGGCGCATCCAGGCATATCGATGCCACGGACAGGGATGCCCTCAAAGTCGAACTCATCAGCGATGAGGCCGTCAAGACTTCGGAAATCGAAGGTGCGGTCCTGAACCGCAGCAGCATCCAGTCCTCCCTGATCCACCAATTCGGCCTCGGCCCCGGCGCGCCCCGCATCCCGGCGGCCGAGCGCGGCATCGCGGAGATGATGGTCGATCTCTACCGTTCGTTTGCGCACCCGCTGACCGGCGAGGTGATGTTCGACTGGTACAGGATGCTGCTGGGTGATGATCGCCAGGTCGGGGTCCGCGGCGGCTACCGCACGCATCCTGATCCAATGCAGGTTGTCTCGGGACTAGACTACAAGCGTAAGGTCCACTTCGAAGCCCCGCCTTCGAAAGACGTACCTTCCGAGATGAAGGCCTTCATCAGATGGTTCAACGACACTGGGCCGGAAGGAAGGCACCCCGTAGCCCCTCTCGCCCGGGCCGGCATCGCCCATCTCTATTTTGTCAGCATCCATCCATTTGAAGACGGCAACGGCCGTATCGCTCGCGCGCTCGCAGAGAAGGCGCTGGCGCAGGGCATAGGTCAGCCCACACTCATTGCGCTTGCCTACACGATCCAGCGCAAGCGGAAGGACTACTACGCCGCGCTCGAGCGCAACAACAACCGCCAGGAGATTACCGACTGGCAAACCTACTTCGCGAACACCGTCCTCGAAGCGCAAAACCGGACGATGAAGCGTGTCGAGTTCCATGTCGCCAAAGCGAAGTTCTACGAAAAGTGGCGCGGCCAGCTCAACGAGCGTCAGGAAAAGGCCATAGCCCGCATGTTCCGTGAAGGCATCGACGCCTTCAAAGGCGGCATGAGCGCCGACAACTACATCTCCATCACGGGCGCATCACGCGCAACGGCTACGAGGGACCTGCAGGATCTCGTCGCCAAAGGCGCACTGACAAGGACAGGCGAACTTCGGCATACGCGCTATCACCTTGATCTGGTGAACCAGGCTGAGACAAGACATCCAAGATGACTTCGGCGCGGCAATGCATGTTACAAACTTCATGTTGCCTCGCTACTGTTCAGTCGGTTGTGTGTCGGCTGGGGGGAACACCATGGATCTCAATGGCAAGGTCGCGTTCGTCACCGGCGGGTCGGGCGACATCGGGAAAGCAATTGCCCGGGCCCTTGCCGGCGCCGGCACCGATGTCGTCATCTCTTATGTGGGCGATGTCGGGCGGGCCGATGCGACGGTGGAGGCGGTCCGGAAGGCTGGCCGGGAGGGCCACGCCGTGCAGCTCGACCAACGCGACCCGAGATCGATCGATGCCTGCGTCGAAAAGGTGATCGGACGGTTCGGCCGCCTCGATATCCTCGTCAACAACGCAGCATGGAATATCGGCATTCCGTTCACCGACTTCAGGCGCTGACGTCGGATATCTGGGACCGTGTCCTCGAGACGAACGCGCGCGGACCTTTCCTGCTTTGCCGGGCGTTCGCTCCGGAACTGCGCCGGCACAAGGCGGGTCGCATCGTCAATATCGCGTCGATTGCCGGACTCGCCCCGGCCGGCAGCAGCATCGCCTACGCAGCCAGCAAATCGGCCGTGATCCATCTCACGCACTGCCTGGCCGTCGCGCTGGCGCCGGACGTGAGCGTGAACTGCATTGCGCCCGGCCTGGTGGAGGGCACGCGCATGGCCGAGCGGCTGCCCGATGAAGTGAAGCAATCGGCCCGCTCCCAGGCCATCCTCGGCCGCACCGGAAGCGCCGACGACATCGCGCAGTTGGCTGTCACCTATTGCCGGGCGGACAGCGTGACCGGTCAGACGATCGTCGTCGACGGTGGAATCCCGATGGGTATGCGTTGAGCGTCGACGATGAAGCAGCACGCGAGTGCCACCTTGCCGTCATGACGGGGTAGGACTGGAAACCAGCAGTTCCGAAGAACATGATGCCGACAACGACAAACAGGAGGAAAGCTATGAAAGCAGCGGCCGACAAGGTTCTGAAGGATGCGGTCAGCAGGGGCGACGTACCGGGCGTGGTCGCGACGGCGACCGACGCCAGGGGCACGACCTACGAGGGCGGCTTCGGCAAGCGGATGCTCGGCGAGGCAGCCGAGATGACGCCCGACACCGTCGTGTGGATCGCCTCGATGACCAAGGCGATCACCGGCGCGGCAGCCATGCAACTGGTCGAGCGGGGCAAGCTTTCACTCGACGGGCCAGCCAAGGAAGTGATCCCGGCACTGGGTGAGGTCGGCGTGCTCGACGGCTTCGACGCCGCCGGCAAGCCAAAGACGCGCAAAGCCAAGGGCGACATCACGCTGCGCCATCTGCTGACCCATACCGCAGGCTTCGGCTACGACATCTGGAGTCCCGAGATCGCCAAGTACATGGAGGCGATGGAAGTGCCGGGCATCATTTCCTGCCAGGACAAGGCGCTCACCACACCATTGCTGTTCGATCCCGGCGAGCGCTGGTTCTACGGCATCAACATCGACTTCGCCGGCAAGATGGTCGAGGCGGCGAGCGGTCAGAAGCTCGGCAAGTACCTGCACGACAATCTGTTCGGCCCGCTCGGCATGACCAGCACGGCGTTCCGCATCACCGACGACATGCGCCGGCGGCTGGCCAGGATCCATCATCGCGGGGCCGACGGCGCGCTGACGCCCGACCCGTCGATCGAGATCCCGCAGGAGCCCGAGTTCGAGATGGGCGGCGGCGGGCTCTACGGCACGGCCGGCGACTACCTCAAGTTCGTGCGCATGATGCTGAACCAGGGAAAGTCGGACAAAGGCGAGGCGGTGCTGAAGCCTGCCACGGTCACGGCAATGTCGAAGAACGCCATGGGCGATTGCAAGGTCTGCCTGCTCGAGACGGCCGCCCCGCCCTTCTCCAACGATGCCGAGTTCTTCCCCGGCATGGACAAGCAATGGGGCCTCTCCTTCATGATCAACAATGCCGAGGCGCCGACCGGACGCTCGCCGGGCTCGCTGGCCTGGGCGGGCCTGGCCAACACCTACTACTGGATCGATCAGAAGAAAGGCGTCGGCGGCGTCTATGCCACCCAGGTACTGCCCTTCGCCGACGCGAAGTCGCTGCCGTTGTTCTACGCCTTCGAAAGCGCGGTGTACGGGCGTTCCTGATGTCAGCGTTGTAACCGCAGCCGCTCCAGGAACGTGAAGCTCGTGGTCGCGCTTGCGAGTGGATCGGCCGAGTCGTCCTGCTCGACGAAGAGATGCCGTACGCCGCCGAGGAGCGCGGTGCGCACGATCTCTTCCATGGGCAGGACGCCGCTGCCAAGTTCCACGGTCGAGCCGTCCGCGCCCAGGTCCTTCAGGTGCACGAGCACGATGCGACCCGCGGCGCTCTTCAGGTACTGCACGGGGTCCTGACCTGCCTTGGCGACCCAGTAGACGTCGAGCTCGAGCTTGACGTCGTGCGGATCCGTTTCCGCCATCAGCAGCCGGAACGGCATCGTCCCGTCGGCGAACGGCACGAACTCGAAGTCGTGATTGTGATAGGCGAGCACGAGGCCGCGGGCGCGCGCGGCGCGCCCGCTCTCGTTCAGCGTCTCGCAGATCCTTTTCCAGTCATCCGCCGTCCTGCGTTCCCCGGCATCGACTGATGGGCACACCAGGTAGGTCGCTCCGAGGGCGCGCGCCTCCTCGACCACGGCAGCGAAGTCTCCGCGAAGGCTGTCGTAGCTTGCATGCATCGACGGCGCATCCAGTCCATGGCGCTGCAGGCTCGCGCGCATGGCGGGTGCCGTGACACGCGGCAAGCCTGCAAGCTCGACCTCGCGATAGCCGATGTCGGCAACGCGCCTCAGCGTGCCTTCCATGTCGGCATCGAGAGCGTCCCTGACGGTGTAGAGCTGCAACCCGGGGCGCCACGACGGCCGCGGCTGCGCGAGAACGGCGGGCGCCAAGGCAGATCCCGCCAGCACGGCCAGGAGCGATCGTCGGCTGCGTCCAGAACTCATCGGCCGTGCGAGCGGGCGCGGATGCCCGCAAGATGCGCGAGGCCGATGAAGGCCGGCGTCGGATGCACGATGACCGCCGTCGGAACATGCGCGAGGTAGCTCGACAGGCGCCCCTTGGCCTCGAACCGCTCGCGGAAGGCGGAGCCCTGCAGGAAATCCGTGAAGCGCGGCGCTATTCCGCCGCCGATGAACAGGCCGCCGCGCGCCCCCAGCGTCAGCGCGATGTTGCCTGCAACGCTGCCGAGGAAGGCGCAGAACAGTTCCAGGGTCTCGCGGCTCACCTTGCAATCGCCGGCGAGCGCATGCGCCACGATCTCGCCGCTGTCGCGCGCCGGCACAGTCTCGTCGTCGACGCGCGCGATGGCTTGATAGAGCTGGATCAGGCCCGATCCGGAGAGCACGCGCTCGACCGAGACATGGTGGAACTGCTGGCGCAAGGCCAGGATGATGGCGTCCTCCCGCCGGCTCTCGCTCGACAAGGTCGCATGGCCGCCTTCCGTCACGACGATGACCTCGGCATCGCCCGCCAGCACCATGGCCGACAGTCCGAAGCCGGTGCCGGGTCCCATCACGGCCATGGTGCCGCGTTCGCCGGGGTGCGGCGTGCCCAGGGTCACGATATCCCTGGCGTGCAAGGCGGGCAGCGCCCAGGCGAGCGCTTCGAAGTCGTTCAGCACTGCCACGTCGGCCATGCCGAGCCCCTTGGCGATGCGCTCGGAATCGACGATCCAGGCGGCGTTTGTGAGCGCGATCCGTCCACGCTCGACCGGGCCCGCTGCCGCGATCAACGCCCGCCGGGGTGAGTGACCCTTGGCCGGTCCGGCCAGGAAATCGCGGGCTGCCTCGACCGGCGAGGCGTAGTCCGAAACGGCATAGGTCTCGGACACGGCGAAGTCGCTGCCTTCCAGCAACGCGAAGCGGGCGTTGGTGGCTCCGATATCGGCGATCAAGGCGGGCGTCGTCATGCGTCGGTACCCTCTCTTCCGGCAACGGCACTGGAGGCGTAGCCAGGCGCCGCCACACGCTGCCAAGTTGCCGAGTAGCCGGCGTTGATGGCCATTCCGTGTCGGCTTGAGATGTCGCCCATAGCCACCCGATCCCGCGCGAAAGCGGGTATTATGTCGGGTGCGGGGAGATGGCCCAGAAGACCAGGCACCGGCAGCTTCTGACGGATGCTGAGATCCGCAAGTCCAAATCGCGCCTGCCGGAAGACGGCTCGGACGATTTGGCCGAGAGATGAGCTATGGCGTCAGGTGCGGTTTCTCACTCTCTTGAACTTGTGTGTTTGGATGATTGCCGATGCGATGCGCAAGGCCTCGGCAAATGGCAGGTTGTGAATATCGACAATGGGTGAGACCTCCCCCTCGTCGTCGGGCCTCGGCCACACTGCAACGTTCCAGATCGCTCGCAGGGGATTTCCAACACGTTCGTTGGCCAAGGTGCCGTGCCCGTCGTCGCCGACGACCGCATTGAGCTCGACCTTGAGATCATCATTGAGCTGAGCGAACCAGCCAGACAGACTTCCAGGCTCCAGGTCGCTCGCCTTGCAGTACCTTTCATCTGTAAGGCCGGCTTCGTTGGCGAGCACCCCACATGCCTTTATGAGGGGGCTGGTGGCCTTTGCCCTTGGTGGCGTCCGGTTCATCGTGGTCTCCCAGGCCCGTGGGGAACAGGCTTGTAGGAGAGTGCCTCGGTATCGAGGCTCAGGTTGGCGAAATGGTGTGTCCTGTGTCCAAGTGGCGCTTCATAATTAGCGATTGCTAATTTTCGCCGGTGGCCATGAGCTTCGCGTAGGCGGTGTGGCACCTCTACCGGCGTCCACGGATAACCCAGTGCCCGGAGGTCCCGTCAAAACTGACTGGCCAAGCCCATCCACTATTCCTGTTGCGGCTCCAATCGTTCGTCGGAGTCGAACACGGCTTTCCTATATGCGGCAAGGATGAACTTTTCGACCGTGACCCTCGTTCCCAGTGCAGCCTCGGCCGCCTCCCTCGCAGACACGAAGCGCGCCTTGGCTACTCGGCTATTGTAGAACTTGCCGACCAGGGTCGTAACGGGAAGGCGGTACCATCGCTTCCTATTCGGTTCCCATTTATAGGCTACCCAACCCTGGGCCTCGGCCTGCCTGATGAACTCGGCATGCGGGTCCTGGTCGGTGACCCGCAGGTCGTAAGTAACAAGATACTCGGGCACTTCTCTCGCTCGTCGGGCATAGCCAAAAGCAATCGGGATCGACAATAAATCGCAAATAGGAAGGACGCGCAAAAAGAAGCGGAGGTCCTGGAGCGCCTCGGGCCTCCGCTTCCCCTTCAGCCTCCCTGTGAGACCAGGCCGAATCACCCGGCTAGAGGGCAAACCCAAGCCGGAATTTCACACCATGTGAAATCAAAGGGTTTGGGTCAACCAAAGGTTGGCGAAGCGGAGGTTCGGCGGGCGCGCGCGTGCCTGACTTGCGGAAGCACCGCCTGTGCGCGGCGTCTAGAGGTTCCTAAGCCTTTGAATAAGCTATAGAAAGCTCTGGAGAATGCCCCCAAAAACATGATCCGGGAGCAAGGTGAAGATCCGCCTTGGGCGCCGATAGTACGGCGCCTGTGCCGTCGGCAGACCTTGGGATGCAATTCGGCGTCGCCCGCGAGCGGTGCGGACGCCAATGGCAAGGCAAACCGAGAGTGCCGGTGGATATTCACCCTGGCCTGTATATCGCGAGCGACCTTGCGGGCACTCTTGCTGCCATCTCGGGCATAGGGCACCTACCGCTCTGAAGCGCGGGCAATGACAAGGCCTGGGCGCAAACGTCATCAACAAGGTGAACTGACAAGACTGGCACCTGGAGGGCACATGGTGGACGTCGGGCACAAACTCACGTTGGCGATCGACATAGGCGGCACTGGACTCAAGGCATCGGTCGTCGACGAAGGCGCCCGGATGCTCACCGATCGCGTGCGCGTGCCAACTCCGGTCGGGGCGCCGCCGGCGAAGCTCGTCGAGGCGCTGGCCGGCCTGGTCGCCCCGCTCGGCGCCTTCGACCGCATCGCCGTCGGCTTTCCGGGCGTCGTGCGCAACGGACGGGTGCTGACGGCAGCGAACCTCGGCAACGACAAGTGGATCGGCTTCGACCTCGCCCAGGCGCTCGAAACGGCGCTGGCAAAGCCGGTGCGTGTCGCCAACGATGCCGACCTGCAGGGACTGGCGGTGATCGCCGGCAAAGGCGTCGAGATGGTCATCACCCTGGGGACAGGCTTCGGCACGGGACTGTATCTCGATGGGCGACTGGCGCCGCATCTCGAGATTGCCCACCACCCGTTCCGGCATGGCGAGACGTACGACCAGCAACTCGGCAACGCCGCGCGCAAGGAGATCGGCAGCGGGCGCTGGAACAAGCGCGTGGAGAAGGCGATCGGCAACATGCGGCGGCTGACCAGCTTCGATCACCTGTTCATCGGCGGCGGCAACGCCAAGAAGATCGACTTCACCCTCGCGTCCGACATCACCATCGTCTCGAACGAGGCCGGCATGGAGGGCGGTGTCGCGCTCTGGCGGTCCTGACGCCGTCAGGGGACGAGCCCGAACAGCTCCGTCTCGTCGCGCACGCCGCGCAGGCGATGGCAGCCAAGCGAGACCAACTCGTGGCGGCTGGCATCGGCGGCCTGCGCGAAGGACTGCGACATCAAGAGATGGCGGCCGAGCGCGTCGCACAGGCGCTCGATGCGCGAGGCCTCGTTGACGGCGGGGCCGATCACCGTGAAATCCAGGCGGGCATCGGCGCCGACGTTGCCGTAGTTCACGTGGCCGATGTGCAAGGCGATATCGAGCTCGGGCGTCGGCAACGATCGGGCGCTGCGCGTGGCGGCCAGCCCTGTCATCAGCGCCAGTGCTTCCTTGGCCGCTTCAAGCGCCATCGCACAGGTCTCGGCGCGCGGCCGGTCCTCGGTCCGGAAGATGGCGAGCAGCCCGTCGCCCAGGAACTTCAGCACCTCGCCGCCACGCGCGGCGACCGGGCCCACCATGCAGTCGAAACAGTCGTCCAGCAGCATGATCAGGTCGCGGCCCGGCAGCGTGTCGGCAAGAGCCGTGAAGCCGCGCAGGTCGGTGAAGAACAGCACCGCCTCCACGCCCTGCACCTCGCCGCGCCGGACCGTGCCCGCCAGCACCCGGGTCGCCGGGTCCTGGCCGAGATAGGCCGACAGCAGCCCCTGGTAGACAGTGCGCATGGTGGTGCCCTTGGCGGCGACGGCAAAGACCGGCAGCAGCGCGCGCATCGTCTCGACGTGTTCCTCCGAGTAGCCGCCCGGCCGGTCGGTTGTGAGAGAGCATACGAGATACAGTTCGCTGACACGCTCGGGGTTGGCCGGCCCGCCGACCTGCGGCGCCAGTTCGCCGAACGGGAAGGCGCGGCCCAGCCAATCCGTCATACCGGCTGCCCGAAGTTCCTCGAACACCGGCACCTCCTCCTGAGGCAGCGGCGACGTAAGATCATAGCGGCGCTCGCTGATGCCATGTCTCAGCATGGGCGCGAACGGACTTTGCTGAATGATGGGCGAATCGAACTCGACGTGCTGGAATTCGTAGCGCGCCCTGAGCCCCGTGGTGCGCTCCCAGATCAGGCTGCGGGCGCGCACCATCGGGTGCAGAGTGTTCATGCCGACGAACGCCCGCGCCACCGGCACGCCGATCTCGTTCAGCCGTCGCGCGAAGCCGTCCACGATGTCGTCGAGCGGCAGGCTGCGCAGGCCGGCCTCGGCCAGCCAGTTGGTGACGGCAGCGCGCTGCAATCGCCGCCTAGGCCTTGACGCGGTTGGCGGCCCGGCAGCGGCAGGTGTCGAACTGATGCAGCTCGACCATGTTGCCGCACGGATCGTTCATGAAGAGCTGCGTGGAATCGGGGCTGACGAGCCCCTCGATCACCCAGTACCTGACGCCCATGCGGTCGAGCTCCGCCCGTGTCTCCTTGATGCTTCTCACGGCATAGGCGACGTGCGGCCGCGTCGGGTCCTCTCCCGGGCCCTTGGCCACCGGCGAGGGCTGCGTGCCGCCGATCAGGTGGATCTGGCCGACCTCGCCGACATTCACCCAGGCGCCGGGAATGCCGGGGATCGTCGGACGGCCGCTGTCGCAATGCAGGCCGAGCACGTCGGCATAGAAGTCCTGTGTCGCCTTCAGCTTGGCGCCGTCGTCGTCGACGCGGACACCGGTGTGATGGATCTCGAGAATCTCGACGGCCATTGTTCGTTCCTCCTCATGCAGGCGGCGGTGTCATCGTTCCCTTGGGCAAGGCCGCGCAGTGATCGTAGATCGCCGAGGGTCGCGTGAACCAGACCTTGTCCTTCTGCGGATGGCTGGCGATGTGCTGCAGCGCCTCGCGCAGCATGCGCAGGCGATAGGGCTGGCCGACGATCATGGTGTGCAGGGCGATGCCGCAGACCAGCGGTTGCCTGGCCGACTGCCGCAGCAGCTCCTCGAACTGGCCGATGATGAAGTCGCGGAACTGCTCGGGTGTGTGGTGGCGCACCAGGATCTGCGGACTGTCGTTGATCTCGATGGGATAGGGCACGCTCATCATCGGGCCCGACCGCGTCTTCAGCCAGAGCGGCTGATCGTCGGCCGGCCAGTCCATCAGGAAATCGAAGCCGACCTCCTTCAGGAGATCGGGCGTGTGATGGCTCGAGCTCATCCAGGGCGCCATCCAGCCGCGCGGGCGCTTGCCCGAGGCCTTCTCGATGGCGTCGCGTACTTCCTCGAGAAAGCGCTTCTCGTCGGCCTCCCACATCTGGCCGTGGCGCTCCGCGTTGGTCCGGCCGTGGCCGATGAATTCGTCGCCGCGCGCCTTGAGCGCCGCCACGATCTGCGGGGCGTAGTCGAACACCGTGGTGTTGATCAGATGCGCCGCCGGCAGGTTGAGCTCGTCGAACAGCTCCAGGCAGCGCCACACGCCGACCCGGTTGCCGTAGTCGCGCCAGGCGAAGGTGCGCGGGTCGGGCGGCGTGCCGGCGACCGTCAGGAGATGGCCGTCGCCAGCGCCGAACGCGAAGTGCTCGATGTTGAGGCCGAGATAGACCGCGAGCCGCTTGCCGTCCGGCCAGGAGTAGTCCTTGCGCTCGGTGATCGGCGAGTAGGCATAGCGATTGTGGTAGGGAAGGCGCAGCATCTCGTTCCTCTCAACGCCGGACGACGGCGACCTTGTTCTCTTCCGACTCCACGACATTCATCGCCCTGAAGCGCGCCACCGCCTCGGCATGGAAGGCGCGCTCGGCCGGCCCGGCCGCCTCGATCGGCCGCCGCTCGTCGTCGAAGTTGCCGTACTCGTCCTTGCCACGCACCAGCATGGCGGTGACGCGGCTCTTCGAGGTGCAGCGTGCCCAGGTCGGGATGTAGCTGATGCCGAGACCGATGCGTCGGTCGTGATAGCGGTTCGGCCGCGAGTTGTGCACCAGATGGGTGTGGTGCAGCGAGAACTGGCCGGCCTTGACCGGCATGAATGCCGTGCGCTGGCGATCGACGTCGACGGCGAGGGTCTGGCCGCGCGACAGCAGGTTCTCGGTATCCTGCAGCTCGGCGTGCGGCTGCTGGCCGAGCTTGTGCGAGCCCGGCACGACCTCCATGCAGCCGGCCTCGATCGGCGCATCGGTCAGCGCCACCCACGCCGTGACGTGGCAGGCCGGCTCGAGGGCGAAATAGGTCGCGTCCTGGTGCCAGCTCACATAGGCGCCCGAACCCGCATCCTTGGGCCACACGGTGAGATGGAACAGTCGGATGTCCGGCCCGATCAGGTCTTCGACCGCATCCAGCACCTCGGGTGAATGGACGATCTCATCGACCCAGGGAAACAGGAGATGCGGCTTGAAATTGTGGCCGCGCGTCAGCTTCTGGCCCTCGGCCCGCTCGAAGGCCTCCATCCTGTCGCGCCAGGCGCGCGCCTGTTCCGCCGAGAAGGCATCGACCGGGCAGACGTATCCGTCCCGTTCGTATCCCGCGATCTGCTCCCGGGTCAGCTTCCTTGCCATCAGTGCGCCGTCCAGCCGCCGTCGACGAACAGCAGCGTGCCTGTCACGAAAGAAGAGTCGTCGCTCGCCAGGAAGAGTGCGGCGCGGGCCACCTCTTCCGGCTTGCCGATGCGACCCATGGGATGGCGATGCTTCCAGAAGGTCTTCATCGCCTCGGGATCGGCATAGCGCTTCAGCGAGCGCGCAGGCATCGGCGTGTCGATCACACCCGGCATCAGCGCGTTGACGCGGACACCCTGGGCGGCGTGGTCAACCGCCATGGTCTTGGTGAAGGAGGCAATCGCGCCCTTGGAGGCGATGTACGCCGCGTTCTTGCCCGGGCTCGACTGTGCGAGCTGCGAGCCGATGGTGACGATGGCGCCGGACCGGTTCTCGATCATCGACTTGATGGCGTAGTGGATCCAGAGATAGGTGCCCTTGACGTTGACCGCGAAGGTACGATCCCAGGCCGCCTCCTCGATGGCGTCGACCGTGCCGCCGGTCGACATGCCGGCCGCCGTCAGCAGCACGTCGATGCGGCCCCATTTCTCGATCACCCGATCGACACCGGCGCGTGCTTCGGCATCGCTGCTGACGTCGGCGGGGATGATGATGGCGCTGCCGCCGGCCGCTTCGATGTCGGCCGCCGTTTGACCCAGCCCGACCTCGTCCTGATCGACGAGGGCGAGCCTGGCGCCCTCGGCCGCGAACAGGCGCGCCGACGCGGCGCCGATGCCGGACGCCCCGCCGGTGATGATCGCCACGCGATCTTTAAGCTTCATGGTGGCGAGCTTAGGCTCCGCCCGGCGGATTGTCAGCGCGGTCGTTTCCTGAGCGGCCGGCGTTTTCGCTCCGCGCGACGTACCAGCATGTTCAGCGCCTCGACCAGGGCGGAGAACGTCATGGCCGCATAGATGTAGCCCTTGGGCACCTTCACGCCGACCCCGTCGGCGATCAGCGTCATGCCGATCATCAACAGGAAGCTCAGCGCCAGCATGACGATCGTCGGATTTTTGTTGATGAACCCGGCCAGCGGGTCGGCCGCCAGCAGCATCAGGGCAACGGCGATGACCACGGCCGCGATCATGATCGGAATATCGTCGGTCATGCCGACCGCGGTGATGATGCTGTCCAGCGAAAACACCAGATCGAGGATCAGGATCTGGCCGATCACGCCCGTCACGGTGACCTGCACGGCCCGCCCGGCGGCCTCGCTGTCGTGGTCGACCGAGACGTGGTCGTGGATTTCGCTCGTCGCCTTGTAGATCAGGAACAGGCCGCCGGCGATCAGGATGAGGTCGCGCCACGAGAAGCTGTGCCCGAACAGCGTGAACAACGGCGTCGTAAGCTGCGCGATATAGGCGACGCCGCTCAGCAGGCCGAGCCGCAGGATCACTGCAAGTCCTATGCCGATGCGGCGGGTTCTCGACCGCTGATGCTCCGGCAGCTTGTTGGTCAGGATGGAAATGAAGATCAGGTTGTCGATGCCCAGCACGACTTCCATGACCACCAGAGTCACCAGCGCCGCCCAGGCGTTGGGATCGCGAACCAGGACCAGGACTTCTTCCAGCATGCCGCCACCATAGGTCAATGCTGCCGCCCGCCAAGAGCCCTTTCCTTTTGCAGGCCGAGTCGTTAACCGGGTTGCCATGAGTCCGCCCGCTTCGGCAGCGAGACCGCCGCCGGCGCGAGCCCCTACCCTGGCCATCGTGCTGCTGTCCGTGGCGGCGTTCGCCTCCGCCGCCAACATGCGCGTCATCGATCCTTTGCTGGTGCAGCTCGCCGCCACTTTCGGCGTCAGCGTCGGCGCGGCCTCGATCGCAGCCACGTCCTTCCTGTTCGCAAATGGTGTGTTCGTTCTGGTGCACGGCCCGTTCGGCGACCGCTACGGCAAGATGCCGGTGGTCGCCATCGCCTGCATCGCCGCCGCCCTGTGCTGCCTGTTGAGCGCCATGGCGGACTCGCTCGCCTGGTTGACGGCGGCCCGCTTCCTCACCGGCGTCACGGGCTCGGCCGTCATTCCGCTCGCCATTGCCTGGCTTGGCGACAATGTCGGCTACGAGCAACGCCAGGCAACGCTCGCGCGCTTCCTCACCGGCCAGACACTCGGCCTGATGACCGGCGCCGCGCTCGGCGGTGCGCTGGGCGACTGGCTGGGCTGGCGCTCGGTGTTCTGGGTGCTGGCGGCCATCTACGTGACGGCGGGCGGCGCCCTGTTCGGCGTCATGCGCGCCCATCCCGATGTCGCGAGGCCCATGGACAGTGACGCCGGCGGCCCCCGAGGATCGATGGTCGCCCAGATGCTGAGCGTGCTGCGGCGGCGCTGGGTGATCACGGTCGTGCTGGTGGTGGCGCTGGAGGGCGGCGTCTTCTGGGGCGCCTTCACCTTCGTCGGCGCCGATCTGCACCAGCGCTTCGACATGGGGTTCGCCGCTATCGGGCTGGCAGTCGCCGCGTTCGGCGTCGGCGGCTTTGCCTACGTCCTGGTGGCGCCGCAGCTCGTGCGCCTGCTGGGCGAACGCGGCCTCTGCATCTGGGGCGGGCTTGGTCTCGGCGTCGCCTTCGCCACCATGGCGCTGGCCCCCTCGCCCGAAGTCGAGTTCGCCGGCATCATGCTGTCGGGCGTGTCGTTCTACATGCTGCACAACACGCTGCAGACCCACGGCACGCAGATGGCGCCGCAAGCGCGCGGTGCAGCCATGGCGCTGTTCGCGCTCTGCCTGTTCGTCGGCCAGGCGATCGGCGTGCCTGTCGCCGCGCCGATCGTCGACCGCTGGGGCGCACCGCCGGTGTTCTGGGCCGCAGCCTTGGTGCTGCCGGCGCTGGGGTTGTGGTTCGCGGCGGCGTTGCGACGACGAGCCCGGCTTGTGAGACAGCAGCCAGCCGCCGGCCGGCCGGATCAGTTTTCAGGTGACACGCGGAACTGATAGGGCTCCTCGAGCAGCTTGGCCTCGTCGGCTGACAACGTGAACTCGGTCGCCTGCGCCGCCGAGGTGAGCTGATCGAGGCTGGTGGCGCCGACGATCGGCGAGCCCATGTAGGGCTTGCTCAACAGCCAGGCGAGCGCTGCCTGCGCGGGCGAAGCGTTCTTGCCCGCCGCAATCTTCTTCAGCCGATCGACCACCTCCCAGTCGCCGTCGCGATAGGTGCCGGCCTTGACCATTGCGTCGTTCTTGGAGCGCTCGGTATCTCCGCCTCCGCCCTTGGCGCGGTTGCCGGCGAGGAAGCCGCGCGCCAGCGGCGAGTACGGAATCAGGCCGACGCCTTGCTCGTGGCAGAGCCGGTTCATCTCGCGCTCTTCCTCGCGCTGGATGAGATTGTAGAGGTTCTGCATGGCAATCGGCCGGGCATAGCCCTTCCAGTCGGCGATCATCAGCATCTGGGCGAACTTGTAGGCCGGCATGGTGGAGCCGCCGATGTAGCGCACCTTGCCCGAGCGTACGAGCTGATCGAGCGAGTACATGGTCTCTTCGATCGGCGTATGGGGGTCGAGGCGATGGACCTGGTAGACGTCGATATAGTCGGTCTGCAGGCGCTTCAGCTGGACATCGATCGCCGCCATCAGATGCTTGCGGCCGGTGCCGACGTCATTCTGGCTGTCGCTCATGCGGATGCCGAACTTGGTCGACAGCACGATGTCCTCGCGCTTCACCATCTTCATGAGCGTGGCGCCCATGATCTCCTCGGAACGGCCGGCATTGTAGGTATCGGCGGTGTCGAAGAAGGTGATGCCGACATCGAGCGCCCGCTTGAAGTAGGCCGGCGCCTCGGCCTCGTCGAACTTGCCCCAGCCGCGGCGGCCCTTGGCGCCCCACGAGTTGCCGCCGAGGCAAATGCGGCTGACGATCAGGCCCGAGCGGCCGAGCGGTCCGTATTTCATCGCGAAATCCCCCTTGTGATGCGGACCCTATCAACCCATCTTTGCCGCATGAAGGTCCTGATCGAATATTGCGGCGCTTGAGGTTATAAGCCGCAGGCCCTCCGTGTGAGGGACAGCCTCCAGAAGCTGGGCGCCGCCGACATCGAGCTGCGCGTCGGCAAATCGGGCCAGTTCGACGTCACCGTCGACGGCACGCTCAAATATACCCGCAGCAAGACCGGCCGCTTCCCGACCGACGACGAGGTCGAGGACATCATGTCGGACTGAGCCGTCGGCAGAGGCGTCAGCCCAGCACTTCCTTGTTCACCACGTTCGCCGCGTTCGGCCGGCCGTCAAACACGCTCAGGATGTTCTCGATCGCGGTCTGGGCCATGCGGTCGCTGGCCTCCTTGGTGACGCCGGCCATGTGCGGGCTGAAGATGACGTTCTCCAGGCCGAACAGCTTGTTCTTGGGATCCGGCGGCTCGCGGTCGAGCACGTCGAGGCCCGCGCCGCGCAGCTTGCCGCTGGTCAGCGCCGTGTAGAGCGCCTCCTCGTTGATGATGCCGCCGCGCGCGGTGTTCACCAGGAAGGCGTCGGGCTTCATCAGGCCGATCGTCTCGGTGTTGAACATGTTCACGGTCTCGGGCGCCTTCGGGCAGTGCACCGAGACGAAGTCGACCTTGGGCAGGATCGCCTTGAGGTCGGTGACCTTGCTGGCGCCGGCCTTCTTGATGTCGGCCTCCGAGATGTTCGGATCGAGCACATGGACGTCCATCTCGAAGGCGACGCAGCGCTTGACCGTGCGCGAACCGATGCGGCCCATGCCGACCACCAGGATCGACTTGCCGGCGAGGTCGGCCGGCAGGTCCGACAGGCGCTGGCCCCAGCTGTTGTCGCGCACGAAGCGGTCCTGCTTGCGTGAAAGCCGCGCCGAGGCAAGCAGCATATACATCGCGTGCTCGGCCACCGACACCGAGTTGGCGATGCCGGTGGTCATCAGGGGGATCTTGCGCTTGTTCAGCGCGGGAATCTCGACGGCGTCGAAGCCGACGCCCAGGCGAGCCACCACCATCATGGCGGGCGCGACATCCAGTTCGGCCTGGCGGAACGGGGTCGCGCCCAACGTGACGGCGTTGGCTTCCTTGAGCCTGGGATGCAGCGATGGCACGGTGTCGTCCGCCAGGATCTCATAGTCGACGTCGTCGCGCTTCTTCAGGACGTCGATGCCGGCCTGCGGCATGCGCCCGACGATCAGCACCTTCTTGCGGTTCTTCCCCGTGGTCATCCGGCTCCCCTGCAGTCTTCCGTGCGAACGGCGGCGATCCTAGAGGGCGACAGCGCCTGACGCCAGCTTCGGCAACGTCGGGCGCCGACAGAACGTTGATCGGCATGGTATTTCGCGAAGCAATCGAACGCGACGCACGGGACCTGCTGGTTTTGGCCGATCGCGTGACAATCGAAACCGGCGATGACCCGTTCGACGGCACCCTGCAGCGCGACATCGCCGCTCTCGGCAGCGACCATCTTGCCCAGGAACGGCGGCTCGAGGCGGCGGCGCTGACGCTGCGCCGGGCCTGGCTGAAGGCAGCCCACCGGCCTGCCGATGCGACTCTGAAGAGCCCCAGCGACGGCGACTTGGCGCGTGTTCCCTGCGGCGACAGTCTGCAGTTCGGCTACGAGCGCGCCCTCGATGTGTCGCTCCTGGAGGATCGGGGAGCGACTTACGCGCTGCCTCCAGCCGGCTGGACGAGCGACATGGTCATCTTCCGCAGCGGACAGGCTGCGCTGGCGACCGTCCTGCAGTTCGTCGCCTCGACCTGGGGCAACCGGCGACCTTTGTCGGTTGCTCATGCCGGCGCCTATTTCGAGACGACCGCGCTGCTCGAGGCGTGGCCGCGACGAAACTTCAGGCCGACGCTACCCACGGTCGTCAGCGCCGACCTGGTGATCGGCGAACCCGTCTGGTGCAATGGCTGCTTCGTCGCGACCAGGCGCCTGCCGCGCGCGCGGCACGTCCTGCTGATCGATACCACTATGGTCGGTCCGGCGTGCGATCTCGGTCCGTGGCTCCGCGCAGCGGGTGATGACTGCGACCTCGCGATCGCCTTCAGTTCCGGACTGAAACTGGACCAGGCCGGGCTGGAGCTGGCCAATGTCGGCATCGCACGAGTCCTCGTGCGAGATGGATCGTCCCGTCATTCCGAGAGCGCCGGCCGATTGAGAGAGCTACGTGGCCTGATGGCGACCGGCCTGACGCTCGACGAACTTTCGGCCCTCACTGCTCCGTGGTTCCTCGATCGCGCTTACGCCGACCACTACGTCGCCGCCATCTTCGCCAACAACCGCGAGCTGGCGCAGGCGATCGGGTGCTGCTCGCCCGTGTTCGGGCCGCACTGCCATCCTTCGCTGACGTCGAATGCCGATGCGCCATTCTGCGCCGTTCAGCTCAGGGAGCCGTCGCCGTCCCGCTATCGCCGACTCGTCGAGATCGCCGAGCAGCAGAGCGATCGACGCGGATTGCTGCTGACCAAGGGCGGCTCCTTCGGATTCCGCGGACATCGCTTCGAGTTGATCGAGCCTATGGACGGGCGCGGCCATTCATTCCTGCGCCTGGCCATGGGATGGCGCGATGGCCATAGCTGTCGCGGGATCGGCGAACTGTTCAGCGAATTGGCCAACCACAAGTCTTTCGAGGCCCTCGATCGCGCCTACGTCAGGTAATTCAGCGGCAGGCGCGTGGTCGACTTGATCTCCTCCATCGCGAACATCGAGGTGACGTCGCTCAACTCGACCTTGGCGATCAGGCGCTTGTAGAACGCGTCGTAGGCTTCGATGTCGGGCAGTGCCAGGCGGATCAGATAATCGATCTCGCCGCTCATGCGATAGCAATCCATGACCTCGGGAAAAGAGGCCACGGCCTTGGCGAAGCGGCCGAGCCACTGGGCATTGTGCTGGTTGGTGCGGACGGCGACGAACACGGTGACGCCGGCATTCACCGCCTTACGCTCGAGCAGCGCTACGCGGGCACGGATGATACCGGCCTCCTGCAGGCGGTGGATGCGCCGCCAGCACGGCGTGGTCGACAGGCCGACCCGACGGGCGATTTCTGCCAGGGCCATGTCAGCCTCGTCCTGCAGGCAATCCAGTATCTTCCTGTCAAAGGAATCGAGAATCAGTTTCCCTGCCATAGTCATTCCTTGGAATGAGATTCTCATTCTAGCCGAAAACGCCGCCAAGTTAGCAAGCCGTTTCCACCGTCGGCGCCTAGAATCGATCGAATGCTACGCCGCTTCACCGACCATCCCGCCACGGTCAACGAGACCTACTTCCAGCACATGGGCTCGGCCTTCAGCTTCGGCCGCAGCATGCTGGTCGGCGCGCTCGCCTGTTTCGTGCACGGTCTGTTTCCCTGGCTCTGCCTCACGCGGGGAAGCGACACCATCCGCGCCTTGCATCATCGCATGGTTACCCATCGCGTCGTGCGTCCGGGCCCCGGCGGCCGCCCCACGGCCGTCGCAGCAGGCGACTAGCCTAGCCTCACTGTCCAGCATCGGCCGGCCCCGGATCGGCTCGGCACCGTCGCCGTGGGGTGCTACGCTCCATGGTCGTTCACCCTTGGCGTGGTTGGCAACTTGGTTTCGGCGCTTCGCGTTCCTAGATCAAATGGCAGACGATGGAGGGACCGCATGCACACGCCGCTCAGGATCACGTTCCAGAATACGCCTTCCAGTGACGCCATCCGGCGACTCATCGAGGAGCAGGCCGACCATCTCGAGCAGTTCTTCGGTCGCATGACAGCCTGCCATGTCGTGTTCAAGCTGCCTGACGGCAACCATCGCACGGGCGGTCCCTACGAAGTCACCGTTCATATCAAGATGCCCGGCGGCACCACGGTCGACGTCGACCGCACCCCCGGCCTCGACGAGCGCTTCGCTGACCCGCAATTTGCCGTCAGCGACGCGTTCCGCCGCGCGCGCCGGCGCCTGCAGGATCGCGCCAAGGTCATGCGGCAGGAAGTGAAGTCGCTCCACAAGCGCGTCGATCGCACTCTCGATCAACCGGACTGATCCAGGCAGGGCGGGCGCCGGCCGGATGACAGCAAAATTTCCGTCATCCCGAGCGAAGCCGCCCGAAGGCGGCGCAGTCGAGGGACCTCTTCTTGTCGACGCATCAACAGAACAGGTCCCTCCGCTTCGCTTCGCTCCGGTCGGGATGACGCTGGGAGGCAGCGTTTTCGACTCGCTCCGCTCGGCTCCGGTCGGCGTGACGGGGTGGCTGCCACATGGACCTACAGGCGGCTTTCGCGCCGCCACATCCACCAGAAGGCGGCGCCGACAAGCATCAGCAGCAGCGCACCGACCAGCAGCAGCATGGCCGATTCCTGGACCCAGGCCACCGCGGGCACCGACAGACCGAGAAAGACACCGACCGCGCTGATCCGCCAAACCGCGGCATGCACGCCGGCGACGAAAGTACCCAACGCCAGCAGGATGAGCAGGGTGAGGCTGGTGGCGTTGTCGTTGACCACGCCGCGAACCTCGGGAAGGAACATCAGCCACATCGCACCCAGGAAGGCGGCCCAGTGCAGGAGCTGGGTCACCACCAGCCGCATGCGCTTCGCTCCCGTGCCGAGCTGGCGCCATCCCGAGGCGATGACGATCAAGGCATAGATCGGCGCCAGCGCCATCCAGTAGTAATAGGTCGTAGGTCCACGGAAGCTGGTCAGGACGATGCCGCCCACGGCGAGGATCAGCATGGCGGCGTACGGCAGGTCGCGCAGCAGCCAGCGTCCGATGCCTCCCGCCTTCGACTCGGTGGTGTTGCTCACGACAGCGCCCTCCTGGTGCCGGCTTCTCCCTACCGAGCGTCCCTGGCGAGCTTTTTCTCGACCACGCGCGACCACAGCGTGGCGCCGAGCGTGATGATCTCGTCATTGAAGTCGTAGCTCGGATTGTGGACCTCGCAGCCGCCCTCGCCGCCGCCGTTGCCGATGTTGATGAAGGCGCCCGGCACCTTCTCCAGCATGTAGGAGAAGTCTTCGGAGGCCATGACGAACGGGCCCTCCCGGTTCATGTTTTCGTCGCCCACGATCTCGGCCGCCACGTCGGCGATGAACCTTACCGAATCCCTGTCGTTGACCAGAGGCGGAAACACCACGCGCACATCGGCCTCGGCCTTGCCGCCCAGGGTCTGCGCGATGCCCTTGGAGATGGTCTCGATTCGCTCCTTCACCAGCGCCATGGTCTCCTTGCGGAAGGCGCGGATGGTGCCGCGCAGCACGGCTTCCTGCGGGATGACGTTGTAGGCGTCGCCGGCATGCATCTGGGTGACCGAGATCACCGCCGAATCGAGAGCCGCCACGTTGCGCGACACCACGCTCTGCAAGGCCGAGATGATCTGGGTGGCGATGATCACCGGATCGATGCCGCTCTCGGGCCGCGCGCCGTGCGCTCCCTTGCCGGTGATCTTGACGTCGAACAGGCCGCCGCCCGCCATTTGCGGGCCCGAGCGGATGGCGAACTTGCCGACATCGAGCTTGGGCCTGTTGTGCATGCCGAAGATCTGCTCGCAGGGGAACTTCTCGAACAGGCCGTCCTTGACCATGGCCTCGGCGCCGCCGCGGCCTTCCTCGGCCGGCTGGAAGATGAAATGCACCGTGCCGTCGAAGTTGCGGGTGGCCGAAAGATATTTGGCGGCGCCCAACAGCATCGTCGTATGGCCGTCGTGGCCGCAGGCATGCATACGGCCCTGGTGGCGGCTCCGATGGTCGAAGGTGTTGTGCTCGTCCATCGGCAGCGCATCCATGTCGGCGCGCAGGCCGATGGCGCGCGGGTTGTTGCCGACGCGGATCGTGCCGACCACGCCGGTCTTGC
The DNA here is from genome assembly GCA_902825855.1 of uncultured Rhodospirillales bacterium. Lineage (GTDB taxonomy): Bacteria > Pseudomonadota > Alphaproteobacteria > Reyranellales > Reyranellaceae > Reyranella. The sequence continues at coordinate 22,076 of CADECW010000044.1, read as the reverse complement.
CGATGCCGGTGGTGACTTCGCATCCCCATTCCTGGAGCTTGGTCGCCACGATCTTCGACGTCCGTTCCTCCTCGAAGCCGAGTTCCGGATGAGCATGGATATCGCGCCGGATGGCGGTCAGCTCGGCGGTGGCGGCGGCAATCTTGGGTTCGATCTTCATATGGCTATCTGGACTCCAGAAGGAATGGCTTGATTACACGACGAAATTCGGCGCCGTGCACGTTCGGAAACAGATGACCGCCATCGGGAAAAACATAGGCCCGGGCGTCGGGGATCAGGCGCACCAGCTCCTCGGTGAAGTAGAGAGGCGTCACGGTATCGTCGCGGGCGCAGATGGCAAGCGTCGGTGCGCGCACCCTCTGCAGCTGCTCCCGCCGGTCATGGGCGACGATGGCGGCGATACGCGACAGGACGATCTCGGGGACAGGAATGGTCTCGGTCGCCTTGGCCTCGGCGGCGGCGAGATCGGCATCGTGATCGCGCACCCACGACGGCATGTTGAGCGCAAGCGCGCTGCTCTTGAGATAGGCCTGTGGCCCCAGTTCCTTCAGCATCAGGGAGCGCATCTCGAACAGGCGGCGGAAGAAGGCATCGGTCTTGGCCCAGGTAGCGCTCAGCACCAGCCGGTCGATGCGGTCGGGATGCTCGATCGCCAGCACCTGGCCCATGGCGCCGCCGGTCGAGTGACCGCACCAGTGCACCTTGTCGTAGCCCAGCGCATCGATGAGCTGCAGGGCGTCGTCGGCCATCTGCTCCACCGAATAGGTGATCGTCGACAACGTGCTGCGCGCGGTGCCGCGATGATCATGCACGACCACAGTGAAATGTTCGGCAAGTCCGGCGACATTGGCGTCCCAGAAGCGGCCGTCGCCGCCCAGTCCTGGAACCAGGAACAACGGCGGCCCCTTCCCGCCACTTTCGTAGTACAGCGTAGCTCCGTCCCGGAGCTTGACGTTTGGCATCGAATCCCTTTCCGCTATAAGTGACACAGGAAGGAAAGCGCACGATGAAGCGCCTGTCGATTGTCGCGATCCTGCTGCTTGTTGGCTGCACGAAAGTGCAGCAGCCGGTTGCCACGGCCGTCATTGCACGGCCGGCTCCGGCCGACCCGACGCCCACCGGCATCGCCTATCTCTGTGACGGGCGCAAGGAGGTGAGCGTGGTCTACGCCAAGAACCGCGCGTCGGTGACCTTGGAGGGCCGCACCTGGCGCATGGAGTACCAGCCGACCGATAGCGGCTTCCGCTATGTTGAAGCCGCGTACGAATGGGTCGGCCGCGACGATCTCGCGTCGTTGCGAGAGAGCGGGACGGCAAAGCCGATCGCCTTCAACTGCCGGCCGCAGCGGCGGACCACGTAGCTTTCTCGACTCTCCAGGCCCGTGCTTCGGAAAGTCATCAAGCCTTCAACCAAAGTTTGATCGCGTACCCTACGAGCGCGGTGACGCCGACGCCCGCGGCCCACAGGCCGACGAACCACAGCCACTGCCTGGGCGCCGGCATCAGTGATAGCCCTCGTGGCCGGTCTTGCCGCGGAACACCCAGTATGAATAGCCGGTGTAGGCCAGGATGATCGGGACCATGACCAGTGCTCCGGGCAGCATGAATTTCAGGCTCGCGTCCGGTGCAGCGGCCTCCCAGATCGTGATCTTGGGCGGCACGACATAGGGGAACAGGCTGATCCCGAGTCCGGCCAGGCTCAAGGTGAAGATCAGCAGGGTCATCAGGAACGGCGTGTAGTGATGCCGCCGCATCAGGCTCGCGAAGAACACCACCGTGGCGATGGCGACGAGCAGCGGCACCTGCGCGGTGAACAGGACCTGCGGCCAGGCAAACCAGCGCTCCCAATAGGCATGACTCAGGAAGGGCGTATACGCACTCACCGCGGCGATTGCCGCGATGGTGGCGATGCCGAGCCCGAAGGCCATGCCGTAGGCTCGCACCTGGAGCGTGCCCTCGCTCTTCATGATCAGCCATGTCGCGCCCAGGAGCGCGTAACCGACGACCAGACTCAAGCCGACCAGCGCGCTGAACGGCGTCAACCAGTCGAACCAGCCGCCCGTATAGACGCGATTGTCGACGGCGATACCCTGCAGCAGCGCGCCAAGGGTCACGCCTTGCGCGAATGCGGCGCCGACGGAGCCGATACCGAACGCAAGATCCCACCACCTCCGATGGCCGGCATCGCGCCAGCGGAACTCGAAGGCAACGCCGCGGAAGATCAAAGCCAGCAGCATGGCGACGATGGGCGCATAGAGGGCGGACAGAATGGTGCCGTAGGCCAATGGAAAGGCCGCCAGCAGCCCTCCGCCACCCAGCACCAGCCAGGTTTCGTTGCCGTCCCATACCGGAGCAATGGTGTTCATCGCGGTATCGCGCTCGCGGCCGACGGGGATCCAGGAGAACAGGATTCCGATGCCGAGGTCGAAGCCGTCCATCACGACATAGGCGAAGATCGCGAAGGAGATGATGAAGGCCCAGATCGTGGGCAGGTCGAACGTGAGCATCAGTTGCCTCCTTCGGCGACCTGCGGCGCCGGCGTGATGCCTGCGGCGCGCACCGGCTGGCCACGCGCCGGGCCTGCCTCGCCGCGATGCGGCGCCTGGCTCATCAGCCGCAGGATGTAATAGACGCCCGCGCCGAACACGATGAAATAGACGACGATGAAGGCCAGCAGGGAGATCGCCACGGCCGGCGCCTGCAGCGGCGAGACCGAATCGGCGGTACGCAGCAGGCCGTGCACCGTGTAGGGCTGGCGACCAACTTCGGTGGTCACCCAGCCCGCGATCACGGCAACGAAGCCCGCCGGCCCCATGGCGATGGCGAAGCGATGCAGCAGGGACGAGTCATAGAGAGTGTGCCGCACCCGTGCCCACAAGCTCACGAGACCCAGCAGCAGCATCAGCGTGCCGAGGCCAACCATGACCCGGAATGCCCAGAAGACGATCGCCACCGGCGGCCAGTCCTTGCGGTCGACCGTGTCGAGGCCTTTCAGGGGCGCATCGAGCGAATGCTTCAGGATCAGCGACGAGGCCTTGGGAATCTCAAGGGCGTAGAGGTTCTTGCCCTCGGCCTGATCGGGCCAGCCGAACAACACCAGCGGTGCGCCATGCTCGTGGCTCTGGAAGTGGCCTTCCATCGCCATGACCTTGGCCGGCTGGTGCTCCAGCGTGTTCAGGCCGTGCTGATCGCCGGCCAGGATCTGCAATGGCGCCACCAACGCGATCATGCCCATGGCCATGGAGAACATTGTGCGCGCGCCCTCGTTGGTACGTTCGCGCAACAGGTGCCAGGCGCCGACCGCGCCTACGACAAGCGCCGTCGTGAGATACGCCGCGAAGACGGTATGCACGAGCCGATAGGGGAACGACGGGTTGAAAATGATGGCGAACCAGTCGGCTGGCTGGAACTGGCCGTTGGCGGAGATGGTGTAGCCCACCGGTGTCTGCATCCAGCTGTTGGCCGACAGGATCCAGAAGGCCGAGATGAAGGTGCCGACGGCAACCGCAAGCGTGGCGACGAAATGCAGCGTCCTGCCGACCCGGTTCATGCCGAACAGCATGACGCCCAGGAACCCCGCCTCGAGGAAGAAGGCCGTCAGCACTTCGTAGGCCATCAGCGGGCCGACCACCGGGCCCGCTTTGTCGGCGAACACCGACCAGTTGGTGCCGAACTGGTAGGACATGACGATGCCCGACACCACGCCCATGCCGAAGGAGAGCGCGAATATCTTCAGCCAGTATTTGAAGAGGTCGAGATAGACCGACCGGCCGGTCCACAGCCACAACCCCTCGAGCACGGCGAGGTAGCTCGCGAGCCCGATCGTGAAGGACGGAAAGATGAAGTGGAACGAAACGGTGAAAGCGAACTGCAGCCGGGCCAGCAGGGTGGCGTCCAACGAGTCGAGCATGGGCTTTCTCCCCCGGCACGCAGGCGCCGTCTCAGACTATACGTGAGGCAGAGGGCGGCGATTTCAATGCGACGGTGAGCACATCCAACGCACCGACGAGGTCGGAGCGACTGCGCGCCGCACCGAGCGCCACGCGGATGGCGTGCTGCGGATTGCCGTCGACGCTGAAGCTGTCGCTGGTCACAACGGCGAGCCCCTGTCGTTGAACATGCGCGGCGAACTCCGCTCGGGTCCACTCCGGCGGCAGCGCCAGCCAGACGTGATGGCCCTTGGGATGCGCCGCATAACTGTGCCCCGAAAGCGCCTTCGCCGCCAGCTTCTGTCTTGCCGCAGCTTCGGCGGCGATGGCGGCAATGATGGCGTCGGCGCTGCCGTCCTTCAGCCAGCGCAAGACCAGGGCCACGGTGAGCGGCACCGGCATCTGCGACACGGTGCGCAAGGCATTGGTGATCGTCGAGGCGGCGGTTCGATCGGGCGTCAGCACCAGCGAAACGCGCAGGCCGGGCGCGATGCACTTGGACAGGCTCGCCGCCAGGTAGGTGCGTTCGGGAATCAGCGTGGCGATGGGCTGGACCTTGGGATCGAGGCTGCCATAGGCATCGTCCTCGAACAGCAACAGGTTGCGCCGTCGGATCACGGCGGCGACCTGCTCGCGCCGGGTGGCGCCCATCGTCGCCGTCGTCGGATTGTGGATGGTGGGCACCAGATACACGGCCTTGGACGAATGGCGACGGGCGGCCTCGTCGAGCGCGGCCGGCAGAACGCCTTCGCCGTCGGCCTCGACGCCGATCAGCTTGATGCCGAGCGCCGCCGCAGCCGCCTTGAAGCCTGGATAGGTGAGACGATCGGTCAACACCGCCTCGCCGGGCCTGGTCGTCGCCAGCAGCAGCGCCATCAGCGCGGTCTGCGTGCCGGGCGACACGACGAGACGCTGAGCCTCCGCCGTACGCACGCGGCGGCGCAGCCAGTCGGCCGCGATGCCGCGATCGGCGTCGCTGCCGCCGGCGTGCTGATAGCTCAGGAAGTCGGAGATGCCGTAGTCGCGTTGCAGGGCCGCCAGCCCGCGAGACACGCGGCCTTCGAGATCGGCCTCGATCGGCTCGGGCGGCAGGTTCATCGACAGGTCGAAGTCGATTCCGACAGCTGCCGCGCGTGGCGCACGCACGCGGCTTTCGGCGACGAACGTCCCCTGCCCGACACGCGCCTCCGTAAGGCCGCGGCGGCGCGCCTCGTTGTAGGCGCGGGTCACGGTGGTGAGGTCGACGCCCAGTGCCTTGGCAAGCGCACGATGGGTCGGCAGGCGATCGCCGCGATGCAAACGGCCGGACGCGATATCGGCCGCCAGGGCGCCGACGATACCTTCGTAGACCGGTCCGGTGGCGTCGCCGAGTGTAGGGACCCAATCCATACAATTTACCTAAATTGCCCTTGTCTGTATGGCTTATTGTATGGATATAAGCAAGACCAGCGAGGGAGAACGACGATGGAGCCGAAAGCCGGTGCCGCCTTATTGAACGGTCTGCGCGGCCGCTGCCCGGCCTGCGGCAAGGGCCGTCTCTTCCGAAGCTTCGTGAAAGTCGCCGATGCTTGCGGGTCGTGTGGCGAGGCCTTTCACCATCATCGCGCCGACGACTTCCCCGCCTACCTCGTGATCGTCGTGGTCGGGCACCTGATCGTGCCGCTGACACTCTATGTCGAGCTGGCGTGGGCGCCGTCCTACCTGTTGCACGCGGCGATCTGGCTGCCGTTGATACTGATCCTGTCGATCGGCCTGCTGCAGCCCATCAAGGGCGCGGTGGTGGCGCTGCAATGGCACACCGGCATGCACGGCTTCGCCGCCGCCAGGCGCGCACGCAGGTCAGCCCCAGGCGTCGAACAGGTCGGCGATGGCCGCGCGCGACAGGCCGGCCCTGAGGCAGGTCTCGAGCAGCACGCGTGCCTTCAGGGGATGTAGTCGTCCGCCCCAGATCAGGCCGGCCTTGCGCAGGCCGATCTCCGACGTCGGACCGCCATAGGTCTGGCGAAGCATCGCTCCGCCGCCCGCGCGCGAAGACACGACGGTCGGCACCGCCGATGCGAGACGCGCGGCCACGTCCGCCAGACGCTCCGGAATGTGGCCGCCGCCCATGGCCGCAATGACGGCGCCGCCATAGCCAAGCTGATCGGATGCGCCAAGCATCGCTTCCATCAACCGGCCCGGCTCGTCGAGCCCCATCCACAGCAGCGCCACCGGCTTGGCCGTTCCAGCGACCTTGCCGAGTTTCCTGCGCGTCGCCTCGATCGCATCGCGCACCGGCAGGCCGAGCGGCACGATGCGGTCCTCGACGAGAGCTGCAAGCGGTCCGCTCTGCGGCGAGGCAAAGGCATCGAGCCGCGTGGGATGGGCCTTGATGACATCGACCGCGGCGTAGACCTCGTCCAGCATCGCCGCCATGACGCCGAGCGCCCGGGCATGGGCGCGCACCCACGGATCGCACGCCACGCGCACGGCGGCCAGCAGGTTGCCCGGGCCGTCGGGCGACGTGAGCGACGGATTGCGCATCGCTGCCGTCACGATCACCGGCACGTCGCGCTCGAGCAGCAGGTCGAGCAGGAAAGCCGTTTCCTCCAGCGTGTCGGTGCCCTGCGTCACGATCACCCCGTCGGCCTTCGAAGCGGCGATCCTGGCCGCGAGCGCGTGGATCTGGTCGAACGAGAGCGAGTGACTGCCGACGCGCGATACCGTTTCGGCCTCTATGTCGGCCAGCGTGCCGAGCAACGGCACCGCCTTCACGAGGTCGTCGGCGCCTGCGCCCATCTGCATGACGCCGCTGGGGTCGGGCCGTGTGGCGATGGTGCCGCCCAGCGCCAGGATATGGATACGCGGCTTGCTCATGCTCCCAACCTCAACGACCCGAAGAAACGATCGGCCTCCGGCGTGCGCAGCGCATCGGCAGGCGCGAGATAGGCTAGCGACACGAAGCGCCGGCCTTTCAGCAGCACGAGCTGGCGCAGCACGTTGCCACTCTGTACCGAACCGAGCGATTCGGCAGCCGGCACGCCCTGCATGTCGCGCCAGTTGACGCTGGTCCACTTCCCGCCGGCCAGGCGCTGCGCGCGGTCATCGAGCACGGATTGCAGGTAGGTCCGCGGCTGGCGCAGGTCGATATCCGCCGGCAACAGCGCGGTCTGCGCCACGAACGACAGCCGGCGGTATTCCAGGCTGTAGGAGTGATAGGCGAAGGCCGTGCCGCCGGGCGACTGCGTGTCGATCACCTTGTAGACGGGCTCACCCGGCATATCGACGTAGAAGGCGTTGCCCGGTCCGCGCACGGCGTACCACGTCGATTGCGCGCCAGCGGATCGGGCGGCTGCCGCCATGGGCAATGCGACGAGCAGGGCGCGTCGAGTAGATTTCATGACAGGCCGACGTGCCTGCTGGTGGCGATCGCCATGGGAAGCTTCGACGCTCAGGATGACCGGGGCGCGGGCACTTGCTGCGTGCCGAACCTGTCGCGCGCCTCCGCCAGCGTATAGTAGCCGCGCGCCACGTCGCGCTCGATCGCCGCCGGGTCGCGTTTGGCGGGATCGCCGAAGCCGCCGCCGCCCGGCGTCGAAACCCGCACGACGTCGCCGACGCCGATCTGGATGTCCTGGTCCTTGGAGAGATGCGGCGGTCGATAGGTCTTGCCGGCCTGGCTCACCTCGACGGTGTTGGTGCCGCCGTCCTTGCCGCCCAGGACGCCTTGCGGGCCGGTGCGGCCGTGATCCATCACCATGGAGACGCGCGCCTCGCCGCGGCGCAGCTTGATCGCGTAGTTGATGCCGAAGCCGCCGCGGAACTCGCCGGCGCCTCCCGAACCCTCGCGCAAGGAAAACTCCTCGAACAGCACGGGATAGAACTGCTCCAGCACCTCGACCGGCGGCATCTTGGAGATGCCGATGGTCGAGCAGCCGTTACTCAGGCCGTCGCCGCCCTGGAAGCCGCCGTACCCCCCGCCGGTGAAGAGATACATAATGTAGTTGCGGTTGCGCTCGGGGTCGTAGCCGCCGACGCCGAGATTGCCGGAGGTGCCGGCGGGCGCTGCGAACAACAGATCGGGGATCGCCTTGGTCATCGCCGCGAACACCGCCTCGGCAATGCGCTGGCTCACCTCGGCGGCGCATCCCGAGACCGGCCGCGGATACCTGGCGTAAAGGAACGTGCCCTCGGGCTCGACGATCTTCAGAGGCTCGAAGGTGCCAGCATTGATCGGCACGTCGGGGAAGATGTGCTTCACCGCCAGGTAGATCGCCGACTTCGTCGTGGCGATGACGCTGTTCATCGGCCCCCGGCAGGGCGGGCTCGATCCCGTCATGTCGAAGGTCAGGTCCTGGCCCTTCTTGGTGATCTTCATCCTGATCACCAGCGGCTCGTCGACCACGCCGTCGCTGTCGACCTGCGAGCTGCCTTCGTAGACCCCGTCGGGGATGCCGTCGATCTTCGCCCGCATCTGGCGCTCGGCGCGATGGCGCATCTCCGCGATCGCCTGACGCACGACCTCGGCGCCGTAGCGGTCGATCAGCGCCGTCAGCCGCTGCTCGCCGGTCGTGAGCGCCGCCGCCTGGGCCTTGATGTCGCCGATGCGCTGGTCGGCGATGCGGATGTTGGAGAGGATGATGGACAGGATCTCCTGGTCCATCTCGCCCTTCTTGAAGAACTTCACCGGCGGCAGGCGCAGGCCTTCCTGCTCGACCTCCGTCGCGCTCGCCGAGAAGCCGCCGGGCACCATGCCGCCGACATCGGGCCAGTGGCCGGTGTTGGCCAGCCATGCGAACAGCTCGCCCTTGTAAAAGAACGGTTTCACGAAGCGCACGTCCATCAGGTGGGTGCCGCCGAGATAGGGATCGTTGACGATGAACACGTCGCCCGCATCGACCCTGCCGGCGTAGTGGCTCTTCACGCGCTCGATCACGGCCTGGGTCGAGAACTGCATGGTGCCGACGAACACCGGCAGGCCGAGCTCGCCCTGGGCGATCAGGGCGCCGTCGCCGGCGTCATAGATGCCGTCCGAGCGGTCCATGCCTTCTGAGATCACCGGCGAGAAGGCTGAGCGCACGAAGGCCAGGTCCATCTCGTTGCAGACCTGGATCAGGCCGTTCTGGATGACGGTCAACGTCACGGGATCGAGGTTTGACGTATTGAGGATCGACATGGACCTATGACTAACACACTGCCTACAGCTCGACATCGCCCTTGAGCAGGCGCTGCACGATGCCGCGGTTCAGGATCTCGTTGGTGCCGTCGGCGACATTGACGATGCGCAGGGAGTGCCAAGCGTGGTGCAGGCCGACCTCGTTGGTGAAGCCCATGGCGCCGTGCGTCTGCATGGCGCGATCGACCGCTCGGTAGCCGACCTGCACCGAGTAGGCCTTGGCCATCGACAGCTCCTTGATGGCGGGCGCCCCCTGGTCGAGCAGCAGTGCGGCGTTCAATCCCATAAGATGGGCGCCATGCAGCTCGGTGGCGCTCTCGGCCAGCGGGAAAGTCACGCCCTGGTAGTCGGCGATCGGCCGATCGAAGGCCTTGCGCGTCTTGGCGTACTCCAGCGCGAGCTCGAGCGCCCAGCGGCCGTAGCCGACGGCACGCGCCGAATTGTAGATGCGACCGAGCGATACGCCGTACAGCGCCGCGGCAAAGCCCTGGTGCAATTCGCCCACGATCTGCCAGGGTTCGACACGCACATCCTCCAGGCGCAGTTCGGCCTCGTCGCCGCCGATGTGCCCGAACAGCTTAATGATGCGCTGGACCTCGAAGCCGGGAGAATCGGTGGGCACCAGGAACGCACTGATACCGCCGCGGCGTTGGGCAGCGCGTTCGGGATCGGTCACGGCGAAGACGATGCAGTAGTCCGCGACCGGCGCATTCGATGTCCAGATCTTGCGGCCGGTCAGACGCCAGCCGTTTCCGTCGGGCCGTGCCTTCGTGGCAAGTGCTGCGGCGTCCGAACCGGCGCCGGGTTCCGACAGTCCGAAGCACATCGACGCCTCGCCCGCCATCATCGGCGTCAGCATGCGCTCGCGCGCCTCGTCGGTGACCTTTTCGAGCAACCGGCTCGGCCCGAACGCCCAGTGGCTGATGACATAGAGCATCAGCCAGTTCTGCGGCCCGCAAAGCCGGAACAGCGCCTCCCAGCCGACATAGTAGGCAAGGTGTCCCAGGCCACCACCGCCAAGCGATTCGGGCACGCACATGTTGTAGTAGCCCGCCTTCGCCGAGACGCGCCGCACATCGTCGATCAGCGCCTTCAGGGCGTCTGAGAACCTCCCGTCCTCGCGGTAGAGCCGGCGCGGATCCTCGAACAGGTCGCGATGCTTCTCGTGGCGCGGCAGGATCTCCTTGCGCGCAAAATCGAGCAGGCCGTCGCGCACGGCGCGAACGTCCTCCGGCAGTTCCCAGGCAATGGCCGACACCGAAACACCTCCGTAACGAATGTGGGGTCATTGTTGGCACGGTCCCTGCGGGGTGCCAGCGCCGAGAGATCGGGCAAACCGCGATACGAGACCTGCATTGCGGACCTGGCGGCAAAGCCTGGTCGATACGATATGATGAAGACCTACCTCCAAACCTCATCCGGACGGACCGCCCATGAACGCGCCGATGGCCGCGAACGACCTCAATTTGATGAAATTCGGCATCGGGCAGCCGGTGCCGCGGCAGGAAGACCCGACCCTGCTGCGCGGCGAGGGCCGCTATACCGACGACATGAACCTGCCCAACCAGGCGTGGTGCGTGATGGTGCGCAGCCAGGTGGCGCACGGCGTCATCAAGGGCATCGACACCGTCGAGGCCAAGGCAATGCCCGGCGTGCTGGGCGTATGGACCGGCGCTGATCTCGCGGACTACGGCCCGCTCAAGACGCTGATCCCGGTGCCCAACCGCGACGGCACGCCGATGAAGACGCCGACCCGTCCTTCTCTCGCCACCGACAAGGTGCGGTTCGTCGGTGATCCGGTGGCCTTCGTTGTCGCCGAAACGCTGGCCGACGCCAAGGATGCGGCCGAGGCCGTCGTCGTCGACATCGACCAGTTGCCCGCCGTCACCGATGCGCGCGAAGCCACCAGGCCCGGAGCGCCTGTCGTGTTCGACGATGCACCCGGCAACATCTGCCTCGACTATCTCTACGGCGACAGCGCCAAGGTCGCGGAGGCCTTCGCCAGGGCAGCGCACGTGACGCGGCTTCGCCTGGTCAGCAACCGTATCGTCGTCTGCGCCATGGAGCCGCGCTCGGCCGTCGCCGACTACGATGCCAAGACCGACCGCTACACGCTGCGCGCCGGCAACCAGGGCGCCTTCGGCCTGAAGCACCAGATGGCCGAGCTGCTCAAGATCAAGCCCAACCAGATGCGCATCCTGACGGGCAATGTCGGCGGCTCGTTCGGCATGAAGGGATCGCCCTATCCGGAATATGCCGGGCTGTTCCATGCTTCCAAGCTCCTCGGGCGACCGGTGAAATGGACCGACGACCGCTCGGGCGCATTCCTGAGCGACCAGCACGGCCGCGACCACGATTTCGACGCCGAGCTGGCGCTCGACAAGGACGGCAGGTTTCTGGCGGCGCGCCTGACCGGTTTCGCCAATGTCGGCGGCTACCTCGCCAATGTCGGTCCGCTAATGGGTTCGATGGGCGTGACGCGCAATCTCGCCTCCATCTACCGCACGCCGCTGATCGAGGTCGCGACCAAGGTCGCCTTCACCAACACCTCGCCGGTCGGCGCCTATCGCGGCGCCGGACGGCCGGAGGCGAACTACTTCATGGAGCGGTTGATCGACACCGCCGCGCGCGAGATGGGCATCGACAAGATCGAGATGCGCAGGCGCAACCACATCAAGCCGGACGAGATGCCCTTCAAGACGGCGTCGGGCACGATCTACGACAGCGGCGAGTTCACGACGCTGCTGGACAAGGCGCTGAAGTTCGCGGACATCGCGGGCTTCGAGGCGCGCAAGGCCGAAAGCACGGCACGCGGCAAGCTGCGCGGGCTCGGCGTCGGCGACTACCTCGAGGTCACGGCGCCGCCGATGAAGGAGATGGGCGGCATCCGCTTCGAGCCCAACGGCGACGTCACCATCATCACCGGCACGCTCGACTACGGGCAGGGTCACTGGACGCCGTTCGCCCAGGTGCTGAGCGACAAGCTCGGGATCCCCTTCCAGAAGATCAAGCTGATCCAGGGCGACAGCGACCTGCTCATCGCCGGCGGCGGCACCGGCGGCTCCAAGTCGATCATGGCGAGCGGTGCTGCGATCGTCGAAGCCTCCGACAAGGTCATCGACAAGGGCAAGCAGATCGCGGGCGTGGCGTTGGAAGCCTCGGCCGCCGACATCGAGTTCAAGCTCGGCCGCTTCACCATCGTCGGCACCGACCGCGGCGTCGGCATCATGGAACTGGCCGAGCGCCTGCGCAGCGGCCTGAAGCTGCCCGAGGGCGTGCCGGATACGCTGGACGTCAGCCACGTCCACGAGGCGGCCCCGTCCGCCTTCCCCAACGGCGCACACGTCGCCGAGGTGGAGATCGATCCGGATACCGGCTGGGTCGAGGTGGTGAAGTACACCATGGTCAACGACTTCGGCACGGTCATCAACCCGCTGCTGGTCGAAGGGCAGAGCCACGGCGGCGTGGTGCAGGGCATCGGCCAGGCCCTGTTCGAGCGCACGGTCTACAGCGAGGACGGCCAGTTCCTGACCGGCAGCTTCACCGACTACGCGCTGCCGCGCGCGTCGGACACGCCTTCCTTCCGGCTCGATTATCATTCGGTGCCGGCCAAAACCAACGTGCTGGGCGCCAAGGGCTGCGGCGAGGCAGGCTGCGCGGGCTCGCTGCCGTCGGTGATGAACGCGATCTCCGATGCGCTGGGCGGCAAGCATATTAATATGCCGGCGACACCCGAGCGCGTCTGGGAGGCGCTGCATTCCTGAGTGCTGATGTAGCCATCGTCGGCTGCGGCCCGGTCGGCGCGCTTCTGGCGAACCTGCTGGGCCAAGCCGGGCTCGCGGTCGAAATCTACGATCGCGAGCGCGAGATCTTTCCTCTGCCGCGCGCCGTGCATTTCGACGGCGAGGTCATGCGCATCTTCCAGAACGCCGGGCTGGCGGACAAGATCGCCAACGTCGCGCGCGCCTCCTCCCGGGGCATGCACTTCGTGAGTGGCAATGGCCGCACGCTGATGGTCCGTCGCGGCATCGACGGGCCAGGCCCGCATGGCTGGGCCGGCAACTGGTACTTCCATCAGCCGATCCTCGAGGCCGTGCTGCGCGCGGGCCTGAGACGCTTCGCCAATGTGCGCGTCCATCTCGGCCACGAGGTCGCGTCGGTCGACGATCTCGACGCGCGGTACGTCGTCGGCTGCGACGGCGCGCGCTCGCTGGTACGGCAGGCGGTCGGCAGCCGGCATATCGATCTCGGCCTGCACCAGCCCTGGCTGGTCGTCGACCTTCTGTGCGATCCGTCAAGCCCGCGCGTAAAGGCCCTGCCCGACTACACGGTCCAGCTCTGCGATCCGGCGCGGCCGATGACGGTGGTGAATGTCGGCGGCGAGCGGCGGCGCTGGGAGATCATGCTGATGCCGGGCGACGATCCGGCGCGCCTGACCGACCCCGACATCTTCTGGCCGATGATGGCGCGTTGGCTGGGACCGCAAGACGCGCGCCTCGAACGCGCCGCCGTCTACACCTTCCATTCGGTGGTGCAGCAGGGTTGGCGGAGGGGCCGTCTGCTGCTGGCGGGTGATGCCTGCCATCAGACTCCGCCCTTCCTCGGTCAGGGCATGTGCGCGGGCATGCGCGACGCCGCGAACCTTGCCTGGAAGCTCGCTGCGATCGTCAAGGACGAAGCACCCGATTCCCTGCTCGATACCTATGAAAGCGAACGCCTGCCGCACGTGCGGACCTTCATCGATCTCGCCGTGAAGCTCGGCGCCGTATTGCAGGAGACCGATCCTGCGGCAGCCGCCGAGCGCGATCGCCGCTTCGAGGCGGGCGCCGAAATGTTCGACTTTCCGCAGCCGCAGCTCGGTCCGGGCTGTCGCCTCGACGCGCCGCCGCCCGTCGGCACCATCTTTCCCCAGCCGACCCTCGCCGACGGCACGCCGATGGACGAAGCGATCGGCGACCGTTTCGCCATCGTCGGCGATGCGGCGCTGCTCGATGGCTCTAGAACCAGAGCCGCGCTGCTGCCGGATGTCGGCCTCGAGTGGCTGGCGATGCACGACAAGCGCGCCGCCGTGCTGCGTCCCGACCGCTATGTCTTCGGCTTGGCCGACACACGACCCGAGCTTGCGTCAATCCTCGACGCCACTGTCCGCTTCCAGTCTCGAGACGGATCGCGCAGCGGCTTCAAGCCGGCGTGAACATCGGCAGCGGCGGGCCGCCGTCGGTCGGCTTGAAGACGACCTTCACCGGCTGCTCGCATTTCAGCTTGTCGAAGTCGCAGTCGACGATGTTGGTCACCATGCGCGGACCCTCCGCAAGCGTGACGTAGGCCATGGCATAGGGCACCGGCGCGCGGCGCATGACGCTGTAGGAGTAGATCGTGCCCTTGCCCGAAGCCTCGATCCATTCCGTCTTGTCGCTGAAGCAGAACGGACAGATCGTGCGCGGATAATGGTGCAGCTCGCCGCAGCTCGTGCACTTGCGTATCAGCAGCTTGCCCTTGGCGGCGGCGTCCCAGTAGGCCTGGGTCTCGGCACTTGCGGTCGGCGCCGGCAATTTGCGCTCCTTGGTGTCGGCCATGGTCCTACTCCCTCTCCAGAATGACGGTGCCGCTGCCATGACGCAGGCCGAGCGAGCCGCCCGTGCCGTGCGCCAGGGCAAGATCGCAGTTCTTCACCTGCACCTTGGGATGCGCCTCGCCGCGCAGCTGGCGCACGGCCTCCAGCACCTTGGTGAGGCCACCGCGGTTGGCCGGATGGTTGCTGCAGAGCCCGCCGCCGTCGGTGTTGAACGGCAGCTTCCCGGTGCCGGCGATCAGGTTGCCGTCGGCCACCAGCTTGCCGCCCTTGCCCTTCTCGGCGAAGCCGAGGTCTTCCAGCTGCATCAGCACGGTGATGGTGAAGCTGTCGTAGATCGACACGTACTTCATGTCCGACGGCTTCACGCCGGCCTCGGCGAAGGCCGTCGCGCCGCTGAAGCGCGCGCCCGAGTAGGTCAGGTCGACCTTGCCGCCCATCTGGGTCTTCACGAACTCTCCCGCGCCGATCAGCTTGACCTTCGGGCGCTTGAGCGACTTTGCGATCTCGGGCGCCACCACGACGATGGCGCCGCCGCCGTCGGTGATGACGCAGCAGTCGAGACGATGCAGCGGATCGGAGATCATCGGCGAGTTCACGACGTCCTCGACCGTGACCACGTCGCGCAGCAGCGCGTGCTCGTTGTACTGCGCGTGATGCGAGGCCGCGACCTTGATCCAGGCCAGCTGCTCGGAGGTCGTGCCGAACTCGTGCATGTGGCGCATCGCACACATGGCGTACATGTTCACCACGGTAGGCCCGTAGGGAAACTCGAACGGCTCGTCGGGTGTCGGCGTGCCGCCACGGCTGCGCGGCACGGTGCCGGTCGCCATGCCCTCGGCGCGCGGCCGCCCGGCCAGGGTGATCAGCGCCACCTTGCACTTGCCCATCGCGATCGCCTCGGCGGCGTGGGCGACATGAAGCAGATAGGAGGAGCCGCCGGTGTCGGTCGAATCGACGTGGCGCGGCTTCAGGCCCATGTACTCGACCATCGACATCGGCCCGAGCCCAGGCGCGTCGCCAGCGCAGAAATAGCCGTCGACGTCGTCCTTGGTGAGGCCGGCATCGTCCAGCGCGCCCTTGGCGACCTGGGCGTGGATCTGCGCCAGCGAAATGTCCTTGGCGAGCCGCGTCGGATGTTCGTAGATGCCGGCAATGTAGGCTTTGCCCTTGATGCTCATCGGCGGGCCAACTCCCTCTCTATGTTGCACTGCATCGTGGGCGATCAAGCGCTCACGGAAAAGCGACAACTTCCGCCATGAAGAACCATGCTATCGTTTGGTCAACCAACAATCGGGAGGGCAAATGCTCGGTCGTCTTTTCTCGTTCGCCATTGTGGGCCTGCTGGCGCTGGCCGGCGCCGCTCAGGCGCAGAACAAGGCCGAATTGCAGTGGTTCAGCCAGGCCGGCTTCAAGCTCACCACGCCGGGCGGCAAGGTCATCATGATCGATCCCTGGATCAAGGGCGCCACCAGGCTGCCCGAAGAATTCAAGGATCTCGGCAAGCTCGGCAAGGTCGACCTGGTCCTGGTGACCCATGGTCATGGCGACCATCTCGGCGATGCCATGGAGATCTCCAAGACCAACAACGTGCCGATGTGGGGTCCGGCCGGCATGAACCAGATGCTGGCGACGCTCGGCCTGATGCCGGCCAACCTCGTGCCGCGCATGAACAAGAGCGGTACCATCGAACCCTTCCCCGGCGTGAAGATCACGCAGGTACACGCCGAGCATTCGTCGGAAATGATCCTGAAGGACCCGGCGACCGGCAAGGACACAAGCTACTTCGCGGGTGAGCCGGTCGGCTTCATCATCCAGCTCGAGAACGGCTTCAAGATCTACCACATGGGCGACACCGGCCTGTTCGGCGACATGAAGATGATCGGCGAGTATTACAAGCCCGACCTCGTGCTGGTGCCGATCGGCGGACACTACGTCATGGACCCGAAGGACGCCGCCTACGCCATCAAGGAGCTGATCAAGCCCAAGATGGCGATGCCCATGCACTACGCCAGCAACCCCTTCCTCAAGGGCACGCCGGCCGAGTTCAAGGCGGCGCTGGGCCAGACGTCTGTTCAGGTCGTCGACATGAACCCCGGAGACAAGAAGGAATTCTGATCGGGGCGGACCTCTATGCGCCGCAGCGGAAGCGGATATAGAGGTTCACCTTGTCGGCCAGATTGTTCTGCAGCACGACGAACGGACCCTTGCAGGTCCGTTGCATGAAGGGCTGTACGATATTCCAGAGTCGTTCGCTCTCGCGATCCGAATCGGGATTGACCACGAGCGTGCCGCGCACGACCAGCAAACGGTACTCGCCTTCGATCTCGGCCGGCGCGACACGCACTTCGTACAGGCGGCCATCGACCCTGACTGTTTCCACCTGAGACCCGTCGAGCGTGCCTTTCGGCGCGCAGGCACCCAGCACGAGGGCGAGCCCGGTTGCCGCCAGGGCGCAGGCTCTAGTCGTCGCCGCTGACATCCCTCGCGCCCACCGTGCGCTGTCGGAATTCGTCGGGCACCTCGCGGCCGACATCGGTGAACGCCTTCTTGACCGCCGCCACGGTCGGGCCGAACACAGCCTTGCGATTCTCGCGCGACCAGGTGTTCGAACCGATGATGGTGTCCAGCGAGCCCTGGAAGCGCGGCATGACGTAACGCGCAAACAGTTCGTACGACCGCAGCGTCTGCTCGCGGTTCGCCCATTCGTGGGCGCGGAACAGGATGCCTCCGAAGCCGCCGTTGGAGTAGCCCAGCAGCTTCTCGATCCCCTTGGCAACGGTGTCGGGGTTGCCGACCAGGGTCGTGCCGTTCTTCACACCATCGCGCAACGGATCGTCGGAGCGGCCGGGCGGACGGCCGAGCGTGTCCTCGAAATAGGTCACGGTCTCGCAGCGCTCGCCGGCATGGACCTCCCGCAGCGCCTGCTCGTCGTCATCGGCGAGATGCGCGTTGACCACGATGCGCCACTTCGAGCGGTCGGCCTTGTGGCCGTGCTTGGCCGCCGTCTCCTCGTAGATCGCCCACTGTTTTGCCATCGCCTCGGGCCCGCCCGGCAGGCCGGCGCCGATCGACAGCACACCGAGCCCGTGCTTGCCGGCGGCGATCATGCCCGACGGCGTGATGGTGCTGGCACAGGCGATGGGGAAATGCGGATAGGAATAGGGTGCGAGATGCAGCCGCGCTTCCTTGAGCTCGAACCAGTCGGTCTTCATGGTGACCGGGTCCTCGCACTTGAGCAGCTGCATGATGGCTGACAGCGACTGCTCCATGCGATCGCGCTGGGTCGACGGGTCGATGCCCATCATGTAGGCGTCGGACGGCAGCGCGCCCGGGCCGCAGCCCAGCATGGTGCGGCCGCGCGACATGTGGTCGAGCTGCACGAAGCGGTTCGCCACCATCAGCGGGTGGTGATAGGGCAGGCTGGTCACGCCGGAGCCGAGGCGGATGTAGCGCGTGCGTTCGATCGCGGCGCCGATGAACACTTCGGGCGAAGCGATGGTTTCCCAGCCCGCGGAATGGTGCTCGCCGATCCAGGCCTCGTCGTAGCCCAGCTCGTCGAGCCACTCGATCAGCTCCATGTCGCGCGCCATGCCGACCGTGGGGTTCTCGCCCAGCCGATGGAACGGGGCGAGGAAAATTCCGAACTGCAAGCCCTTGTGATTGCCGGTCTGTGCCATTTGACCTCCGTCGCTTTCACCGTAGCACGCGCGTGCCGTTGACCGAAGCCGCTGCTTGCGCCGATCATCCCGCGATGACCACGGATTCCCTGCCCCTGCGGCGTTTCACCATCGTCGAGGTGAACGACACCGGCGTGCCGCTCAGCCTCAGGCTGGCGACGTCGCTCGCCGCCAAGATCGCGGCGGATCTCGGCGCCGACGTGATCAAGATCGAGCCGCCGGGCGGCGATCCGGTGCGACAGGCGCCACCCTTGCTGTCGCACGGCGGGACCGGCGCCAGCGCCCTGTTCCAGTTCCTCAACACGTCCAAACGCTCGCTTGTCCTCGACCTCCGGATCGAGTCGAGCCGTGCGAAACTGGCGCAATTGCTCGATCGCAGCCACGCCTGCCTGTTCGAGGAACCGGCGTCGATCGCGCCGCTGGCCCGCGCCGGCGAGGCCACGCCGATCGAGATCGCAGCTTTCCCGGCGGAAATGGATGCCGCAGCGCGGCCGGTCAGCGAACTGGCAATCCAGGCATTGGGTGGCTTGATGCACATGATCGGCGAGCCCGACCGCAAGCCGCTGAAGCTCGGCGGCCACCAGGCCTCCTACGCCGCCGGCCTGACGGCGTTCACGGGCCTTGCCGCCGCGCTCGCCGCGCGCGATGCCGGGCAACGCCCACCGCACGTCCGCGTGTCGCTCGTCGAGGTGATGCAGTGGGTCAACTGGAAAGCGGCGTCCGGTGCCGCCGCCACCGGCACCTCGCCCGGCCGCGAAGGCAAGGCCTCGGAATTCCAGGTGCTGCCCTGCCGCGACGGCCACGTCGCCGTCGTCTACACCGTCACGCAATGGCCGGCGACGCGCGCCCTGATCGGCGACCCGCGCCTGCAGGACGAGAAGTTCGCCAGCCGCGCCGGGCGACGAAAGAACATCGCCGAACTCTACGCGATCATCGCGCCGTGGTTCGCGGACAAGACGCGCGCCGAGATCCAGAA
>CADECW010000044.1:0-2665 GCA_902825855.1 uncultured Rhodospirillales bacterium | reverse complement strand
GTGCGCGTCCTCGATTTCGGGCTGCTGACGGCCGGCGCCAACACCTCGGCCATGCTGGCCGACCTCGGCGCCGACGTGATCAAGATCGAATCCGGGGCCTATCTCGATCCGTTCCGCATCGTCGGCAAGATGGACGACGACGAGGGCTGGTGGAACCGCTCGCCGCAGTTCCGCTTCACCAACCGCAACAAGCGCGGCCTCGCCCTCAACCTGAAAGACCCCGAGGGCCAGCGCGTGATTCGCGAGCTCGCCAGGCACTGCGACGTGGTGGTCGAGAACTTCCGCCGTGGCGTCCTCGATCGTGCCGGGTTGGGCTACCAGGCACTGAAGGAGATCAATCCGCGCATCGTGTTCGCGGCGATCTCCAGCCAGGGCGACACGGGGCCCGAGCGCATGAACGTGTCGTTCGGCTCGACGCTCGATGCCACGTCGGGCATCGCCTCGCTCACAGGCTATACGGACGAGGAACCGCGCATCTCGGGCATGGACGTGAACTATCCCGACCAGATCGTGTCGCTGTTCGCGACCGGCATCGTCATCACGGCCGTGATGGAAGCCCGCCGCACCGGCAAGGGTGCCTTTCTCGACTTCTCCCAGCGCGAGGTCGCGTCCTTCACCCTGGGCGAGGAGATCCTGGCCGCATCCACCGATTCGTCGCATTCGCTCGCCCCGCGCGACAACGGCAAGCAACAGGATGCCTACCGCTGCCAGGATGGACGATGGATCGCCGTCACGCACGATGAGCCGGGGCTTGCGTCCTGGTGCGCCGACCGAGACAGGAACGACGCCGTGGCATCCCTTCTCGCGCGCGGCATCGCCGCCGCGCCGTGCAACGACGGCGGCGACCTGCTGAACGATCGGAACCTCGCCGGGGTGACTCTGGTGCGCGACGAGCGCGGTGGCCTGGTGAAGGGTCTGCCCTATCGGCTCGACGGCAAAGGGATCACCATCGAGCGCGCCGCGCCGGATCTCGGTCAGCACACCGACGAGGTGCTGCGCGAGCTGCTGGGCTACGGCGACGCCGAGCTGGCGAAGCTGAAGGAATCGGGCGTGACGGCGACGACGCCGACCGTGGGAGGTGTCTGATGGCGCGCGCTGAAGTTCGCAAGGTGATGGAGCGCATGGCCATTCCCGCCATCGCCGCGCCGATGTTCCTGGTTTCCAATCCGGCGCTGACGCTCGCCTGCTGCGGCGCAGGCATCATGGGCAGCTTCCCGGCCCACGGTACGCGCAGCCGCGAAGAATTCGAGGCCTGGCTTGACGAGATGCAGGAGGGCATGACGCGGCTCGAGGATGCCGGCGAGAAACCGGCGCCGTGGGCAGTGAACCTGGTCGTCCATGCCTCCAACCCGCGCTACCCCGGCGACCTCGAGCTGGTCGAGAAGTACAAGGTGCCGGTCGTGCTCACCTCGAAAGGCGCGCCCGGCGACGCCATCAAGCGCATCCACGGCTGGGGCGCCGTTGCACTGCACGACATCGCCAATCGCCGCCATGCCGAGAAGGCGCTGGAAGCGGGCGTCGACGGCGTCATCGCCGTGGCCGGAGGTGCGGGCGGCCACACGGGTACCATCAATCCCTTTGCGCTGATGAACGAGGTGCGCCAGCTCGGCGATCACTTCGCCGTCGTGCTGGCCGGCGGCCAGACCACCGGCCGCGATGTGCTGGCGGCCGAGGCGATGGGAGCAGACCTCGCCTATATCGGCACGCGTTTCATCGCCACCCGCGAAGCGATGGCGGCGGCAGCGCACAAGGACATGATCCTGAAGACCCGCGCCACCGACGTCTTCCTCACCGCGTCGATCGACGGTGCACCTGCCAACTGGCTGACGCCGAGCCTTCTCGCCGCCGGCATCGACCTCGATGTCCTGCGCACCACCTTGCCCAGCAAGATCGTGTCGGCGCAGGAGAACAAGAAGCGCTGGAAGGACATCTATACGGCCGGCCACGGCGTCGGGAACATCGAGGACATCCCGAGCGCAGCCGAGCTCTGCCGGCGACTGATCGAGCAGTACCGCGAGGCGAAGTCGCAAATGTCGCGGTCTTTCGCAAAAAGCGCCGCGGCATAGACGGTGACACCTCCCCTGCTCTAGGCTTCGCCCCCTGATTTCAAGGGGACCAGCGTGAAGACAAAGGCGGCAGTCTGCTTCGAGGCCGGCAAGAACCTGGAGATCGAGGAAGTCGACCTGGAAGGGCCGAAGTTCGGCGAGGTGCTGGTCGAGATCAAGGCGTCGGGCGTCTGCCACACCGACGAGTTCACGCGCTCGGGCGGCGATCCCGAAGGCCTGTTCCCGGTGATCTTCGGCCATGAGGGCGCGGGCGTCGTGGTCGATGTCGGTCCGGGCATCGTGTCGCTGAAGAAGGGCGATCACGTGATCCCGCTCTACACGCCGGAATGCCGGCAGTGCAAATCCTGCCTCTCGGGCAAGACCAACCTCTGCACCGCCATCCGCTCGACCCAGGGCCAAGGCGTCATGCCCGACGGCACCTCGCGCTTCTCGCTGAAGGGCAAGAAGGTCCATCACTACATGGGCTGCTCGACCTTCTCCAACTACACCGTGCTGCCCGAGATCGCGCTGGCCAAGATCCGGCCGGACGCGCCTTTCGACAAGGTCTGCTACATCGGCTGCGGCGTCACCACCGGCATCGGCGCGGTGATCAACACGGC
>CADECW010000043.1 GCA_902825855.1 uncultured Rhodospirillales bacterium | reverse complement strand
CTGCCTCCGCTGGGGCGGGAGCACACGCATCTCTCAGCCATCGCAAGCCGAAGCTTAGGGGGCGATGGTGGAGCAGGCATACACCTCGCCATCGGGCGTGTCCATCAGCGGTTTCGATCGGCCACGGACGGCCCGCCCTCCGTCTCAAACGGATCGGCGTGTCAGCGACGTGGTTCCGCCTTCGATCCTCGATTGATACCGCTCGATGCCGCACCTCCGGACAGCGCCTTACTGATCAGAATGCAGCCAAGCAGAGTCGCTCTCTCGGCGACCAGCGACAGGTCATCAGCGTTCGCCCGTAAATGAGCGACATGACCGAAGCGCGGCCTAGGGTCTGTTCTGCCCGTCACGAGCGGAAAAAACGAGCAATGGGATCATTTCGAGCAGATATCGCTTGTGAGCTAGTCAAGGCGCACCATCTCTCTAGCAGTTGTTGCAGCGCGCGTTGGGCGCTGACACCAAAATCCGCGAAATCGGAGGAAGAGCCATGAAGTTTCGTCCTCTTCACGACCGTGTCGTGGTCAAGCGTGTCGAGGAAAAAGGGCAGACCGAGAGTGGCATCATCATTCCCGCTACCGCTAATGGAAAGCCGATCGAAGACGAGATTGCCGCCGTCGGCCCGGTCGCCCGCGATGAAAAGCGCACGCTCGTTCCTCCCGAGGTCAAGAAAGGCGACCGCGTCCTGTTCCGCAAATGGTCCGGCAGCGAGACCAAGCTTGAGGGCGAGGATCACCTCATCATGAAGGAGTCCGACGTGCTGGGCGTCATCGAAGACCCAGAAATCGCGATCGCCAAGAAGAAGGCGGCATAGGCCGACCCGTCGGTCGCCTCGCCACACACTCGAACCGGGAACAAGACCATGGCTGCAAAAGAAGTACGTTTTGGCGGTGACGCCCGCGCCCGCATGATCCGTGGTGTCGATATCCTGGCCGATTCGGTGAAGGTCACGCTCGGGCCAAAGGGCCGCAATGTCGTGCTCGACAAGTCCTATGGCGCGCCGCGCATCACAAAGGACGGCGTCACCGTCGCCAAGGAGATCGAGCTCTCGGACAAGTTCGAGAACATGGGCGCCCAGATGGTGCGCGAGGTGGCGACACGGACGTCGGACACGGCCGGTGACGGCACCACGACAGCCACCGTGCTCGCCCAGGCGATCGTGCGTGAAGGCGCCAAGTCGGTTGCCGCCGGCATGAACCCGATGGACCTCAAGCGCGGCATCGACCTCGCCGCCGAAATGGTGATTGAGGAACTCAAGAAGCGCTCCAAGAAGGTGTCGACCAGTGAGGAGATCGCCCAGGTCGGCACGGTTTCGGCTAATGGCGACAAAACGATCGGCGACATGATCGCCAAGGCGATGGACAGGGTCGGCAAGGATGGCGTGATCACCGTCGAGGAAGCCAAGAGCATGGAGACCGAGCTCGATGTCGTCGAAGGCATGCAGTTCGACCGCGGCTATCTCTCGCCCTATTTCGTCACCAATGCCGAGAAAATGATCGTCGAGCTCGAGGGCCCCTACATCCTCATCCACGAGAAGAAGCTCTCCAGCCTGCAAACTTTGCTGCCCCTGCTTGAGCTGGTGGCACAATCGGGCCGGCCGCTGCTCATTATCGCCGAGGAGATCGAGGGCGAGGCGTTGGCCACCCTTGTGGTCAACAAGCTTCGCGGTGGCCTCAAGGTCGCCGCCGTCAAGGCGCCGGGCTTCGGCGATCGCCGCAAGGCGATGCTCGAGGACATCGCCATCCTGACCGCCGGTAAGGAGATCAGCGAGGATCTCGGCATCAAGCTCGAGAACATCACGCTCGATATGCTGGGCACCGCCAAGCGGGTGCGCATCGACAAGGACAACACCACCATCATCGACGGTGCGGGCAAGAAGAAGGACATTGAGGGCCGGGTCGCGCAGCTCAAGGCGCAGGTCGAGGAGACGACCTCCGACTACGACCGCGAGAAGCTGCAGGAGCGGTTGGCGAAGCTCGCCGGCGGTGTGGCCATCATCAAGGTCGGCGGCGCCACTGAGGTCGAGGTCAAAGAGCGCAAGGACCGGGTCGAGGATGCCATGCACGCGACCAAGGCCGCGGTCGAGGAGGGTGTCGTCGCCGGCGGCGGGACGGCCCTGCTCTATGCCTCACGCGTGCTCGAGGGCAAGCGTGGGGCCAATCACGACCAGCAGGTCGGCATCGAGATCGTGCGCCGGGCGCTGCAGGCACCGGTTCGCCAGATCGCCGAGAATGCCGGCTTCGACGGCGCCGTGGTCGCCGGCCGGATGATCGACCAGAAGGATGTCAATTTCGGCTTCGATGCCCAGAAGGCGGAGTACGTCAACATGATCACGGCCGGCATCATCGACCCGACCAAGGTCGTGCGCACGGCTCTGCAGGGCGCGGTGTCGATCGCGGGTCTCCTGGTGACGACCGAGGCGATGGTGGCCGAAGTGCCGGCCAAGAATGGCCAATCAGGGGTGCCCGACGGCAGAATGGGCGGCGATATGGGCTTCTAGCCAGGCGGTGGCACCATGACCCTGCGTCCTGAATACTTGCTCGGCAACTCGACGTACAACGACTTTCTCTTCGCCGCCGTTGGTGAGGAGAAAGTCGGGCTGCCACTCACGGTCTTGACGGCGTTGACCCGGCTGGGTTTAGACCCGTGGCAGGAAGCCGCGCGACTGTCGGATCTGCCCCGGGAGACTGCTGCCCGGGCTTTGGCTGCCACGATTGCCATGCTCCCTGAAGGAGACTGGAAGGCCGCGGAGTCGGAGGCGATCGCCGCTCGTCTCGTGAACTGGCTGCCGGCGCGGAGCGCGGCGACCATTCCATCGGTGGGAGGCGGTCGCGTCGCCGGAACCGGAACTTCTGCCAGCGATATCATTCAGTCGCGGGCGATGACTTGGCTTACATGGGCCGTGCTTGCCGTCACCGTAATTTTTCTCGGGCTTCGTCTCTTCGGCTGATCACGATCTCGACGTGGCCGAGGCACAAGCAGGAGAACGTTGGATTTCGGTTTCCAATCCTCCTGCGGTGGAAACTGCCTCGCCTTCAGTCAGCGTCACGAAGCGCCGAAGTGAACCAGCGCGCGGGCGCCGGGCCCCTTTCAAAACGTCAATGCGCAAGAGTGCCCCGGATCGGCGAGACCGGCAGGTCGTTCTTGCGTTGCAGGAAGTCCGTCCCAGGCGTGCCCGACCTGATCTTCCTTAGGACCTCATCCGGATCGTACTCAACGCCGATTGGATTGGCCTCGAAGTGCGGCCCCAGCATGTATCGGTTGGCGTCGTCGCCGGACTCGAAGGCGTCGACCTGTAGCTCCATTTGATTGCCGTCCGGATCAGCGTAGTACATCGACATGGTGACGCCGTGATGCACGCACCAATAGGGCACGATGCCCTTTTCCTTGAGCTGAGCGTAGTTCTCCAACAGGTCCTCGACCGAGCCGTAGGTGTAGGCGACGTGATCGACGCCGATTGCGCCGCGCCGTTCATCTTTGCCCGCATCAGGCTGCACGGCATTCAGGTTGATGATGGCGATCCGATGGTGTTCGTCGTCGTAGGTGAGGAACGCGAGCACCGGATTCTGATACTGCACCTTGCAGTCGAACACGGCCTGATACCAAGCGATCATACTGTCGAACTGGCGCGTGCGGTAGACCACATGGACGAAGCGCTCGGGGCGAATACGCGGCATGGCAGAAATCTTCCTTCCTATCGGAATGCCGATTGGCGCATTCTTCGGCGTGACCGCCAACTGGATTTCGACCGATGCAGACTGCGGCGGGCAGTGCTTACACTGGCAAGATTTCTGCCGCGGCGAACCCCCTGCGCTCGGCCGCGAAAAGGCCATTCCGTTCTGGCTTCGGGCATGGCAGCTCGACGGCTTGACGAGGACGGGGCTGCACGGCCTTGTCGTTCGTATCGCTCAATCCGCCTTGTCGCGAAGGACTTCATGCCCTCTAATCGTACAACATTTCGCGCGCGAGGAGATCGACGTGGCGATCCGCCACGGCGAGGGGCAATGGCCGGGTTTGCACGTTACACGGCTTGGTTCAGAGGAACTGGTTCCGGTCTGTAGTCCGAAGCTTTTACGTGGCCGGCATGCACTGCGCTCGCCGGACGATCTGAAGCGCCACACCCTGCTGCATCTGAATGATCAACGAGACTGGCTGAAGTGGCTCAATACGGCCGGCATCGCCGACGCTGACCTATCACACGGCACGGTATTCAATCAGGCGAGCATGGCCATCGATGCTGCTGTCAATGCGCAGGGGATCGCCCTGGCACGCACCGCGCTCACGGCGTGGGATCTGCGAGCGGGCCGGCTGGTTCGGCCCTTTGATCTTGCTCTTAGTCTACCCTATGCCTACTGGATTGTTTGTCCCCGCGTTAACGCAGATCTTCCGAAGGTCGCGACCTTCAGGCACTGGCTGCTAGCCCAAGCCGAGAAGGACGCCGACGAACTGACTCAACCCAACCGGCGGTCTGGTGCGCGAGCTTCGCCGACGGTTCGTCGCCCAAGCCGACCCCGATCCGAGTAAACGATTTTTTCGGACGTGCTTTTCTATCATATCCGCTTCTTTAGTCGGCCGTTTGGGGTCAAGCGCTTTAGAGACCGTCCGCCGCTGCAGTGTCGATGTCGCCCGCGGGCTCGTGCCTCTCTTTCTGAATCGCTGTGCCTGCAGAAAACTAGATCCGGCAGTATCGATGATGAAGTCCGCCGAGGACCGGATGAGCAGCGAGCTGGCCGAGCCGTCGAATCGGCCGATGGCTCGGCGCATCCTTGTCCAGGGACAGATGCGTTCGGATTCCATTGCAATGGCCGGTGTAGGCCGCAAGGATCCGGCGCAGATGAGCCTCGCCGAAGATGACGATGTGATTGAGGCATTCCCGGCGGATCGAGCCGATCTGTCGCTCCGCATGCCCGTTCTGCCAAGGTGACCGTGGGGCTGTCGGGAGATCTCGGATGCCCATCGCCACAAGGTGCTTCGCGACCTGTGCCTGCCGAACACTAGATCCGGCAATATTGATGATGAAGCCCGCCCAGAATGGGCTGAGCGGAGAGCTGGCCGAGCCGTTGGATCGGCCGATGCCTTGGCGAATCCTTCCTTAAGGACAGATGCATTCGGAGCTGGTTGTAGTAGCCGCCGAAGGCCGCAAGGATGCGGCACAGGTGGGCCTCGCCAAAAACGACGATGTGATCGAGGCATTCCCGGCGGATCGAACCGATCAACCTCTCCGCGTGCCCGTTCTGCCACGGGCATCGCCAAGCCGTTGGGTGATCACGGATGCCCATGGCGGCAAGACGCTTCGTGACTGCTTGGCCGTAACACCCGTCGCGGTCCCGGATCATGAACTCGGGCGCTTCATCCCAGGGGAACGCATCCGTGAGTTGGCGGGCGATCCAGTCTACTGTCGGATGGTCGGTGAAGCACGTTCAACTGATGTCTCTGCATAATGATCTCGGCCTCCAGTCGCGCCTTCGTCTTGAGCGGCGAGACCACGACATGGAAGACCAGGATCAGGAGCGCGAGCATTAGGGGAAAGACTAATGATCGCGTCCCGCAGGCTAGTGGATGGAGTATTCGGTAGGCGCAGCTGATCATGAACGTCTATCGCTTGGATGAGATCGAAGATCCGCAGCGCCACCCTGCCGCCGTCGATCGCGTCACAAGTAGGCGGCCGAGCCGGCATATTGACCGTTCAGGCAGCGGGCTACGCGGGCGCAAGGTTGACCCGCGTCGTCAGCCGTCCGGCGCGGATGGCATGGCAGCACCCGCAAATCCTCGGAGGAGGGGCTCAACCAAAGCTTCAACTCGCTCGACGCCCAGCGCCAGGCCTGCGAAGCATACATAAGGAGCCAGGCCCACGAAGGCTGGAAGCTGGTGAAGACGGCCTACGACGATGGCGGCTTCTCCGGCGACACAATGGAGCGGCCTGCCTTGCAAAGCCTGCTGGCCGACCTTGGCCGGGGACTGGTCGACGTGATCGTGGTCTACAAGATCGACCGGTTGACGCGATCTCTGGCTGACTTCGCCCGTATCGTCGAAACACTCGATCGCCATGGCACCTCATTCGTATCGATCACCCAGCAGTTCAACACCACGACTTCGATGGGCCGGTTGACCTTGAACGTGCTGTTGTCGTTCGCCCAGTTCGAACGAGAGGTCACGGGGGAGCGCATTCGAGACAAGATCGCCGCTTCCAAGCGCAAAGGCATGTGGATGGGCGGCAACTTGCCACTGGGCTATGACGTCAGGGAGCGACAGCTCATGATCAACGCGTCGGAAGCGGAGACAGTCAGGTTCCTGTTCCAGCGGTATGCCGAGCTCGGAACGGTGGCGGCGCTGACGAGGGAGTCGAGAAGGCTGGGGATCGTCAGCAAGGTCTGGATTTCTAGTAGTGGGAAGACGAGGGGAGGGGGCGGGTACAGTCGCGGTGCTCTGTACTATTTGCTGCGCAATCCGATCTAAGCCGGGCGCATCACCCATCGCGGTGCCACTTATGCTGGCCAGCACTCGCCAATTGTAGCGTTGGACCTTTGGGACAGGGTCCAGGCGATGTTGACGGACCATCGGCAAGGTCAGGTACGCGGCAGCCGATCTTCAAAACCAAGTGCTTTGTCCGGCGTGCTGTACGACGATCGCGGCAACGTCATGAGTCCCTCTTACGTCCAAAAGGCGGATGGTAAACGCTATCGCTACTATGTCAGTCAGGCGCTCCTGCAAGGGAGGCCGGAGAGCGCCGGAACCGTGCGGCGAGTATCAGCGCATGCCATTGAAGCCCTCGTCGATCGTGCAATTGGTGGAGTGCCAACCACCGGTCAACACAAGCATCTGAGGCACCTTATCGAGAAGGTTACAGTCCATACCGACCGAGTCGAGATCATCGTCACCAAAGCGGGTCAGGATGCAATGCCAGAAGCGGCGCAGACGGGTGTGATCTGTATTGCCACGGTGATGAAGGCAGGTCGTGGAGGACATCGGCTGGTCTCATCCGTTCCTGCGGCTCGCGTGGATCGCTCCCTCGTGAAAGCCCTGGCCTGGGCGCGCGATCTGCGAGGGCGCCTGGAGAAGGGCACGCCGTTGAGCAAGTTGGCCCACGAGGACGGCTGTTCCCGACCCTATGTAAGCACGCTGATACGATTGGCCTATCTTTCTCCCGATATCACCCGTGCCATAGTCGACGGTACTCAACCGGCTCAGCTTACGCTTGCCGATCTGATGAGCAGAGATATTCCGCTCTACTGGGCCGCGCAGTGCCGCAACTTCGGGTTCTTTCAGCAGCCAGCCTGAGTGAAGTAGCCTCATCAACGAGGAACTTGCGCTCGTCGACGATGCGCCCGCGTCACTTTCGCGTAAGTGCGAAAAAGTTGGCCGGAGAGAAAGCGCAGGAACCGCCCCAAAAGTGGTATTTTGCGCGCGAAAATAGCCGCTCGAATTTACCTCGAGCCGACCTAACTGTCGGAAATGTGGGGCGAATAACCACCCGTCTCAACACAGAGAAAAATGCGCACGGGTGGCTGGCTGAGGGATCAGGATTCGAACCTGCACTAACGGGCTGAGCCGTAGCTGAGGACTGGCAGCTACGTCGGGCCAGCCGTTTGCCTGCGCAGTGCATGATCGAGCACGTTTTGCGTCGAGACAACAGACTGTGCTTCATCATCTCGGCGGGGCATGCTATAAATACACACTGTGCCCCGTAAACGCCGATGTCCGCCTTAAATCCGACCCTAGCCCTCGAACGCATGCGCCGCCATCGTGAGCGCCGGCGGAACGGTTTGCGCTGTCTGTGGGTCGAGTTGCATGAGGACGAACTGGACGCGCTCGTGCAACGTGGGCTGCTCGATCCGAAGTCGCGTGATGATGAGAACGCGATCGCTGACGCGCTCTATGCGCATCTCGAACGCACCCTGCGATCGTCGGCGAGATGCACGAAAGGATGACAATCGAAAGGCTCGGTCAGGATGCGGTCGATGTCCGTGAGCTTCAGCGCGCTGGGCTCCTGACTGACCAATGGCTTGCACTGCAGCTACCGTTCCGCTGGCCGCGCATTGCGAGGATGCGGCTTTCCCGGTATCGGATCGTGCTTGAGCTGCGCAATCAGCTGACCGAACAGAACATCCGTGTGTCGTGGACACGCTGCCATTTCGGTGGGACGAGGCCCTGGCTGCATTGTCCGTTTTGCCAACGACGCGTAGCGCGGCTTTTCAGAGGATTTGGCAGCTATTTTTGCCGGGCCTGTTTAGGTAATCCCATCTACGAGAGCCAGCGTCGCAGCAAGAAGGCACGAGCGTATTTACAAGCCAATCGACTTCGTGCTCGGCTTGGAGGCTCGCGGCCCGTGCAGGATGCAATCCCACCTCGTCCGCGAGGCATGAAGCAAAATACCTACGACCGTCTGTGTGCCCGGATAAAGCAGCTGGAGAGGACACTGGTGGGGAGCAGAGTGGTGCGCAACGCTCCATCGTGGATTCCGCCGCTTGTCTATTGAGCTTGGAGCGAGATCTCAGCTCGCCTCACTCGCCGATCGCATCATCAAACCTCAATTCATCTACCGCCACCAGTGGCAGCCAGGCGACGTGCTGATGTGGGACAACTGCACGGTGCAACACCGGGCGATCCAGGACTATGACCTGCCGCAGCGTCGCTTGATACAACGCACGACGATGGGCGGCGTCGCTCCAGCCTGAATTTGGCTGATCCACATCGAGCGGACATAGCTGTCACACTGCTCGAGGAGCCGTTGGTGGTCAGTTCGGTGACGCGTAACGCTGCGAGTTGAATTCACCGCTTGTCTATTGATTTCGGTACTCTGAAGGCTGGTGCGAACGCTGCGCCGATGCGTTGTCGGGAATGCCGGGATACTCGGGATTGTCGGGATGAGTTTACGATCTTGTGCGTATGTGTGCGCACACATCGTTGAAACACGTCGAGGCAGAAAATCCATCCTGGCAAACCCGGCTATCCCGTGCCGAAAGTGTGCGAGGTGTGCGAGCACGAGAGCCGGAGATAAGCCCTAAGGAAGAAGAGAAAGAACTCGAATGAGCGAGCAACGCAAGCTTGCTACTCAAGCGCGTTAGCCTCCTATAGACTCCGTAGCCCTCTGAATCAGTGTGTTGCAATCCAGCGCCGTTATTGGGGCCCAGTTTGGGGCCGTACCTCGGCTGCAGGATAATTATAAAGTAAAATCAATTATTTAGCGCCGGGATATGGCGGACAGGGCGGGATTCGAACCCGCGGTGGCTGTTACACCACGCACGCTTTCCAAGCGTGTGCCTTAAACCACTCGGCCACCTGTCCTCAGGAGCGGTTTCGCCGTTCTTATAGCCTGAAGCGCGGGCCGGGCAACGGCCTTCCCCCGGGCGGGCGGCTTCTGTAGGGTGCGCGCCGCCATTTGGGGGATCGATGGTAGTGTTTCGCGCGCTCGGCTGGCTTCTGTTGGCCATGGCCGTCGCAGCATTGGTGCATGACGGGCTCGCCTGGTGGACCGAGGGCTCGTTCCATCTGATCGGCTTGGGGGACCTTTGGTCGCATCTCGACACCCGCTCGCTCGCCGATGCGCAGACGGCTGTGCAGCGCCGGGTCTCCTCGGGGCTGTGGTTCTGGCTGGTCCGGCCGGTCCTGATGGTGCCTTTGCTGCCGACCTTCCTGGTGCTCGGCCTCTTCTTCCTGTGGCTCGGCAACCGCGGTGGCGGTCGGCCCGAGACCGGCCTCCTGCTCGGATCGCGGCCGCCCCGGCGCCGGCGCAATCGCGGGCTGTCCTGAATAGTAGAGGCGCAAGCCGCCTCGTTTCCGTCGTCGAGACGTCGACTAACGGCTGTCCATCTTCAGGGCAGCGATGAAGGCCGACTGCGGGATTTCCACGTCGCCGACCTGACGCATGCGCTTCTTGCCCTTTTTCTGCTTCTCGAGAAGCTTCTTCTTGCGGCTGATGTCGCCGCCATAGCATTTGGCCAGCACGTCCTTGCGCAACGCGCTGATCGTCTCGCGGGCGATGATGCGACCGCCGATCGCTGCCTGGATGGCGATCTTGAAGAGCTGCCGCGGGATCAGGTCCTTCAGCCGCTCGCACAGCGCCCGACCACGGCTCTCGGCCTGATTCTTGTGGGTGATTATCGAGAGCGCATCGACCGGTTCGCCGTTCACCATGATGGTGAGCTTCACCAGCTCGCCTTCCTCGTAGCCCACCATCTCGTAGTCGAAACTGGCATAGCCGCGCGTCACCGACTTCAGGCGATCGTAGAAGTCGAACACCACTTCGTTCAGCGGCAGGCGATAGACCGCCATGGCGCGCGAGCCGGCGTAAGTGAGCTCGATCTGCTGACCGCGCCGCTCCTGGCAGAGCGTCAGGACGGAGCCGAGATGCTCGTCGGGCGTCATGATCGTCGCCTTGATCCACGGCTCCTGCATGCTCTCGATATGCATCGGGTCGGGATAGTCGGCCGGATTGTGCAGCTCGCGCTCCGTGCCGTCGCTCATCCTGAGCTTGTAGACGACCGAGGGCGCGGTCGTGACGAGATCGAGGTCGAACTCGCGCTCCAGCCGCTCCTGCACGATCTCGAGATGCAGCAGGCCGAGGAAGCCGCAGCGGAAGCCGAAGCCGAGGGCCGCGCTCGATTCCGGCTCGAAGTGGAACGAGGAGTCGTTCAGGCGCAGCTTGGCGAGCGATTCGCGCAGCTGCTCGAACTCCGCGGCGTCGGCCGGGAACAGGCCGCAGAACACCACCGGTACCGACGGCTTGAAGCCCGGCAGCATGTCGGTCGCGGGCTTGCGGTCGTCGGTGATCGTGTCGCCGACCTTGCAGTCGGCGATGGTCTTGATGCCGGCAATGATGAACCCGACCTCGCCCGGACCCAGCTCGGCCACGTCCTTGGGCTTGGGCGTGAACACGCCGACCTTGTCGAGATCGTACGATGCGCCTACCGCCATCATGCGGATGCGCATGCCTTTGCGCAGCACGCCGTCCTTGACGCGCACCAGGGTCACGACGCCGAGATACGGGTCGTACCAGCTGTCGACCAGCAGCGCCTTCAAGGGTGCATTGCGGTCACCCTTGGGCGACGGCAGGCGCTTGACCATCGCCTCCAGCAGATCGTCGATGCCGAGGCCGGTCTTGGCCGACACCTTGACGGCCTCGGACGTGTCGATGCCGATCACGTCCTCGATCTCCTGGCAGACGCGCTCAGGCTCGGCCGAGGGCAGGTCGATCTTGTTCAGGACCGGGATGATCTCGTGGTTGGCGTCGATCGCGTGATAGGCGTTGGCCAGCGTCTGCGCCTCGACGCCCTGACTCGCATCGACCACCAGCAGCGACCCCTCGCAGGCCGCCAGCGAACGGCTGACCTCGTAAGCGAAGTCGACATGGCCCGGCGTGTCCATGAGATTGAGCACGTAGGTCCTGCCGTCGAGCGCGGTGTAGTCGAGCCGCACGGTCTGCGCCTTGATGGTGATGCCGCGCTCGCGCTCGATGTCCATGGAATCGAGCATCTGGTCGTGGAACTCGCGCTCGCTCACCGCGCCACAGCGCATCAGGAGCCGATCGGCCAGCGTGCTCTTGCCGTGGTCGATATGGGCGATGATCGAGAAATTGCGGATCAACGACAGGTCGGTCATTTCATACTCTATTGGACCGCACGCGCCTCGCGCGCCTCATGAGGGCGCGGCAAACGCACGGTCCGGAAGGCAATGAACTCTATCCACGCAACGTTGCGCCAGTGGCTTTCGCCACCTGGGCCACGATCTTGTTGCTCGCGGCTTCGATCTCGGCATCGGTGAGCGTGCGCTCGACCGGCTGCAGCGTGACCGTGAGCGCGATCGATTTCTTGCCGCCGGGCACACCTTTGCCGGCATAGAGGTCGAACACGCGCACGCCCGTCACCAGCGCCTTGTCGGCGCTTTTCGCGGCGCGCACCAGCTTCTCGGCCTCGACGTCGGCATCGACGATGAAGGCGAAGTCGCGCTCCAGCGGCTGGAAGGCCGACAGCACGAGCTTGGGGCGCGCCTTGCTGGCCTTGGCCTTGGGCAGCGGCGGGGCGTCGAGGAAGACTTCGAAGGCGGCCACCGGGCCCTTGAAATCCGCACCGGCCGCGATCTCGGGATGCAGCTCGCCGAACTGCGCCATCACGCGGTCGCCGAGCTTGATCAGTCCCGAGCGGCCGGGATGGTACCAGTCGGGCGCGCCCGGCTGGGCCGACAGATTGTCCATCGGCGTGCCGATGGCGGCGAGCACGGCGAGCGCGTCGGCCTTGGCGTCGAAGGCATCGACGCTGCGCGCCGGTTCGTTCCAGTTGCGTGGCACCGCCATGTTGCTGCGCAGGCCGGCAGCGACCGTCCGCTGGCCTGTCGGCGTCGCGTTCTTGTATTCGGGGCCGACTTCGAACAAGGCAGGATCGACCAGCCCGCGCGCCTCGTTGCGCTGCGCAGCGTCGATCAGGTTGGGCAGGATCGACGGCCGCATGGTGTCGAGCGTGGCGTCGATCGAGTTCAGCAGATGCAGATCGGCCTGCTGCCTGGCGCCGAACCGCTCGGCCTTGGCGCGCGCCAGGAACGACCAGGTCACCGCCTCGTTCATGCCGCGGGCGGCGAGCGCGCGGCGCGCCAATGGCACGCGCCGCTGCAGCGGGCTGCGCACCGGCTTGGACGTGGCCGACAGGCGTGGCAGGGATGTCGTCGGGATGTTGTCGAAGCCGAAAACGCGGGTCACTTCCTCGACCAGGTCGGCCTCGCCCACGATATCGGGCCGCCACGGCGGCACGGCCGCCGTCCATGGGCCGCTGCCTTCGACGGCGAAGCCGAGCTTGGCCAGGATCGCGGCAGTCTTGTCGGACGGCACGTCGATCGCGGTCAGCGTCGTCACGCGGTCGGAACGCAGCGTGAAGCTGCGCTGCCAGTTCGGCATGACGCCGCTCGACACGATCTCGCTCGCCTCGCCGCCGCACAGCTGCAGGATCAGGCGCGCCGCCACCTCGGCACCCCACCAGACCGATTCCGGATCGATGCCGCGCTCGAAGCGATAGCGGGCATCGGAGAGCACGCCGAGCTTGCGGCCCGATGCCGCCGTGCGGATGGGATCGAAATAGGCCACCTCGAGGAACACCTCGGTCGTGTCGTCACGGACGCCCGTGTCCTCGCCGCCCATGATGCCGCCCAGGCCGTGGATACCCCTGGCATCGGCGATCACGGCAACCGACGAATCGAGAGTGTAGGTCTTGCCGTCGAGCGCCAGCATCTGCTCGCCCTCGCGCGCCTGGCGCATGACCAGGTCACCCGAGAGCTTCCTCGCGTCGAACACGTGGAGGGGCCGGTTGAGGTCGAAGGTCACGAGGTTGGTGACGTCGACCAGCGCCGAGATCGGCCGCAACCCGATCGCCTTCAACCGACGCTGCAGCCAGTCCGGCGAGGGGCCGTTCTTGATGCCGCGGAAATGCCGGCCGACCACGATGGGGCAGGGGCTGTCCGGCTTGGGCTCATAGCCGTGTGTCCACTTGACCGGGCTCGCATAGGTGCCCGGCACCTTGTCGGCCTTCATCGACTTCAGGGCGCCCAGCCCCGCTGCCGCGAGGTCACGGGCGATGCCGTGCACGCCGAGGCAATCGGCGCGGTTGGGTGTCACCTTGATCTCGATTACCGCATCGTCGAGGCCGAGCGCCTCGGCCGCCGGTGCGCCGGTCCTGGCGTCGGCCGGCAGGTCGATGATGCCGCTATGGTCGTCGCCCAGCTCGAGCTCGCGGCTGGAGCACAGCATGCCGTTGCTGTCCTGGCCGCGGATCTTGCTCGCCTTGAGCAGCAGGCCGGTACCCGGGATGGTGCTGCCGGACGGCGCGAAGATGCCCTTCATGCCGGTACGCGCGTTGGGAGCGCCGCACACGACCTGGACCACGCCCGAACCGGTGTCGACCTTGCAGACGCGTAGCCGGTCGGCGTTGGGATGCTGGACCGCTTCGACGACGTATCCGACGACGAAGCCCTTGAGCGTCTCGGCGGGGTTGGTGATGTCCTCGACCTCGAGCCCGAGCATGGTCAGCGTGTCGCGGATCTCGCCGAGCGACGCCGTCGTGTCGAGATGCTCCTTCAGCCAGGAGAGGGTGAACTTCATCGGCCCAGACCTCCCGTCAGCGACGGCCATTCCAGCGCCTGGAAGCCGTAGTGGCGCAGCCAGCGCAGGTCGGCGTCGAAGAAGCTGCGCAGGTCCGGGATGCCGTATTTCAGCATGGCGATGCGATCGATGCCCATGCCGAAGGCGAAGCCCTGGTACACGGCGGGATCGAGCC
The DNA here is from genome assembly GCA_902825855.1 of uncultured Rhodospirillales bacterium. Taxonomy (GTDB): domain Bacteria; phylum Pseudomonadota; class Alphaproteobacteria; order Reyranellales; family Reyranellaceae; genus Reyranella. Next base: position 36,838 of record CADECW010000043.1, on the reverse strand, counting down.
CGCAATTGGCGATCACGTTGGGATGCACCATGCCCGAACCCAGGATCTCCAGCCACGAATCGCCGGCGCCGATCTTGAGCTCGCCGTCCTTCCACGAGCAGCCGATATCGACCTCGGCCGACGGTTCGGTGAAGGGGAAGTAGGAGGGGCGGAAGCGCAGCGGCAGGTCGTCGACCTCGAAGAAGGCGCGGCAGAAATCGACCAGGCATCCTTTGAGGTGGCCCATGTGGGTCGTGCGGTCGATCACCAGGCCTTCGACCTGATGGAACATCGGCGTGTGGGTGGCATCGTTGTCGATGCGGAAGGTACGGCCGGGCACGATGATGCGCAGCGAGCCGCCGTCGGCCAGCATCTTCTGGATGCCCTTGTCGAGCATCGTGCGCGCCTGCACCGGCGAGGTGTGGGTGCGCAGCACCATCGGTGTGCCGTCGGCGCGCTGGGGCAAATAGAAGGTGTCCTGCATCTGCCGCGCCGGATGGTCGGGCGGGATGTTGAGCGCCGTGAAGTTGTGCCAGTCGTCCTCGATGTCGGGACCGTCCGCCCAGCTGAAACCCATCTCGCCGAAGATGGCGGCGAGCTCGTCCATCACCTGGCCGATCGGATGCAGCGTGCCCTGGGTCCAGGTCGCGAACTCTGGCCGCGCCGGCAGGCTGACATCGACCTTCTCGTTGCTGAGCTTGGCGGCAAGTGCCGTGGCGCTGAGCGCACTCTTGCGCGCTTCGAGCGCTGCCTCGATCTCCCCCTTGACCTGGTTGACCTCGGCGCCGAACGCGCGCCGCTGGTCGGGCGACATGCCGCCCAGGGTCTTCATCAGACCGGTGACGCTGCCCTTCTTTCCCAGGGCCGCCACGCGCGCAGCGTCGAGCGCGGCAAGATCGGCCGCCTGCTCGACGGCGCCGAGCGCTTCGCTGCGTATGGTCGAAAGATCACTCATCTCGAGTTCTCCGAATCCCGACACGAAAAAAGGGAGCCTGCGGTCCAGGCTCCCTCTTTGCGATCCCTATCCGTGCGCCCCGCCACCTTGTTGGGGCCGGGCGCTCGGACGTTACTTGAGGGCGGCCTGGGCCTGTTCGACCAGGGCCTTGAACGCCGCCGGCTCCCGCACGGCGAGATCAGCCATGACCTTGCGGTCGACCTCGATCCCGGCCTTCAGGATGCCGTTCATGAACTGCGAGTAGGTCATGCCATGCTCGCGGGTTGCGGCGTTGATGCGCTGGATCCACAGACCGCGGAACGTGCGCTTCTTGTTGCGCCGGTCGCGATAAGCGTATTGCAGGCCCTTCTCGACCTTCTCGATGCCGACGCGGAACGCCAGCTTGGCGCGGCCGCGATAGCCTTTGGCGAGCTTCAGGACCTTCTTGTGACGAGCGTGCGCAGCCACGCCCCGCTTTACGCGTGCCATGGCCTACCTCTCGTACGGGAAAAAGTTGCGCTTGATGATGCGTGTATCGGGCTCGGACACCAGGGTCATGCCGGTCTGCTGGCGCAGGAAGCGGTTGCCCCGCTTGGTCATGCCGTGGCGCTTGCCGACGACGCCATGCTTCACTTTGCCGGATGCCGTGAAGCGAAAACGCTTCTTGGCCCCGCTCTTGGTCTTCATCTTGGGCATTTTCGTTCCTTTTCAAAGGGTTACGATGGGCGGCCGAGGCAATGCCCTGTATGGCCAGGCCGCCGAAGAACGGGGCTTATAGCGGCGGTGCGGGAGCCGTGCAAGCCGCCCGCCGGGCCTCATTTTCCTTCCTTATTGCAGGCAGGTAACGGGAGGGGAGGCAGTACAGATGATCTTTCCCCTCCGATGATCTGAAATGCGATGGTGGCGATCGGTACTGAAAGGATTCGGCATGCGTTTGACAGGCAAGGTGGCGCTTGTGACGGGCGCCCAGCAAGGCATCGGGGCGGCGATCGGCCGGGCGCTGGCGGAGGAGGGGGCGGACGTGGCGCTCAGCTGGCTCGACGACGAGGCCGGCGCCGAGGCGGTCGCGAACTATGCCCGGCAAGCTGGCCGGCGCGCCCATCTCATCAAGGCCGATGTCTCCAAGCTCGCCGACATCGAGACCATGGTCGCAGAGACAGTGCGGGCGCTGGGCGTGCCGGACATCCTGGTCAATAACGCCGGCGTCTATCCGCGGGTAAAGTTCCTCGAGATGCGCGAGAGCGACTGGGACTACGTGCTCGACATCAATCTCAAGGCCGGCTGTTTTGCCGCTGTCGCCGTCGCCAAGGCGCTGATTGCGGACGGTAAGCGCGGCTCGATCATCAACCTCTCCTCGCAGGCCCTGCGCGGCGCAGTGCGCGGCGTGCACTACAGCGCGAGCAAAGGCGGCGTCGTGTCGATGACCAGGGCGATGGCACTCGAGCTCGCGCCGCACAGCATCCGGGTCAACGCCATCGCCCCCGGCACGACGGACACCGCCCAGCCGCGCTACGGCAACACGGATGCCGAACTGGTCGAGATGGCGAAGGCGACCATACCGCTCGGCGGCAAGCTCCTGGCACCCGAGCAGATCGCGCGCAGTGCCGTGTTCCTGGCCTCCGACGAGGCCGACGCCATCACCGGCCAGGTGCTGCATGTCAACGGCGGGTCGTACATGGCCTAACAGGGCGGCTGCCTGGTGCCCTTGTCGATGAAGCTCTCGATGCAGCCGCCGAACCTGCGGGCGAAGACGAGGTCGCCGCCCGCACTGTGGCCCTTGAAGCCTTCGGGATTGTCGATGATGACGACGTCCACGCCGCTCCTGGCGAACGCCGTGCGCGCATCGCTCATGCGATTGCCGACGTCGTATGTATCCTCGGAGAAGTTGGCGATGACGACGCGCGGCCCGGTTCTCAGCGCCCCGATCATGTTCTGCCATTCCGAGCGCGCCCGCGTGGGGTCGCGCATCTTGGCCACTTCGCCGTGATGAGCGGCGGCAATCGAAATCACGCCGTCGACCGGTGCGCCGCGGGCCATCGCGGCCAGCGACACCCAGGCGCCGGCCGACTGTCCGGCCAGCACGACTCGCCGATAACCCATTTCCCGCGCCTTGCGCACGGCCTCGGCCAGCGCCGTGGCATCCCCCGCCCAGTCGACGATCCATTCGCGGTCGAAGCGATAGAGGTCGTAGCCGATGCGCGTGAAACGGCCGATCCAGGGTTGCGGCGCGCTGCTCGTCGAATTCTTGCCGGCCATGTAACCATGGCTCCAGACGATCAGGCCGGCGGCGAGGTTGGGCCCGCGCATCGACCAAAAGGGTTCCGGCCGCAGCCGGCCGATGTCGGGTGTGTCGGCGGCCCGTTGCGGCACCTGCGCCCGCCAGTCCGAACCGGTGACGGTGTAGTTGTTGACGACATGCAGCACGCAGGGCGGCTTGCCGCGCTCTTCGCAACGCTTCAAGGCGGCGCTGACGGCAGTGCCGGGATCGCCACCGCCGACGCCGACGTACCAGCTCGCCCGGCCATCGGCACCGATGACAAAGGCACGGTGCGGACCGAAGTTCTGGAAGTCGGAGAGGCTTTTCGCCGCTTCGGCATTGATCGGCGGTGCAGCCTGCTGGGCCCCGACCACACCCAACGGCGCGACCAGCAGTGTCGCGCCCGCAACGATCAAAGCCTTCATACGTTGTCCCTGTTGTTGGAAGCTGACACCCGGCCATGAAAAAGACCGCAGCGATTGCTCTGGTGGCTTGTCTTGGCGCCGCAACGGCAAGCGCCCAGACCGAGCGGTCGTCGGAGAACCGCCCCGCCCAGTCGAGCCCCGCCCAGTCGAGCTCTGAGAAAGTACGCGACAATCCGGCGGCGCAGTATGTGCTGGTCAAGACGGTGGTCGGCCAGTCGATGGGCTTGGTCGACGCCCGGGCCAAGGCGATCGAGCCCGAGGGCTACAATCTCCTGAAGTACTGCTGGACTGCGGGGAATGTCCTGGGCGACTGGGCCGAGCGGGCAGGCCTCACCGGCGCAATGGTCGTAGGCGCGCTCGAGACACGTTCGTGGCAGCGTGACCTGATGCGCGCCAGCTATCCCGCCGGGCCTACGAACGAAGCGATCGGCCGCTATGAGGCCACGCTGGTGAGTGCAGGCTTCACCGATGCGGCCCGCGCCCACGCAGTCGATGCGCTGGTGGCGGAACTGGACGGAATCAGATTGAAGACGCCCGGCGCAGCGCAAGTCCGCGCCATCCATCGCTGCGATGGCCAGCAGCGCTCGCTGGCGCTCAATTACACCACGGCGCCAGAGGATGGCCGCGCCCGGTTCATGCCTTACGTACTGCACCAGATTTGCCAAGCTCAGCAGCTCAATCCAGACGACCCGATCCGCTGTGATTATTGGATGCACGGCAAGACCGACAAGCCGATGTCGTTCGCCGGCGAGACCGTGTACAGCGTGCGCTGGCTCGACGGCACGACGGCGAATGGGCGCTTCGATCCTGAGCAATCACGCAGCGCCGGAACCGTGACGCTGCGCCTGCGTGTCCCGAAGGCAACGAAGTAGCTACTTCGGCGCCAGCACCATGATCATCTGCCGGCCTTCCATGCGCGGCATCGATTCGATCTTGGTGAGCGGGTCCATCTCGCCGCGGACACGGTTCAACACCTGCAGACCGAGCTCGGAATGCACCATCTCACGGCCGCGGAAGCGCAGGGTGACCTTCACCTTGTCGCCTTCTTCGATGAACCGCTTCATGGCGCGCATCTTCACTTCGTAGTCGTGGTCGTCGATGTTCGGGCGCATCTTGATCTCCTTGACCTCGATGACCTTCTGGTGCTTACGCGCCTCGTGCGCCTTCTTCTGCGCTTCGTATTTGTATTTGCCGTAATCGGAGATCTTGGCGACCGGCGGGCTCGCATTGGGCGAGATCTCGATCAGGTCGAGACTGGCCTCCTCGGCCATGTCCAATGCCTCGCGGGTGCTGACGACGCCGACCATATCTCCATTCTCGTCGATAAGTCGGACTTGCGGCGCTCTGATTTCGCCGTTGACGCGCGGACCCTCGCGGGTGGGCGCGCTTTGTTGGGCAGGTCTGGCTATGGCTTCATTCTCCTTCGTAAGAGCTCCGGTCTGGAGCGGGGTATGAGGCGGCGGCCGCCCTAGAAGGGCGGCCGTGCCTCTTCAGAAAGTTTAGTGACGGCGGCCCCGAGTTCAAGGACCTCCTGCTTTTCCGAGCCAAGGCGGCGGACGGCGACCGTATTGCCCTCCATGTCGCGGCGCCCGACGGCCAGGATCAGCGGGACGTGGGCAACCGAATGCTCGCGGACCTTGTAGTTGATCTTCTCGTTGCGCAGGTCCGTCTCGACGCGCATGCCGGCGCCGCGAAGCCTGGCTGCAACCTCCAGGGCATAGGAGTCGGCGTCGTTGACGATCGTGGCCACTACCGCTTGCGTCGGCGCCAGCCACAGTGGGAAGCGCCCGGCATAGTGCTCGATCAGAACGCCAATCATGCGTTCGAAGCTGCCGAAGATGGCGCGGTGCAGCATGACCGGCACCTTGCGGCTGCCGTCTTCGGCGACGTAGCTCGCGCCCAGACGCTCGGGCAGCATGAAGTCGACCTGCAGCGTCCCACACTGCCAGTCGCGGCCGATCGCATCGCGCAACACGAATTCCAGCTTGGGGCCGTAGAACGCGCCCTCGCCCGGATTGAGGATCAGATCGACGCCGGCCGCCTTGGACGCCGATTTGAGCGCGCCCTCCGCCTGGTCCCAGATCGCATCGGAGCCGATACGAACCGCCGGCCGGTCGGAGAACTTCACGAAGTAGTCCGAGAAGCCCAGGTCCTTGTAGATCGAGTCCAGCAGGCCGCAGAAACGGATCGTCTCGGCCTCGATCTGGTCGGGACTGCAGAAGATGTGGGCGTCGTCCTGCGTGAAGGCGCGCACCCGCAAGATGCCGTGCAATGCGCCCGACGGCTCGAAGCGATGGCACGAACCCATCTCGGCCAGGCGCAGCGGCAACTCGCGATAGCTGCGCAGGCCCTGGTTGAAGATCTGGATATGGCATGGGCAGTTCATCGGCTTCAGCGCGAACATGCGTCGTGCCGGATCGGCGACGAACTCGTTCAGGCCTTCCTCATTCTCGCTGAGATACATGTTCTCGCGAAAATTCTCCCAGTGGCCCGACTTCTCCCACAGCCGCCGGTCGTTGAGCTGCGGCGTCTTCACCTCGACGTAGCCGCCGGCCTCGAGCTTGCGGCGCAGATAGTTCTCGAGCGTGCGCCAGAACGTCCAGCCCTTGGGGTGCCAGTAGACCATGCCGGCGGCATCTTCCTGCTGATGGAAGAGGCCCATCTCGGGGCCGAGCCGCCGATGGTCGCGCTTCTCCGCCTCCTCGATGCGGTGCAGGTAGGCCTTCAGGTCCTTGTCGGAGAAGAAGACCGTGCCGTAGACGCGTTGAAGCTGGGCGTTGTTGGCATCGCCGCGCCAATAGGCGCCCGACACCTTCGTGAGCTTGAACGCCTTGCCGAGCTTGCCCGTCGAGGGCAGGTGCGGACCCAGGCACATGTCGAGCCACTCGCCCTGCCTGTAGACCGAGATCTCTTCGTCCTTGGGCAGCTCGTCGGCCCACTCGGCCTTGAAGCTCTCGCCATGCCGCTTGAAATAGTCCTTGATCCTGGCGCGGTCCCAGATTTCGCGCGTAATCGGCAGGTCGCGGTCGACGATCTCAGCCATCCGCTGCTCGATCCTGGCGAAGTCCTCGGACGAGAACGGGTGCTCACGCACGAAGTCGTAGTAGAAGCCGTCCTCCGTCGCCGGACCGAACGTGATCTGCGTGCCGGGATAGAGTTCCTGGACCGCCTGGGCGAGCACGTGCGCAGCGTCGTGGCGCAGCAGTTCCAGCGCCTCCGGATCGCGCTGCGTCACGATACCTATCTTGGCGTCTCGATCGACGACATGCGCGAGGTCCATCATCTTGCCGTCGACGCGCAACGCCAGCGCCGCCTTGGCAAGTCCGGGGCCGATCGAAGCAGCGATGTCGGCGCCGCTCACCGGTTTGTCGAACGATCGGACCGAACCGTCCGGTAAGGAAATGTTGATCATGGCAACCACCGAATAGGAAAATTTCGAACACGGCTCCTGCGCCGACACGACGTGTCGGCGGCAAGAGGCCGGGAAGCGGCACGAGTGCGCGCGCCCGGCCGAATCAAGTTCGAACGGTGGTCGTGAAGGCTGGAGCGGTGAAAAACCGGCGTTCCATGGGCCCGGAGATAGATGCGGGTGAGCCACGAGTCAATACCCTGGCGCACCGTGTGGTTGCACTGCGGCAGCGCTGATTCAGCCCAATCGTTCGTAGAGCTGCAGCAATTGGCGGTTGGCCTGGGGCAGGCTGTAACGGCTGCGCACCTGCTCCTGGGCGGCGCGAGCGACCTCGACGCGTCGCTCGGTGCTGAGCGCCAAGGCGCTGTTCAGGGCCTCGGCCAGCGCTGCCGCGTCGCCTGCCGGCGCCAGCCAGCCGGTGACGCCGTGCAGCACCGATTCGACCGCACCGCCACCGCCCTCGGCCACCACGGGGCGGCCCATCGCCTGCGCCTCGACCAGGGTGCGGCTGAAGCCCTGGCGTGCCCCGCCGGTCGCGACCACGACGTCGGCCAGCATGTAGGCCGCCGGCATGTCGTCGACATAGGGGCCGATCTGCATGCGGCCAGCGAGATCGGCAGCGACGATGCCACGCTCCAGCTCGCGCTCGAACGGGGTTGGTACGCCGACCGAACCCAGCAGCAGGCAGAAGACATCGTCACGGCCCAGGCGCTTCACTGCCTCGATCAGGATCTTCTGACCGCGATCCTCGTCGAAGCGTGCCGGGCAGAGGATGATATGGCTGCCGTCCGGGACGCGCAGTTCGGAGGCAAGCTTGATTACCCGGTCGGCACGTACGATGGCAGGATCGAAGCGGTCGAAGTTGACGCCGGGTGAAATGGTCTCCAGGCGACCGTCGAGCGTAGGGAAGCGTTGCAGCGCATCCCTCGCGACATGGTCCGACACGGCGATCACGGCGTCGGCGCGCGCCTGCCGGCGCTCGACGAAACGCTCGGCGATTCCGTCGGCAAGGAAGGGTGTGTGCAGGGTCGCGATCCACTTGATCCCCCATCGCCGCGCCAGCGCGCACGCCACCCAGGCGGTGTTGGGCGAACGCGCCTGAACCAGCGAGACGCGCGCTTCGTGAAGGCTCGAGGCGAGCTTGGCGGGCAGCACCAGGCGGCTCCATAGCGGATGACCACCCTCGGGCACCTCCAGATGGGTGGCGCGCAGCCTCAGCAGGTCGGGCAACATGGCTCCACCCGGCGAGGCGACGATGGCCGCGCCGCCGGCCGCGATCACCGCCTGGGCGGCATCGAGCGTGGCGCGTGCCAGCCCACCGCCGGCGAGCGTGGGAACGATCTGCAGGAGAGTCGGGTTGGCGGGCACGTCGGCTTGGCGCAAGGTTGACTGTTGTGGCAGGTAACACGGGATGACCGGCGACGATAGGGTACGGAGACTGCGACGTCCTGACGGCAACACCGTTGCCTATGCGACGACATCGGGTCGCACGCCGACTGTAGCGTTCCTGGGCGGCTTTCGTTCCGACATGACCGGCACCAAGGCGATGGCGCTCGAGGATTGGGCGCGGCGCAAGGGCCGTGCCTATGTGCGCTTCGACTATCTCGGCCACGGCCAATCGTCGGGTCGCTTCGAGGACGGCACGATCGGGCGCTGGCTCGACGACTCCCTCTCGGTGCTCGATCAGCTTACCGAAGGCAAGCTGGTCCTCGTCGGTTCGAGCATGGGGGGCTGGCTGTCATTGCTGGTGGCCCGCGCTCGACCCGAGCGTCTGGCCGGCCTGGTGCTGATCGCGGCGGCGCCCGATTTCACCGAGCGCATGCTGCTCGGGGGACTGTCGCTGGAGGATCGCGAAAGGCTGCAGCGAGACGGTCGACTGGAGCGGCCATCGCAGTATTCGCCCGAGCCGTCCGTCTTCACCTGGAAGCTGATCGAGGAGGGCCGCAATCATCTCCTGCTCGACAGGAAGCTCGCACTGCCCTGTCGGGTGCGCCTGCTGCACGGCCAGAGTGATCCCGACGTGCCGTGGGAGTACTCGCTGCAGATCGCGAACCACATGGAAGCCCCCGAAGTGATCACCACCCTGATCAAGGGCGGCGACCATCGCCTCAGCACGCCCGCGGACATCGCGCGCCTGATCGCCAGCGTCGAGGAGCTCCTGTAGTCGGGAGAAGGCTACGCCCCCCGCGCAATTGCGAGCAGCCCTTCCTTGTACGTCGGATAGCGTAGCGTCACGCCGAGCTCGCTCTTGATCCTGTCGTTCTTCACCCGCCGGTTCTCGGCATAGAATGACCGTGCCATGGCGCTCATGGTCGGCGCCGCCTCGTCCCATGGCACGGCCGGCGGCACGGGCTTGCCCAAAAGCTCGCAGGCGTAGGCCACGACCTCGCCGGTCGCAGCCGGCAGGTCGTCGGCTACGTTGTAGACGGCGCCGGGACGGGCATTACCGAGCGCCAGCAGCACGGTGCCGGCGACGTCCTCGACATGGATGCGCGAGAAGACCTGGCCCGGCTTGTCGATCCGGCGAGCCGTGCCTGCGTTGACCTGGTCGAGCGTGCTGCGGCCGGGCCCGTAGATGCCAGGCAGGCGGAAGATGTCGACGGCGAAGCCCAGCTCCGCGCCGATCGCCTGCCAGGCACCCTCCGTCGCCAGGCGCTCGATGCTGCGTGGTTGCGCGGGACGAGCCGGCGTTTCCTCGTCGACCCAGCCGCCGCCGTGATCGCCGTAGACGCCGGTCGTCGAGAGATAGCCCAGCCAGCGCGCATCGCGCAGCAGGCGCGCCGACGTCTTCAGCGCGGGATCGCCTGTCGTGCCAGGTGCGATGGTGCAGAGGACGTGCGACGCATTGCCCAAAGCTTTGGCGGGCAGGGCAGTGGTGCCGTCGAATGGATGCACCTCGAAGCCCAAGCGCCCCAGTTCGTCCGCCTTCTCTCTCGTCCTGCAGGTACCGGCCACATTCCAGCCGGCCATCCGGGCAAGCTTGGCGATTTCAAGGCCGCAATAGCCCAGGCCGAAGATGAAAAGACGTCCTGTCATCTTGTCAGGATCGTCGCCACGCGGTTCTTTTCAAGGATGTTGTTTTCCCGGCTGGTGTCCTGCCTGGCACTATTCGCCACGGCACCCTGCGTCGCGCAGGGCTTGAGCATCCTCGATGGATCTCCGGATCATCTGCGCAAGTACAACGAGTGCATGAACCTCGCGCGCGCCGAGCCGCTGAAGGCGTTGCCGGTCGCGGAGAAGTGGCACGTCCAGGGTGGCGGCATGGCTGCCCGTCACTGCGTGGCGACCGCGATGTTCGGCGCCGGGCGCTTCACCCAGGCAGCAGCCCAGTTCGAGTCGATCGCGCGCGACCTGGGAAAGGACCGCCCCGGTCTGCGAAGCGAATTGTGGGCACAGGCAGGGCAGGCTTTCATGGAGGCGGGACTGCCCGAGAAGGCGGCCGAAGCGCAGAGCCGGGGGCTCGAGCTCAATGCCAAGGACGCCGATCTTTGGGTCGATCGCGGCCTGAGCTTTGCCGCGCAGAAGGCTTGGCCGCGCGCCATCTCCGACTTCGACCGCGCGCTCGGCCTGCGGCGTGACGATGTCGAAATCCTGGTGTTGCGGGCGGCCGCCTGGCGCAACGCCGGCAATCCAGCGAAGGCCTACGAGGATGCCTCGCGGGCGCTGAAAGTGGCGCCGGACCATTCCGAGGCCCTGCTCGAGCGCGGATTCGCCAGCCTGGCGCGCGGCGACCGCGGCTCGGCCAACCTCGACTTCAGCGCCGTCCTGCGCCTTGTGCCGCCGGGCTCGAGCGCCGCGCACGGCGCCGAAGCCGGGCTGCGCGGCGAACAGCCGCCGGCTGCCGCGCCGGTGTCCCCTTCGGCGCCCGCCGTTCCACCGAAGAGTGGTGGGAAGAAGTAGCGTCCCAGTGACCCCTGATGTAAGAGCCGGTGGATAATGAATCGCTTCCTGGTCCTGCTTCTCACCTTTCTGGCAGGTGCCGCCGCCGCCCAACAGCAGCAGCAGCAACCGTCGACTCCTTATTACCCCGCGCCACCGCCGACCCAGGCGCCGACCGTGCAGCAGGGAGCGCCGACCGGCGGACTGAGTTCCCCCCTGCCGGCAAGCATTCCCAAGATCGACCGCACCGAGATCGCCTCGGACGCCGAGGCGCAACTCTTCGCGGATGCCCGCAAGATCGTGTGGGGCCGCTACGCCAAGGTGAAGGGCGCCAAGCCGGGTGAGGTCAGCGTAACCAGGCAGGGCAATGTGTGGATCGTGAAGGGCCGCATCGACAGCGTGGCGCCCGGCAGCGAGGGAGACTGGGCGTCGATCGACGGGGTGGTCGAGAAGATCGCGCCTGGCTTGGTGCAGATCAGGGGCGAGGTCGCCTTCCGCGTCGCCAAGGTCGAGAAAGGCACCGCCTGCAAGGTAGGCGGCGTGCTGAACTTCAAGCGTTCGGGCAAGTCGCAGGTCTGGCGCCTGGCCGAAGGCGACAACCCGTGCGACGGGATGCGCGAGGGCTTCGACCTGGTCTACGAGAAGCAGCTCGAGAAGAAGCCCGTTCCGGCCCAGCCGAAGCGGAGTTGATTCGAGCGCGGGACCGCGCGCGTCCGTCCGTTCCCATCATGGCTCAGGCGGGACGCCTTCAGTTCGAATCTTGATGATCTCGTTGCGCGCCAATTCGTCGGCGCGCTCGTTCTCCGGATGGCCACTGTGGCCCTTCACCCAGCGCCACTCGACCTGATGCGGCTTACGCGCGGCGTCGAGGCGTTGCCACAGTTCGACGTTCTTCACCGGCTTCTTGTCGGCGGTGCGCCAACCGTTCCTCTTCCAGCCGTGGATCCATTTGGTGACGCCGTCCTTGACGTAGACGCTGTCGGTCCAGAGCCTGACGTTGCACGGCCGCTTCAGCGCCTCCAGCGCCATGATGGCGGCCATCAGCTCCATGCGATTGTTGGTCGTCGCCGGATCGCCGCCCGACAATTCGCGCTCGCGACTGCCAACCCGCAGGATCGCGCCCCAGCCGCCCGGTCCGGGGTTTCCGCTGCACGCGCCGTCGGTGAAGATATCGATGTCGCTTCGGCTCATAGACCGTAGTCCGCAATCGTCGCGATGCCACGATGGAACCTGAGCTTGGCGAGGTACTCCTGCGGATCCTTGCGCTTGACCAGGGCATCGGGCGGCGTGTGCACCCAGTCGTAGAGTCGCGTCAACAGGAAGCGCAGCGCCGAGCCCCGGGCCAGGAGCGGCAGCACTTTGCGCTCGTCGCCTTCGAGTGGCCGCACGGCTTCGTAGCCTTGCAGGAGGGCGCGGCCCTTGGTGGCGTTGAACGATTTGTCGGGCTCGAAGCACCAGGCGTTGATGCAGATCGCCACGTCGTAGGCGAAGGCGTCGTTGCAGGCGAAGTAGAAATCGATCAGGCCCGACAGCTTGTCGTGCAGGAAGAGCACATTGTCGTTGAAAAGGTCGGCATGGATGACGCCCGACGGCAGCCCGCTCGGCCAGTTGGCTTCGAAGAAATCTATCTCGGCACTGAGCTCGGTCGCGAGCGGCGCGTCGATGTGATGGAGCGAGCCTTCATAGAGCGGCCGCCAGCCCGCGACCGACAGCGCGTTGGGCCGCTCGAGCTCGAAGTCGCGGCCGGCCAGGTGCAGGGCAGCCAGGGCCTCGCCGACCTGACCGCAATGGCCGAGCAGCATGCGGCGCGGCCACAGGCCCTGGAGGAAGGTCGTGATGGCAGCCGGCCGGCCCGCCAGAGTGCGCAGCGCCTTGCCGTCGCGGCCATGGATCGGCCGAGGGCAGTTGATGCCGCGAGCGGCGAGATGGTCCATGAAGCCGAGGAAGAACGGCAGATCCTTGGGATCGACGCGCTTTTCGTAAAGCGTGACGAAGTAGGGGCCCTTGTCGGTCACCAGCAGGTAGTTGGAGTTCTCGACTCCCTCGGCGATGCCCTTGAACGACTCCGGGCTGCCTATGTCGTATTCGGCGAGGAAGGCTTCCAGCTCGGCATCGCTGACTTCGGTGTAGACCGCCATCAAGCCACCAGCGCGCGCGGCAGCTTGAACACGACGCTCTCCTCCATGGTCCGCACTTCCTCGACCGCGACGTCGTAGCGCTCGCGGCATGCCGCAATCAATTCGTCGACCAGCGTCTCGGGCGCCGAAGCTCCGGCGGTGATGCCGAGCCGGCTGGCGCCCGACAGCCAGTCCCAGTCCATGTCGGCGGCACACTGTACGAGGCGCGACTTGCGGCAGCCGTTGTTGGATGCCACTTCGACGAGCCGCATGGAATTCGACGACTTGGGCGAGCCGATCACCACCAAGGCGTCGCACTTCGGCGCGATCGTCTTGACCGCGGCCTGGCGGTTGGTGGTGGCGTAGCAGATGTCTTCGGTCTTGGGTCCCTGGATCGCCGGAAAGCGGCGGCGCAGCGCTGCGACGATGCCGATCGTGTCGTCTACCGAAAGCGTGGTTTGCGTGGCATAGGCGAGATTGCCCGGGTTTGGCACTTCCAACCGTCCGGCCTGCGCCGCGTCCTCGACCAGCAAGACCGCGCCGGCCGGAAGCTGGCCTATCGTGCCGATGACCTCGGGATGGCCGGCGTGGCCGATCAGCACCACCGTGCGGCCCGCAGCGTAATGACGTTCGGCCTCGCGATGGACCTTGGAGACCAGGGGGCAGGTCGCGTCGACATAAAGAAGGTTGCGGCGGCACGCCTCGGCCGGCACCGCTTTCGGCACGCCATGGGCAGAAAACACGACGGGCCGACCGTCCGACACCTCGTCGAGCTCGTCGATGAAGATGGCGCCCTTGGCCTCGAGATTCTCCACGACATGGCGATTGTGCACGATCTCGTGGCGGACATAGACCGGTCGGCCGTAGCGCTCGATGGCGCGTTCGACGATCTGGATGGCGCGATCGACGCCGGCGCAGAAACCGCGAGGGCTGGCGAGCAGGATTTTTAGCGCTTTCTTCGGCGGACTCATGCTGAACGTTCTGCCCGCTCGCTTGCGGGCCTCTTGGCCATTGCCTAGAGTCCGCCAGCAACAGAATTGGCAGCAACGGACTACGGCGGCGGCACCGTAACAAAGCCGCTGCAACGGGGAAAGCAGACATGACCGAGCCGGTTGTCGCGGTGTGCGACCGAACCCACAAGGCCCTGGCCAAGATCCCGTCATGACCCACGGAAAATTCGTCGTTCTTGCGCCGGCGCTGCTGGCCCTGACGCTGGCCGGCTGCGGCGGCGGCACGCCGGAGGCGAGCTATCTCTGCCCGCAGCCGTTCACGGTGCAGGACGCCGAGCGCCTGACCCATTTCCAGGACGGGCCGGGACGCGATCCGCGCGACATCGCCTATGAGGCGTCGATCATCGGTTCGGGGACCAAATGCACGGCCACTCGAAATCGGGTCGATGTCACGCTGTTCCTGCGCATCTCCGCCAATGCCGGCCCATCGCCCGGCACCGGTCGAACCAGCGTTCCCTACTTCGTGCGCGTGCTCGACTCCGGCAACAACGTCGTGCAGAGCCAGGAATTCACCGCCGACTTCCGTCTGACGCCGTCCAATCCGCGCGGTTCCTCGCAGGAGGAGCTGACGATTACGCTCCCGCGCGACGGCGGTTTCCGCATCGCCGTCGGCCTGAAGCCCACGCCGGAAGAGCTCAACTACAACCGGCGCGGCCGTCAGCCCTAGCTTATTTCTCGACAGGCCTGAGCCAGGTTCGCTCCTCGCTCAGGATGAAGCGCTCGCGCTCGGCGAACTCGAAGTTCGCGCGGCCGGCCGGATCGGCCCGCAAGCGCGAGCGATAGGCCTCGTAGGCGGCGAGGCTCTCGAAGGAGATCAGTGCGTGGGCGATGTTGTTGGTACCCTCGTGCGGCATGAAATAGCCCAAGAGATCGCCGCCGCAGGCCGGGATGACGGTGGACCAGTTCTTCGCGTAGGTCTCGAAAGCGTCGCGCTTGAAGGGGTCGATGACGTAGCGGATGGCACAGGTCACGGTCATGGATATCTCCATCGATGAGGTATCGATGCTAGCTGGAGGCTCTCGTTCCATGTTTCGGTCGCTGCCGAAGGCTTGACAGTGCCCGATCGCTGGCGCTGCATGCGCGCCACTTATTACGTACGACGCGCGGAGGATCGCTTGAGTGCCTATGCCGAACGTCTGGAAGCCCTGGCGGCCGATGCCGCCGATCGCTGCACGACCTGCGGCAAATGCTTCGAAGCCTGTCCGACCGCGCGCGAGATCGGCATGGATGCCGGCGCTGCCAAGGAACGGGTCGGCGAGCTTCTCGCCTTGACGCGTGGCGAGGCGCCGGCCGACGGCCTGCAGAAATGGCTCGGCGCCTGCGACGGCAGCGCGCGCTGCACCGAGGCCTGCCCGGAAGACATCAACGTCCGCCAGTGGGTGACCATCGCCAAGCTGAAGGCGGTGGAGGCGACGCGCCCGCGCGAGGTCGGTGCGGTGAACGCCGCCAATCGCTTCCGCCACATGGCGCAGGCCGTGCGGCTGCTCGCCAGCATGCAACTACCGTCGGAGACCCTGAAGAAAATACTGGCGCCGGCCGAGCGGCGCACGGCGGACGTGTTGTTCTACACGGGCTGCAACGTGCTGCGCACGCCGCATATCGTGCTGAACGTCATGGATATCCTCGATGCGCTGGAGCTCGACTTCGACGTCGTCGGCGGCACCGCCCACTGCTGCGGCGTCTATCAGTTCCAGGAAGCCGACCTGCCGACCTATGAGCGCATGGGCCATCGCACGTTCAAGCGTTTCGGCCAGTCCGGCGCCGGCCGTGTGCTGACCTGGTGCCCGACCTGCACCAAGAACTTCGATGAGCTCGAGAAGGACGTCGAGGAGCCGTCCTTCGACCTGGGCCACGTCAGCGAATTCCTCGCCGCCAATCTCGACGCACTCAGGGCACGCTTCGTCGCCAACCAGCCGAAGCGGCGCGTGGTGATCCACGAGCATCTCGGCATTGGCGCCACGGTGGCCTCGATCCGCAAGCTCCTGACCGCCGTGCCCAATCTCGAACTGCTCGAGCTGCCACAGGACTCGGGCTTCTCCTATGCCTGCGGCGGCCAGGCCGCCAAGTTCAAGGAGCGCGAGCAGGCGATCCATCGTGGCCTGGCCGAAGGCGCGGTCGCCGCCGGCGCCGACACCATCGTGACCATGTACCACTCCTGCCATCGCGCGCTGGCCGGTGCCGAGGCGGTCTATCCGCAGCTGCAGGTCGTGAACTTCACGGATGTGCTGGCCGAGGCGCTGGGGCGCGGCGGCCATCCCGACTACTACCGTCTTTATAAGCAGGGCGGCGCCATGGACGAGGCGATGACCGCGGCGCGCCGCTTCCTGCAGGACAACGGCGTGCGTGTCGACGAGGCTTCGATAGCGTCGCTGACCGCCGATATCTTCAACGAGACGGGACTGGCAGGCTCGCGCGAGGCTTTCGCGAAGGCTTTCACGGAACTGGCGAAGACGGCTTGATCAGGAACGTCCGACTCTTTTCAGGCGTTCGTCCACCGCGGCGCTTGACTACTTTTCCTTGACCGACAGTACCGCCCACGCTGCGTCGGCGAAGTAGCGGACATGGTCCGACAGGTCGCCGGTGAAGCGGCCATAGACCTTGTAGGTCGCGGCCTGCATGACGACGCCGATGGCTGATGCGGCCGCGAGGTCGACGTTCCGCTTCGGGATCTCACCCGCCTTCATGGCCTGCGAGATCACATCGCGAACGACGGTCACCGGATTGCTCGTGCCGTCGGGCACCTGGATCAGGAAAGAGTGCTGGTTCAGGAGGTGATAGGCGAACAGTGTCCAGTCGCGGTCGGCCCATTCGCAATAGCAGCGCACGATTGCCTCGATCCTGGCGCGCAATCCCTTGGCTGGCCGCTGCGCTTCGATGAGCGCCTCGGCCAGCCCCTGGTGATGGCGCAGGAAGAGGTCCAGCGCCAGCTGCTCCTTGCTCGGGAAGTAGCGGTAGATCGTGCCCTCGGCGACCGAAGCCGCCATGGCGATCTCCCTCGTCGTCGTCTCGGCGACGCCGCGCGCCACGAACAGCGTCAGCGCGGCACGCTCTAGTCGCGCCTTGGTATCCTCGGCCTTGCCCATGCCGGGCAGTCTATGAGGGAGTGCTCACTTGGCAAGACGGCATCCAACGGCTCGCAGAACCAGCGCCAATCGAGTGTCCAGTCGTTCGGCGGGGCGACGAACGACGCTTGGCTTTGCACGTCGAGGAAGACGGTGAAGGCTCGACGGATATACATGCGACCCTCCTTTGAATGAGCGCATGCTCACTTATTAAGTGAGCAATCACTCAATTTCAAGTGCTTTCTAAGACCCGGATTTGTCACGGTTTTTCCCGATGGACGGCGCCGGAGAGGCCGCTTAAGGTCGGCGCACCCAGACGATCCCTGTGGGAGAGCCCGTCTTTCGAGACGGCGCCGAAGGAGCAACCGGCCCCGGAAACTCTCAGGCAAAAGGACCGCAGGAGGATGGGTCTCTGGAAAGCGGCGGGTTCTCGCAAGAGAGCGCGCCCACCGACGAAGTAAGCCGGATCATTCCGGCGAATCTTTCAGGTCTCCGGACAGAGGGGGTCGCAAGGCGGCGCAATCTTTGCGCCGGTTGATGCGACTCTGGAGACCTTCTTGGCCGATCCTCTCAAACGCACACCGCTCTACGACCTTCATCGCGAGCTCGGCGCTCGCATCGTGCCGTTCGCCGGCTTCGAGATGCCGGTGCAATACCCGACCGGCATCCTGGCCGAGCATGCCCACACGCGGACGGCGGCCGGCCTGTTCGACGTGTCGCACATGGGCCAGGTGCGACTGACCGCCAAGCCCGGACAGAACGCCGCCAAGGCCATGGAGACTCTGGTCCCCGGCGACATCGCCGGCCTGGCACCGGGTCAGCAGCGCTACACGCAGCTCACCAGCGACAGCGGCGGCATCCTCGACGATCTGATGATCACTAGCACAGGCGATCACCTGCTGATGGTGTTCAATGCCGCCTGCAAGGACTCCGATCTCGCGCACGTAGAGAAGCATCTCGCCGCGGCCTGCGAGATCGAGCCGATGTTCTCCCGCGGGCTCCTGGCGCTGCAGGGACCGCAGTCGTCGCAGGTGCTGGCGCGGTTCGCCCCGCAGGTCGCGGCAATGAAGTTCATGACCGGCGCCTTCTTCATGATCGAGGGCGCGCGCTGCTACGTCACGCGTTCGGGCTACACCGGCGGCGACGGGTTCGAGATCTCGACGCCCAACGACGCCACCGAGTCGATCGCCCGCAAGCTTCTGGCCGAGCCCGAGGTCCGGCCGATCGGGCTCGGCGCGCGCGATTCGCTGCGCCTCGAAGCGGGCCTCTGCCTCTATGGCCACGACATCGACACCACGACGACGCCGATCGAGGCCGGACTGCTCTGGAGCATCGGCAAGGAACGTCGCGCGCAGGGCGGCTTTCCGGGGGCTGCCGTCATCCGGAAGCAGATCGCCGAGGGAGCGCCGCGCAAGCGCGTCGGGCTGCTGCCCGAGGGCAAGGCGATCGCACGCGAAGGCGCGGAGATCGCCATCGCCGGCGCGACCGTCGGCAAGGTCACATCGGGCGGCTTTTCGCCGACGCTCGGGCGCGCCGTCGCCATGGGCTATGTCGAGCGCGCCCGCTCGGCCAATGGCACCAGGGTCGAACTGCTGGTGCGCGGCAAGCCCGTGCCGGCGGAGATCGTGCCCATGCCTTTCGTCAAGAACACCTACTACCGCGGATAGGAGCTGCCAGATGGCCGAGACCAGGTATTCCCAGGAACACGAATGGATCCGCGTCGAGGGCGATGTCGGCACGATCGGCATCACGCAATACGCCCAGGAGCAGCTGGGCGACGTGGTGTTCGTCGACGTGCCGCAGGCTGGCCGCAAGGTCGCCAAGGGCGAGGCCTGCGCCGTCGTCGAATCGGTCAAGGCCGCGTCGGACATCTACGCGCCGGTGACGGGCGAGGTGGTCGAGGCCAATGCCGCGCTCGCCGATTCGCCGGGTGACGTCAACGCCGAGCCGATGGGCAAGGGCTGGTTCTTCAAGCTGAAGCTTGCCGACAAGGGCGAGTTGGCCGGCCTGATGGACGAAGCGGCCTACGGCGATTTCGTCAAGAGCCTGGGTTGATCATGCGCTATCTCCCCCTCACGCCGAACGACCGCAGCGACATGCTGGCGGCCGTTGGCGCCAAATCCGTCGACGAATTGTTCAAGGACGTGCCGAGGTCGGCGCGGTTGCCGGGCAAGATCGCGGGCCTGCCCGATCATCTCGGCGAGCTCGAGGTCGAGCGTGCCTTCCAGGGCTTTGCCGCCCGTAACGTGTCGCCGTCCACTGCGCCCTTCTTCATCGGCGCCGGCGCCTATCGCCATCACGTCCCCTCGACCGTCGACTACATGATCCAGCGCGGCGAGTTCCTGACGTCCTACACGCCGTACCAGCCGGAGATCACGCAAGGCACGCTGCAGTATTTGTTCGAGTTCCAGACCCAGGTCAGCCTGCTCACCGGCATGGAGGTCGCCAACGCCTCGATGTACGACGGCTCGACTGCCGCTTCCGAAGCGGTGCTGATGGCCAACCGCATCACGCGGCGCACCAGGGCGCTGATCTCGGGAGGGCTGCATCCGCACTATCGCAACATCATCGAGACCACCGCGCACTGGCAAGGCTACAGCGTCGTGTCGGTCAAAGCCGATGCCGAGGGGCTGGAGGACCTGATCGCCAAGGTCGACAAGGAGACGTCCTGCGTGGTCGTGCAGAACCCGAGCTTCTTCGGCCATGTGCGCGACTTCACCAAGCTCGCTGCCGCCTGCCATGCCGCCGGTGCGCTGCTGATCGTCGTCGTGACCGAGGTCGTGTCGCTCGGTCTCATCAGGCCGCCGGGCGAGATGGGCGCCGACATCGTGGTGTGCGAGGGCCAGTCGATCGGCAACGGGTTGGGTTTCGGCGGTCCTTACGTCGGCCTGTTCGCAACCCGCGACAAGTATGTCCGCCAGATGCCGGGCCGCCTGGCCGGCGAGACCGTCGACGCCGATGGCAGGCGCGGCTTCGTGCTGACCTTGAGCACGCGCGAGCAGCATATCCGCCGCGAGAAGGCGACCTCGAACATCTGCACCAACGCCGGCCTCTGCGCGCTCGCCTTCACGGTGCACCTGACGCTGCTGGGCGAGGCGGGCTTCCGCCGCCTTGCCGAGATCAATCATGCCAAGGCGAGCGAGCTGGCCGACCGGGTCGCCGCGGTGCCGGGCGTGAAACTTCTGAACGACAGCTTCTTCAACGAGTTCACCGTGCGCCTGCCCAAGCCGGCGGCGCCGGTCGTCGAGGCGCTGGCCGAGCGTCGGATCCTCGCCGGCGTTCCGGTGTCGCGTCTCATTCCTGACGATCCCTCCGTCGCGAACCTCCTGCTGCTGGCCGCCACCGAGACCGCGACCGAAGCGGGCATGGCGCCGCTGATCGCCGGCCTGAAGGAGGTGCTGTGATGGTCCAGTCGCTCGACCGCTCGCAAGGTCGCATCGGCGGCGGAGCCGCGAACGCAGAGGAAGCTCCAGCGCCCGCCACCTTCACCGGCAACCGCGCGCTGCAGATCGAGGAGCCGCTGATCTTCGAGATGGGCCAGCCCGGCCGCTGCGGCGTCGACCTGCCGGAGCCGCCGAAGGTGAAGGACCGCCTGAACGGGCTGAAGCGCGCCGGCGAGATCGGCCTGCCGGGTCTCTCCGAGCCGCAGGTGGTTCAGCACTACACGCGGCTCAGCCAGAAGAACTACGCCATCGACATGGGCGTCTATCCCCTGGGTTCGTGCACCATGAAGCACAATCCCAGGATCAACGAGAAGGTGGCGCGCCTGCCGGGCATCGGCGACCTGCATCCCCTGCAGCCGGTCTCGACCGTGCAGGGAGCGCTCGAACTCATCGACCGCCTTGCGCACTGGCTGAAGACCTTGACCGGCATGCCGGCCGTGGCGATGTCGCCGGCCGCCGGCGCGCACGGCGAGATGTGCGGCATGATGGCGATCGCCGCCGCGCTCGAAGCACGCGGCGAGCGTGCCCAGCGGAAGCTCGTGCTGGCGCCGGAATCGGCGCACGGTACCAATCCGGCCACGGCGGCGGCGCTCGGTTTCACCGTCAAGCCGATCCCGGCCAACGACCGCGGCCGCGTCGACCTCGATGCGCTCAAGGCCGCGCTGGGCCCCGACGTGGCGGCGATCATGCTGACGAATCCCAACACCTGCGGCCTGTTCGAGAACGAGATCGTCGAGATCTCGCAGGCGGTGCATGCGGCGGGCGCCTTCTTCTACTGCGACGGCGCCAACTTCAACGCCATCGTCGGCCGCGTGCGGCCGGGTGATCTCGGCGTCGACTGCATGCACATCAACCTGCACAAGACCTTCTCGACGCCGCATGGCGGCGGCGGGCCGGGCGCGGGCCCGGTGGTGCTGTCGGCGGCGCTGGCGCCGTACGCGCCCTATCCCTGGATCGTGAAGGACGGCGACAAGTGGCGCGTCGCCGAGGACGGCGCGCCGGTCGACGGCAAGCCGCTCGGCCGGCTGAAGGCATTCCATGGCCAGATGGGCATGTTCACCCGCGCACTCGGCTACATCATGAGCCACGGCGCCGACGGGCTGAAGCAGGCGGCCGAGGATGCCGTGCTCTCGGCCAACTACGTCATGGCCTCGCTGAAAGACGTCATGACGCCGGCCTTCGACGGACCGTGCATGCACGAGGCGCTGTTCGACGACAGCTTCCTCAAGGACACCGGCGTCAGTACCCTCGACTTCGCCAAGGCGATGATCGACGAGGGCTATCACCCGATGACCATGTACTTCCCGCTGGTGGTGCACGGCGCGCTCCTGATCGAACCGACCGAGAGCCAGGCCAAGGAGGATCTCGACCTGTTCATTGCGGCACTCCGCTCGCTCGCTGTGCGCGCGAAAAGCGGAACCGCGGCCGAGGAGTTCAAGGCAGCCCCGCGTTTCGCCCCGCGGCGGCGCCTCGACGAGACGCTTGCCGCGCGCAAGCCCGTGCTACGCTGGCGGCCGACGAACAATCCGCCGGAAGGCGATCCGATGAAGCAGGCGGCCGAGTAGCCCGGCGGGAACGTCGAGGCTTTCCCCCGCCAAGTGCGGGGAGGGCATCGATGCGCATATTCACGACGCTGCCGCAGGAGAACCTGGCCACGGTCGGCCAGGCTGCCCAGGCGATCGAGGCAACGGGCTACACCGGCGTCAGCACCCAGGAGAACCGGCACGAGCCGTTCCTGTCGCTCGCCGTCGCCGGCGCTGCGACCAGGCGCATCGAATTGCATACCGGCGTCGCCATCGCTTTCGCCCGTTCGCCCATGGCGGTGGCCAATGTCGGCTGGGACCTGGCGTCGAGCTTCGGCGGCTCACGGGTGACGCTCGGCATCGGCAGCCAGGTGAGGGCGCACAACGAGCGGCGCTTCTCGGTGCCGTGGTCGCCGCCGGCGCCGCGCATCCGCGAGTATGTGCAGTCGGTGCGGGCAATCTGGAAGTCGTGGAAGGACGGCAGCAAGCTCGACTACGAGGGCAAGCACTATCGCTTCACCTTGATGACACCCAACTTCGTGCCCGAACCCTATGACGGTCCATTGCCTCGGCTGGGCGTCGCCGCGGTCGGCCCGGTCATGCTCAAGGTGGCGGCCGAAGAGTCCGACGACGTGAAGCTCCACTCGTTCTGCACCAGGAAGTACCTGGAGCAGAACATCATGCCGATCATCAATGCCGGGTTGGCCGCGCGCGGCCGCAGTCGCGAGAGCTTCGAGATTTCGGGCGGCGGTTTCGTCGTCACCGGCAAGGACGACGAAGCCGTCGCCAAACTGTTCGACTGGGTGCGCTATCGGGTGGCGTTCTACGGTTCGACCCCGGCCTACTGGCCGGTATTCGAGATCCACGGGCTGGGCGACCTCGGCCGCAAGCTCAACGCCATGACCCGGGCCGGGCAGTGGGACCAGATGGCCAAGGAGGTGTCGGACGACGTGGTGCACCTGTTCGCCGCCGTCGGCCGTCACGATGAGATCGCCAAGGCGATCGCCGAACGTTTCGGCGGCCTGGTGGATTCGATCGGCGCCAGCGCGAACTCGGCCAAGCCGTCCGACATGCCGCCTGGGCTGCTGCAGGACCTGGCGAAGATCCCGACGGTCTACAGGCACGCATGACGGCGAAGGAGCCGGGAGAACGCCGTCACTCGAACAGGTTCGTCAGCCGCTGCTTCATCTGGTCGGCGATGTAGAGCGCAACGGCCTGGATGGTCGAGGTCGGGTTCACGCCGCCGCCGGTCACGAAGACGCTGCCGTCGACGATGAAGAGGTTCCGCACGTCGTGGCAGCGGCCCCATTCGTTCACCACCGAGCGTTCCGGATCGCTGCCCATGCGCGCCGTGCCGAGGAGATGGCCGGGGCTGTTGAGCGCGGTGCGCGAGCAGAACAGCCGCGTGGCGCCCGCCGCGGTCAGGATTTCCTCGGCCCGCGCGATGCCATGCTCCATCATGCGCCGCGTGTTGTCGCTGATCGCATAGTCGATCTTGGGTGCGGGGATGCCGTTGCTGTCCTTCAGCACCGGATCGAGCGTGACACGATTGCGCTCCTCCGGCAGGTCGTCGCAGGCGACGCCGATGCCCACCCGGTGCTCGAACATCTCGCGATAGACGCGATGATGGTCGCGTCCCCACGGCAGCTGGCCGGTCACGGCGCTGGTGATCGCCTGGTTGGCCGGACCCATGCCGCGGTTGAATTGCAAGGTGTAGCCGCGCACGAAGCCGCGGCTGCGGTCGGTCTCATAGAACTGCTTGCTCCACAGGTTGGTGATGGGCGCGCGCCCACCATCAAGCGTTTCTTCGACGTAGCCGGAGATCATCGGCCACGGGTGCAGCATCAGGTTCCGGCCGACCAGACCCGAGGAATTGGCAAGACCGTTGGGAAACCTGCCCGAGGCGGAGTTCAGCAGCAGCCGCGGCGTGCCGACGCCGTTGCAGGCCACGATCACGACCTCGGCCGGCTGGAAGTGCTCCTTGCCGTCGGCGTCGTAGTAGATCGCGCCGGCCGCCATGCCATGTTCGTCGGTGGTGATCTCGCGCACCCGGCAGCGCGTGCGCAGCTCGACACCCGCTCGAATGGCGAGCGGCCAGTACGTGATGTCGGTGCTTGCCTTGGCGCCCTGGGCGCAACCCGGCGTGCAATGGCCGAGGTTGATGCATTGTGCGCGGCCCTCGTAGGGCGTCGTGGCGATGGTGGTGTCGGACGGCCACCAGTGCCAGCCCAGCCGGTTCATTGCCCGGCCATAGTGCGAGCCGGTCTTGCCGAGCGGGATCGGCGGCATCGGCGGGTGGCGCGGCGGCACGCCGGGGTCGCCGGCAAGGCCCGACACGCCCATCATCCGGTCGTTTTCCTCGTAGAACCGCTCCAGCTGCCAGTAGTCGATCGGCCAGTCGTCGGCCACGCCATCCAGCGACTTCACCTTGAAGTCCGACGGATGCATCCGCGGCCAGTGCGCCGTGTAGATCACGGTGCCGCCGCCGACGCCGTTGAAGTTGGCGACCTTCATCGGCGAGTCGTCGTCGTTCACCGGATAGTCGGTATCGCGGCCGCGCCGGTTGGGGAAGATGTCGAAATCGCCGTAGCGGCGCGCCTCCCAGTCGCGGCCGTTGGTGGGGAAGTCGGTCGACTTCATCCAGTCGCCTTGCTCGAGGCAGAGGATGCGCATCTTCGTTTCGGCGAGGCTCCAGGCGACTGCCGCACCCGAGGCGCCCGAGCCGATGATCAGCACATCGACCCGCTCGTTGACGCTCATCTCGCGAGTTCCTTGCGGTCGTCGCGCCACAACGCCGGGCGCTTGCGCACTTCGTCGAGCAGCGACCACTCGCCCTGTTCCAGCGTGTAGCCCTTGGGAAAGGGCGCGCGGGCCTCCTGCTTGAGCGCCAGCAGGACGCGGTCGTCGCGGTAGTAGGCGCCCAGGACCATCCGTCCCAGCGCCATCATCGGCGGGCCACCACTCTTGTAGATCTCGTTGATCAGGACTTCGCGTCCGTCGCGATCGAGAGCGGCGAAACCCCTGGCCTCGATGGCTGCCAAGGCCGTGCGCACGGCGGGAAGATCGCGTCCCGTCGACTTCACGATGTCGGCCAGGATTGTGGGATCGTCGGCACCCGGCAAGCCAAGACCGGCGTCGGCAGGGACCATCGTGCCGGCGATCACGCGCAAGGCGTCAATCTCGGCAGCGGAAAAACCGTCGTTACCCATCGGACTCAGCTTTACACGATCGACCGCCTCATTTCACCGCGCCCATGGTGAGGCCGCGCACGATGTACTTCTGCACCATCAGGCTCAGCATGAGCTGCGGCAGGGCGGCGACGATCGTCGCCGCGGCCATCTGGCCCCACAGCACCTGCTCGTAGGAGATGAACTGGATGGCGCCGACCGTCACCGGGAAGGTCTGGCGGCCAGCCAGCATCAGCGGGTAGTTGAAGGCGTTCCAGCAGAACATGAAGCCCAGGATCACCGTGACCGCGATGCCCGGCATGCTGAGCGGCAGGATCACCCGGGTGAGCACCCCCAGCCACGAGCAGCCATCGATCATCGCCGCTTCCTGGGTCTCGAGCGGGATCTCCTGGAAGAAGCTGCGCAGCATCCAGATGGTGAAGGGCAGCGTGATGAGCTGGTAGGCGAGGATCAGCCCGGCGTGCGTGTTGTACAGCCCGAACTTCTGGAAGAGCAGATAAAGCGGGATCACGAAGGCGATGAACGGCACGAAGCGGAAGCTCATCAGGAGAAAGGCGAGCCCCTCCTTCGCCGGGAAGGTGAAGCGGGCCAGGGCGTAGGCGGCGGGAATACCGGCCAGCACCGACAGCGCCACCGCGCCGACCGAGATGATCAGGCTGTTCACGAAGAACAGCGGAAAGTCCGGTCGCGTCGAGGAGTACTGGCCGCGTTGCTCGCCCATGACGAGGGCTGCGTAGTTGTCGAGCGTCGGCGTGAACACGAAGGTGGGCGGGACCGAAAGGATGTCGCCCGGACTCTTCAACGAGGTCAGCAGGATCCAGAAGAAGGGAAACACGGTCCAGGCGAGCAGCACTACCGCCGCCAGACCGATCGCGACCTGGCGCACGTAGCGCTGGAAGGAAACGGCCTGGGGCGCCTGATAGAGCACGGCTTGGGTTGTCATCAGGCGGTACTCTCCGAGGCGCGGTTCCAGAGCCGCATCAGCAGGTAGCTGATGATGACGACCAGGATGAGCAGCACGATCGCCTGGGCCATGCCTTTGCCCATCTGGTACCACTGGAAGGAATACTGGTACGCCATGATGTGGAGGTTGGTGGTGGCGTCGTTGGGGCCGCCGAGGGTGGTCGCGTAGATCACGTCGAAGATGCGTAGCGAGTCCATCGTACGGAACAGCACGACCAGCACGATGAACGGGCTCAGGAGCGGCAGCGTGACGTAGCGCAGGATGTCGATGGGCCCCGCGCCGTCCACTCGGGCCGCTTCGTACGGTTCGGTGGGCAGGGCCTGCAGGCCGCCCAGCAGGATCAAGGAGACGAACGGCAGGTTGCCCCAGGTGTCGATGATCAGCACCGAGACGATCGCCCCCTGCGTCGAGCCGAGCCAGTTGACGGGATCGATGCCGAGGAACGACAGCAGGTAGTTCAGGATGCCGGCATTGGTCGATCCCAACATGATCTTCCACATCAGGGCGGTGATCACCGGCGGTATCATCAGCGGCAGGAGCATCAACGCGCGGATCGCGGCGCGACCGGGGATGCGCGCATGCAGGAACAGCGCCACCGCGAGTCCCAGGCCAACCTGGATCACGACCGCCACCAGCGTGAACCCCAAGGTGAACTCCAGCGCTCGGACGAACAGCGGTTCCTCGACCAGGCCGATGTAGTTGTCGAGCCACACGAATCGGAAGCGATTGGGATACTGCAGCCAGTAGCTGGTGAAGCTGTAATACAGCCCGAGGCAGAACGGGTAGACCATGCCGGCGAGCAGCACCAGGGCTGGCGCCAGCAGCAGATACGGCAGAAGCCTTTCCCGCCGCCAGTGGCGGCGTTTGCGCGTGGTACTCACGTGATCGCTACTTGATGCCGGCTTCCTTGAGCACCTTGTCGGTTTCCATGCTCGCCTTCTTGAGCGCATCGGCAGCGGACATGCGCTGGAAGTAGATTTCGTGCAGGGCGCGCGCCCAGATGTCGCCGGCGCGTGTGCGCTCGGGCTGGGGTGTCCAGATCACCTTGGCCGTCTCCAGGTTCTTGGCCACGGTCTTGAGGTAGCTGCCACCGCCCCACGCTCCCATGATCTCCTGGACGCGGGGATCGTCGGTGACCGACTTGCGCGACGGGTTGTAGTTGCGATAGCCGACGGTGGCGTTGAGCAGGGTGCGCGGCGCGGTCGCCCACTGCGCGAACAGCCAGGCTGCTTCCTTGTTCTTGGTCGCCTTGCTGATGCCCAGCGCCCACGTCCACAGGCCCGAGTAGGCCTTGCCGCCGGGCCCGGCCGGCATCAGCGCATAGCCGACCTTGCCGGCGACCTTCGACTTCTTGGGGTCCTCGTAGTTGGCGGCGAAGAAATCGGCGTCGACGATCATGCCCGCCTGCCCGGCGGTGAAGGCCTCCATGGCGTCGTACCACTGCATGTTGGCCCAGTTCGGCGGGCCGCTTTCGCGCACCATGTTGATCCAGGCCTCGGTGTACTTCACCGAGCGCGGATCGTGGAAGTTGGCATTGAGCTTGTCGTCGAATTCGCTCCACTGGCTGTCGGTGTACGACTTGAGGCCGCTCATGAAGCCGGTGCCCATGCTCGCCACGCTCGGCGTGCCGCGGGCGACGATGCCGGGGATTCCCGCGTTCTTCTTCACCAGCCGCGCCGCTTCGGCCATCTCCTCGAGGGTCGTCGGCACCTTGATGTTGTACTGGTCGAAGATGTCCTTGCGGTAGGCGAGGATGTAGCTCTCCTCGAGGACCGGGATCGAGTAGATCGGGCCTTCGCCGATGCCGCCGCCGGTCTTGCCGTTCCAGCGGTTGGCCGCGATCAGCGCCGGATAGAAGTCGTCGAGCTTGTACCAGCCGAGGTCGGTCAGCTTCGGATTGTTGAGGAAATCATCCAGCGGAAGGATCCAGCCCGGGGTCGCGTACTGCCAGTTCCGCACCGGGCCGGTCATGATGACCGAGAACTCGCCGCGCTGCTGCGACAGGTCGGCCACGAGCTTGGTGAAGTACTCCGCCTCCGGGAGGATCAGGTACTCGACATTGATGCCGGTGAGTTTGCGGAACTCCGGGATCAGGGGCAGCAGGGATTCCGTGAACGGGTGCTTGTTGAGGCCGATGGTGAGCGATTGGCCCTTGGCCTGTTGCCAGTCGATCTTCGCCTGGCGGTAGTAGGCCAGCGACTCGTCGTCCTGCGCCCGGGCGAGGCCCGCCGTCGTGAAGGGGCTGGCAAGGAGCAGTCCCGCGAGCTGTCGACGCCGCAAGCGCATTGTGTCCTCCCACGCTGTCGCGCAACGCGCGATGTTTGCCTGCGGTCCATATCCCGTCAAACAGAATCGTATCCCGCTATATGGGATGCGGTCAGAGCTTCGCGGTGATCATGCCGGCGTGATGGACGACGATCTTGGCCAGCTCCGGCACCTGGTCTTTCTTCAGGCGGCGCGCCGGGCCGCTAACGCTCAGGCCGGCGATCACTCGCCCGGTGCGATCGTGGATCGGAGCGCCGATGCAGCGGATTCCGGGTTGATGTTCGCCTTCGTCGACGGCGAAGCCGCGATCGCGAACCTGCTTCAAGTCGGTCTTGAGCTTGCGTCCATCGGTGATGGTGCCGTCGGTGAAACGCTTCAGTCCGCCGGCGATGACGGCCTCGATCTTGGCGGCCGGCTGGAACGCCAGGATCGCCTTGCCGACGCTGGTGCAATGGACCGGCGCTGCCTCGATGAGCGTCAGCGGCGTTCCGCTGTCGGCCGACACGCGATGAATGACGATCGCCTGCTGCCCGTCGAACACCGCCAGATGGACCAGATGGCCGCTGACACGGCTCAGGGCATCGACAAGCGGCCGTGCCTCGCGATGGAGGTCCATGTTGCCGAGGACGGTATTGCCGAGCTCGAACAGCTTGAGACCGAGACGGTAGCGGTCGCGATGTCCGTCCTGGTCGAGCAGGCCGACGTCGCGCATCGACGCCGCCAGCCGATGCGCGGTGCTGCGCGGAAAGCCTGTCACGGCCGAGATTTCCGCCAGGGACAACGAGCGGCGCGATGTCGAGAAGGCGTCGAGAATCGATATCACCTTGACGAGAGATTTCACGGCATCTTCCGGCCGGGTGCCGTTCTTCTGCTTCATCGTCGTCGCCTCGCAATCCCGTAATGCGGGAAACGAGGACATATGACGGCGGCCGGGCGGAAGACAAGAAAAAGCCCCCGCCTTGCGACGGGGGCTGCAGGTAGCCCGCGATTTTTGTTTGCGGGAAATCAGTGAAGACGGCGCGGCAGCTCGGCGATCGCCTCGTCGACCAGGGCCGCGCTGCGGCCCGAGCCGACCTGATCGCGCAGCAGAGCGCGCGTGGCCGACAAGGCCACGTCGACGGCGGTGTCGCGCACTTCCTTGGTGGCGGCCGCTTCCGACTGGGCGATGCGGTCGAGCGCCTGCTGCTCGCGCAGCGCCACGGCCGTCTCGAGGTTCTGGACGGCGCGGGCCTGCATGCGCTCGGCTTCCTCGCGCGCCTGCTTCAGGATCTCGGCCCCTTCGGACTGCGCCTGGCCGAGCGTGCGCTCGGCGTCCTGCTTGGCCTTCATGGCTTCCTCGCGCAGGCGCGCGGCATCGGCCAGCGCCTTGGCGATGTCGGCCGACCGCTTGTCGAGCATGCCCGAGATGCGGCCCCACAGCGCCTTGCCGGCAAGCGCGAAGAACAGGACGAAGGCAACCGCGACCCAGAAGGCCGGATCGGAGAAGATGCCCTCGCTATGTGCGGCGTCAGCCGCCCAGGCGGTACCGATCATTGCCTGCCCCCTCTCGTTCCGGGAGTCGCAGCCGCGATCTTGGCGGCGAGCGCCGCCTGATCGGCCGGCTGGCCGGCGAGCTTGGCGTAGACTTCCTGGCCGATGTCCTTGGCCATGTTCCCCAGTCCCGCCATGACATCGTCGCGCTGGGCGGCGATGCGCTTCTCGGCCTCGCCGATCTGCGCATTGAGCTTGTCATGCAGGGCGCTGAGGCGGGCGGCTCCTGCGGCAGCGTCGGCGTCGCCGCGCTCGCGCATCAGCTTGCGCGCTTCCTCGCGGGTATCGGCCAGCCGCTTCTCGTACGCGGAGACCAGGTTGCGAGTGTCCTCGTTGGCCTTCTCCGCGGCGTCGAGATCGCCCTGGATCTTGGCCTGGCGCTTTTCGATGGTGTCGGAGATCGCGGGGACCGCGAGCCGCGACATCACCAGGTAGAGCGCCAGGAAGGCGATCGCCAGCCAGACGAGCTGCGGTGCGAAGCTGTGATAGTCGAGCTGCGGCATGCCGCCCGACCCTTCCTTCGCCATTGCCGTGCCGCTCGCCGCCAACACGGCGAGGCCGGCGAGCGCACCGTAGATCGACTTCAGCATCGTCGTGCTTAGAACACGAACAGGATCATGAAGGCGATGACCAGCGCGAACAGCGCCACGGCTTCCGTGAGCGCGAAGCCCAGGAGCACGTTGCCGAACACGCGGGGAGCCGCCTCGGGATTGCGCAGCGCGCCCGAGACGAAGCTGCCGAAGATGTTGCCGATGCCGACGCCGACGCCGGCGAGGGCGATGGTGGCGAGACCGGCACCGATGAGCTTGGCTGCAGAGGCGTCCATTTCGAGTTCCTTTCAGTCGATGGATCAGTGATCAGTGATGGAGATGAACTGCGTCGTTCAGATAGAGGCAGGTCAGGATCGCGAACACGTAGGCCTGCAGGAACGCGATCAGGAGTTCCAGGCCGGTGAACACGACGATGAAGGCGAGCGGCGCCCAGCCGCCGATGATGCCCAGCATCACCACGAAGCCGCCGAACACTTTCAGCATGGTGTGGCCCGCCAGCATGTTGGCAAAAAGTCGGATCGACAGGCTGAAGGGGCGGATGAAGTAGGAGATGATCTCGATCGGCACCAGCAGCAGCAGCAGCGCGAACGGCACGCCCTTCGGCACGAACAGCGACAGGAAGTGCACGCCGTGCTTGGCGAAGCCGATGATGGTGACGCCGACGAAGACGAACGCTGCCATCGCGAAGGTGACCACGATGTGGCTGGTCGGCGTGAACGAGTAGGGCACCATGCCCAGCACGTTGCAGAACAGGATGAAGATGAAGAGCGTCAGGATGAACGGGAAGTACTTCTTGCCGCCGTCGCCGACGTTGTCGCGCACCATGCCGGCGACGAATTCGTAGCCGACTTCGGCGACCGACTGCAGGCGGCCCGGCACCAGCGCCCGCTGCCGCATGCCCCACACGAACACGGCGGTCGCCAGGATCACGGCGATCACCATCCAGGTCGATGAATTCGTGAAGGAGGCGTCGATGCCAAAGAGATTCAGGTGGAGCAGCCGCTTGATCTCGAACTGCTCCATCGGGCTATGCATTTGGCTTACCTCGTCCCCAACGCGTCCATATTACTCCGACCGGTTCAGGGCAGGCGGCGCTCTTCGTCGCTCCCCCCGGCCTTGGCGGCGTCCCTCGAGTAGTCCCGAATGGCGCGCCAGGCATTGTTGACGCCGGCAACGAAGCCAACAACCAGGCCCGTCACCAATGACCAAGGCGTCCAACCCATCCAGCGGTCGAGCCAATAGCCGAGGAACCCCCCGACCAAAAGGCCCGCGATCATATCCACCAACACTCGATACGCAACGCCTGTCTGGCGGTGCGACATTCCGCTACCTACTCCGTTGTTCGGTCGCGGTTTTTCGATTTTTCCGCGCGCCGCCCTGAGGCGCGCATCGATCTCCTCGACACGCCTGCGATCGCCCTCTGGATCCGGGTCGAGCGGACCTCGTTCAGGAGGTTTTGCCATGTAAATCAACCAGTTAGGCCAAGGGAGCGTGGGCTCCGCCGGCATTGTTGATGAGCCGGCCGGAGGTCCGCGGTGCCGTGGAGAACTATGCTTTCAGTACCTTGAACGCCGCATCGCCGTCGCGGGCGACCTGCGGAACGAGATCGACTTCCCATTCGAGGTACTGCCGCATCGCGGCCTCGACATTGTCTTTGAAGTCATAAGGCCGATACCACACGTCGGTCGGCGGATCGGCCATCCGCGTGTGTCCCGCCTCGACTGGCAGCTTGGCGTCGCGCCACGCTTTCATGCCGCCTGCCAGAACGGCGACTGGCAATCCGTTCGCTGCATCGGCCGCTTCAGCCGCCGCGAGGGCTGCGATCTCGCCGTCGGGCGAGACCAGCACGATCCGCTTGGCGCCGCCCTGCTTGGCCTGCATCTCAGGGATCGTCTTGGTGAGGCCGGCACGCACGGCGAACCAGGCGCCCGGAACATGGCCGTCGCGATAGCGCAGGCTGGTGTCGAGATCGATCACCAGGGACTGATCGAGCGACTTGTCGAGCTCGGCCGGCGTGACGGTCGCTGGCGTCGGCAGGGCAAAGCCCGCGGGAAAGCGCGGCTCGGCCTCGGTGGTGAGTTCGTTGGCGGCGGCCTTGTGGTCGAGGACGTAGACCTCGTTCCAGTTCATCTGCATCAGCCAGTGCGCCGTCATGGTGGCGCGCACGCCGTCATTGTCGTGCAGCACGATGGTGGCGTTGCGGGCACCGACATATTGATCGGTCGCCTGCACGAGCTGGCCGCCCGCGGCATGGCGGAAGCCCTTCAGATGGCCCTGTGCGTACTCGGCCGGATCGCGCACGTCGAGGCGATAGACCGGGCCGCCCTCGGCCATGAGCTTGTCGAGGCCCGCCTTGTCGATCTTCCTGATGTTCATCTTCCGGGCGATGTTCGCCGCCGCAGCCTGCGCGAACTTCGCCGCTTGCGGTCCCTGCGGCCCGAAGCTTTTGGTTTCGCCGCGCGCCACCTTCAGGCCGGCGAGGTGCCAGCCCATGGTGCCGTTCTTGAGCGCGATCACCTTGTTGGGCAGGCCGGCATTGATCAGCGACTGAGCGCCGATGATCGAACGCGTGCGGCCGGCGCAGTTCACCACCACCAGCGTCTCCGGGCGGGGCGCGAGATCCTTCACCCGGTAAACCAGCTCGGCGCCGGGGCAGTCGACGCCGCCCGGGATCGACATGTTGTTGAATTCCGGCATCGGCCGCGAATCGAGGATCACCAGGTCGGTCTTGGCGTCGACCAGCTTCTGCAGGTCGGCGGCATCGATGCGCGGCGTGTCGTTCTCATGCTCGACCACCTCGCCGAACGCCTTGGACGGGACGTTGACGCCGGTAAAAACCTCGTAGCCCGCGTCGCGCCAGGCCTTCAGGCCGCCCTTCATGACGGCGACGTTGCTATAGCCCAGCTGCGAAAGCCTGGCGGCGGCGCGGTTGGCGCGGCCGAGCCACTGCGGATCGGCACTCGCATCGCCGCTGTCCATCAACACGATGCGGGTGTGCGGATCGGGCAGCAGGGCCAAAACGCGCGGCTCCAGCCGTGACAGCGGCAGCGGCGTCGCGAACAGCGGATGGCCCTGGATCGAGAACTCGCCTTCCTCGCGCACGTCGAAGAAGCCGAAGATCTCATCCGACTTCAGCATCGCCTTGACCTGCTTCACGTCGAGCAGCGGCGTCAGGATCTTGGCCTTGGCCATGAAGCGCCTGGCGCTGGCGGTCGCCATGTCGACCGACACGCGGTCGGGCAGGTGCTCCAGGCTCAGGCCATAGAAGTGCAGGTGCAGCGCGTCGCCCGAGCCGGCCGGTGTCTCGATGTGATGGAAGTCTTCGGGCAGGTACGAAATGACGTCGCCGCGGCGCAGGGTCTTTTCCTTGGCCGGCGCTTCGCGCAGCTGCACGAAATCCTCGCGCGCGCCGTTGTCCAGCCGATCGTAGACGACGTTGCGCTCGGCGCCGTGGACGCCCGCGATGATCGCCCAGGTCGTGTGGTTGTGCGGCGGCACCTTCTTGCCGGCGCCGCCGGCCGAGGCATAGAGCGCGAAGCGATGGTCGGGATCCTCGGCCAGGCGATAGATGCCGCCATCGGCGCCCAACGGGAACTCCTCCTGCGGGAAGAGCTCGGCGCGGGCCGCCAGCGACGCCAGCAGGCCCCCGATCTTCTCCAGGCTGGCGCGGGTCACGCCCGAGTTTTCGATGACACGGCTCTCGTCGACCAGGCGCCGCACGGCGGCGGCGCGCTCTTGATGCAGGGTCATTTCATCCTCCGTTCGAGCGCCAGTATAGCCATCCGGCGCTTGTCGCCCCATGCCAACTGCCACTACGGTATCGCTATGAAGTATGTTGTCTCGAGCGTCTTGCTGGTAGCCGCAGTGTCGATGCTGGCAGCAGGCGCCCTGGCGCAGACCCAGACCAAGGCGAAACCCCCCGCCAAGTCTGCTGCGGCCGCCAAGCCTGGTGCAGCCGCCAAGCCCTCGGCCGCGACCGCACGACCGGCCGCCGCGCATCCGACCATCGTGCCGCGTCCGGTGTTCGTGCCTCCGCCGCCGGTCATCGAGCTCGACGAGATGGCCGTGGTCGCCGACCTGCCGACGGTCCTCGACGCCGAGGAACGTGACCGTTACCGACGCATCTTCCAGGCCCAGGCGACGGGCCAGTTCGGTCAGGCCGACGCCGACATCGCCCAGGTCAAGGACAAGACCCTGATGGGCTATGTCGGCGCCCAGCGCCTCCTGAACCCACAATATCAGGCGAAGTTCCCCGAGCTTGCCCAGTGGCTGCAGGACTACAACGACCATCCCGATGCGCCGGCGATCTACAGGCTGGCGACGGCGCGCCGCACGCCGGGCTCGCCGGAGATAACCCCCGCGAGCTTCGTGGGCTTCGCCCAGCCTTCACCCACCTTCGCCGCAGCCCGCACCACGCGCGGCGCGGATGCCGGCCAGGCCGCCGAACTTCGCGCGCGCCTGCAGACCATGGCCGACGACGGCGGTTTCAATGCGGCCTTCGCCCTGCTCGATCGGAAATCGACGATCGACGTGCTTGGCCCGCAGGAGGTCGAGCTGTGGAAGGGCCGCATGCGCACCCGTGCGCTCGAAGCCGATTCGCAGCGCGGCGTGCAGGTGCCGATCGAGGTCTCGATGCCGCCCGATGCCAACTGGACGGCCGGGCTGGCGGCTTTCAAGGGCGGCAACTATGCCGATGCCGCCCGCCGCTTCGAGGCAGTGGCCGATGCTGCGCCCGATCAGGCCTCGTCGTGGACACTCTCGGCCGGCTCGTTCTGGGCAGGCCGCGCCAACCTCCTGGCCGGCAACCCGCAGAAGTTCGCACCGTATCTCAAGCGCGCGGCGTTGCATGGCCGCACTTTCCACGGGTTGATCGCGCAGAAGGCGCTCGGCATGAGGATCGAGCCGGACTGGAACGTGCCGGCGCTCGACCGCCGCCGCGCCGACGTTTTGAAGAACGACCGCGCCGGCCGGCGCGCGCTGGCTCTGTTCCAGCTCGGCGCCCAGACCGCGGCCGAGCGCGAGCTGTTCGCGGCCTCCATCGACGCCGATCCGCAATACATCGAGTCCGTCTTTGCGGTAGCGCAGAAGGCGAACCTGCCTGGCCTGTCGGTGCGCGTCGGCAACGCCAACTGGGACCAGCGCCACACGATCAAGGGCTATGACGGCGCCATGTTTCCCTTGCCACCGTGGCAGCCATCCGGAGGCTGGTCGCTCGATCGCGCCCTGGTGTGGGGCTTCATGCGCCAGGAATCCGCGTTCAATCCCAAGGCGCGCTCGACGGTGGGCGCCATGGGCCTGATGCAGCTGATGCCGGGCACGGCGCGGCAGGTTTCGACCCGTTATGCGCCGGAGACGGCAGGCGGCAATCCGTACGATCCCTCGAACAACGTGGCGCTGGGGCAGGCCTACATCATCTCGTTGCTGGGCGAGGTCGACAACAATCTGGTGCGCACTGCGGCGGGCTATAACGGCGGACCGGGCAATGTCATGCGCTGGGACAACTCGCTGAATGCGAGTCAGGATCCGCTGCTCTACATCGCCTCGATCCCTTTGCATGAGACCCGCGACTTCGTGCAGCGCGTGCTCACCAACTACTGGGTCTACCAGATCAGGCTGGGCCAGCCGACGCCGTCGCTCGACCAGATCGCGGCGCACGAGTGGCCGCGCTACTCGGGGCAGGATACAGGGCGCTGATCACCGGGGGTGAGTATGAGCATCGACCGCCTGCGCCGCTTCATTGGAGACATGACATCCCTGGTGGGTGGTGCGTGGCAGGACAAGGACGAGGCGGCGATCGTCGAGGTCGGCCGCAGGCTCCTGGGCGAGCTGGTATCGCACGACGACTGGTTACCTGAATCGATGGCCAAGGTGCCGGCGCATGGCTATGCCCAGAACCTGCTGTGGTGCGATCCATTCGAGCGCTTCTGCGTCGTCAGCTTCGTGTGGGCGCCGGGCGCGGTGACGCCGGTCCACGATCATCAGATGTGGGGCATGGTCGGGATGCTGCGTGGCTCGGAGACCTCGCTGCACTTCGCGTCCGATCCCGAAACCGGCGCGCTCAAGCCCGGCGTGCTGAACGCCCTGAAGCCGGGCGAAGTCGAGGTCCTGTCGCCGGCCGAGGGCGATATCCACCAGGTGACCAACGCGCTAACCGACCAGGGCTCGATCAGCATCCACGTCTATGGCGGCAATATCGGCGCCGTGCGCCGCCACACCTTCGATGTGAAGTCGGGCGAGCCCAAGCTCTTCGTGTCGGGCTACACCAACAAGGAGCAGCCCAATCTTTGGGACCGCTCCGCCGA
>CADECW010000042.1:2862-51751 GCA_902825855.1 uncultured Rhodospirillales bacterium | reverse complement strand
CCGCTCGAGCGTCTACTCAACAATACAGTTGCTCCGCTTCGCGCTTCGCGCTCCGGTCGGGATGACGGTGTTGTGTGTTGTTCACGGCGCTTTGAGCCCAAAATGCCAGCAATGGCTACTACTCGTCGAAGAAGGCGAAGGTCCGGGTCTCGATGCTCTCGCGCGGCTTGGCATTGGCGCCCGAGGTCGGATCGTCGAACGCCGAATGCAATGAGAAACGGGCGCGGCCATCCTTCATCGAATCGTAGCACTTGATCAGCACCGCTTCGTCGCGCGTCATGCGTGGGAAGTAGTACCAGCGGTGGTCGGCGTTATGGACGCCGATATAGATCTCACCGGTGCGATCGGCATAGACCAGGTCGCAGACCGCAAGGTCGCGCGGCGCGATGCTCTCGGAATCGACGAAGCCCAGCGGCGACATCTCGACAGGATCGTGGCTGACGTTGCGCCAGACGTTGATCTCGACGAAGCGTTTCTTCAGCCGGGCCTCGGCCTCGTCCGGCGGCAGCAGGTCGCGCACGCGCTGCGGACCCGATTTCTCGGTGTAGTCGTTGTGCACGGAGCGCACCGGTGCGCGATGGCCGCGCTCGACGCCGCGATCGGCCGCGCGGATGGTGTGGTCGAACACCACGACCTTCGATGCCCCGGTCGCGCGCTTGACCAGCGCCTCGGCCTCGGGCTCCCAGGTCCGTTTGATCTCGTCCTTGTCGTAGAAGTCGCGCACATGGGTCTCGTGCGGCGTCAGGATGAACGCCTGGCGGTCGAGCGAGAGGTCCTTGATGAGCGGTCGCGCATTGTGAATGCGCATCTTGAAGTCGCGGTAGTTGCCCTCACGCCGCGGCACGCCGGTGCCGATCGGCGGATTGTAGGTCACCGGCTTGATGCTGAGGTCGGCGAGATAAGGCACGTTCGCCTCGACCCAGGCGACAAGAGGCGGGACGGCGGCAGTCGATGGAGCGGTCTGGACAGACGGCATGATGGTTCCTCGTCCCTGAGAGATCGGATCGGAGTTTACGCCTTTCGAGCGTTCCGCCTCATGAAAAGACTTCATGCGTTCAGCGGTAAAGCTTGTCGATCAGCGCCGCCCCCAGCCCGACCTTGTCGTAGTGGGCTTTGCACAACGCGATGTACTGGTGAACGTCGAAATAGCCGTCAGGCTCCCCCTTGTCGTTCAGCCAGACCAGCGGCCCTTTGACGATGAAGAACACCTTCATCGGATCGGGATGGTCGTGGGCCACCAGGGTGTGCGCCTCGCCCGGCGTCTCGTAGACGAAGTCGCCGGCGGTGGCGACCCAATCGTGCTCGAGATAACCCCACTTGCCGGAGATCGTGTAGGCGAAGACTTCGTGCGGATGATAGTGGCGGTTCACCAGCCCGGCCGCCTTGGCCATCAGGATGTCGCACCACTTGTTCTGGCTGGGCGAGATCCAGAGCGGCCGCGACGACACGGTTTCGGTGAACGGCACGTAGTAGCGTATGTCGTCGGTCGCGGCGTTGGCCATGTAGACCTCGGGCAACGCATCGGGCTGGAAGACCTTCTCGACGGGTTTCAGGTCGCGCCAGAATTCCATCTCATCCTCCTTCGTCCTGTTGCTCAGACGTGCATGCCGCCGTCGACCATCAGCACGCTGCCGGTGGTGAAGGCGCTCCTGTCCGAGGCGAGGAACAGCACCGTCTCGGCCACCTCCTCCGCCTTGGCGTGGCGCCCGAGCGGGATCACCGAGTCGAGAAACGTGCCGGCATCGGTGCCCAGCGCCCGGCTGAGGCCACGCTCGACATCGCGCTGGAAGTCGTTGTCGATCGGACCGGGCGCCACGACGTTCACGCGGATGCGCCGCGACGCCGCCTCCTTGGCGACGGTGCGCATCAGCCCGATCAAGCCATGCTTGGCGGCAGCATAGGCCGCGATGCCGGGATCGCTGGTCACGCCGACCACGCTCGAGGTCATGATGATGCTGCCGCCGTCGCGCATCTTGGAGAGCGCATGCTTGCAGGCGAGGAACGAACCCTTGAGGTTCACCGCCACCACCGCGTCGAATACGTCCTCGGGATATTCGGTCACCGGCCGGACGACGCCGCTGACGCCGGCATTGCTGAAGAGCACGTCGATCGGTCCCCAGCGCGCCACCGTGGCGTCGACAAAGGCCTGCGTGTCCTTGGCGCTGGTGACATCCGCCAGCATGGCAGTCGCCCGCCCCTCGGGCAGTGCTTTTAACGCCGCGTCGAGCCTTGCGCGGTCGCGGTCGACCAACATCACCTTGGCGCCTTCGTCCGCGAAGCGCCGTGCGCTGGCCTGGCCGAGGCTGCCCGCCGCGCCGGTCACGATGCAGATCCTGTCGTACAGCACGCCCATGTTCCTTACCTTGCGCCGCCCAAATAGGCACGTTGCACCGCCGGATCGGAGGCGAGCGCGGCAGCGGTGCCGCCGCCGACGATGCGGCCGTTCTCGATCAGATAGCCGCGGTCGGCGACGGCCAGGCTCTTGCGCGCATTCTGCTCGACCAGCAACACACCGATGCCGCCACTACGGATGCGGCCCAATGCACGGAACAGGTCGCCGCTCAGCAGAGGCGAGAGTCCAAGCGAGGGCTCGTCCAGCAGCAGCATTTTCGGAGCCGACATCAAAGCGCGGCCGATCGCCACCATCTGCTGCTCGCCGCCGCTCATGGTGCGGGCGGTCTGATCGAGCCGCTCGGCGAGCCGCGGGAACAGCGCCAGCACGTGCGCGCGATTGCGCGCCTCGTCCGCGCGCGCACGGCGGGCGAACGCCCCCAGTTGAAGGTTCTCGCGCACTGTGAGCTCGCCGAAAATGCCGCGTCCCTCCGGCACCAGCGCCAATCCGGCCTCGACGACCTGATGCGGCGGCAGGCCGATCAACTCGCGATCGTCGAGCGCCATGCGGGCTCCCTCGCCCGGCGGCTGAAGACCGGCAACTGCCTTCAGCAGCGTCGACTTGCCGGCTCCGTTGGCGCCCAGGATGACGACGATCTCGCCGCTGCCCACGCTCAAGGCGGCAGCGTCGAGCGCGCGATGTTTGCCGTACTGGACGGAGAGGCCTTCGACCTCAAGCATCGCCATCATCCCCGAGGTAGGCTCGGATCACTTCCGGATCGGCCAAAACCGCGGCCGGCATGCCCGACGCGATCAACCGACCGGTGTTCATCACCAGGCAGCGATGGCAAAGCGAGCGGATGGCATTCATCACATGCTCGACCAGCAGGATGGTGATCCCCTGCCCGCTCAAACTGCGGATCAAGCCAATCCCCTCGTCCAGCTCGGTCGGATTGAGGCCGGCCAGCCATTCGTCGAGCAGCAGCAATTCGGGATCGAGCGCCAGCGCACGGGCAAGCTCCAGACGCTTCTGGTCGATGTAGGTCAGCTCGCCCGGCAACGTTTCGCACGCCCGGCCGAGGCCGACGCGCTCGAGCAGCGCGTCGGCCTCGGTGCGGGCGGGCGCTCCCCAGGCGTTGCGGCGGCCGAAAGCGAGTCCGGTCAAGACGTTGTCTCGGCAGGTGAGCGAGGCGAGCGGACGCACCAGTTGGAATGTACGTGCCATGCCGAGGCGAGCGATGCGATGGGCGGGCCTGCCGGCGATGGCATGGCCGCGGAAGGCGACGGTTCCCGCATCCGGCCGCAGCACGCCCGACAGCAGGTTGAGCACGGTGGTCTTTCCGGAGCCGTTCGGCCCCAGCAGGCCGACGATCTCGCCCGGTGCGACCGCGAAGGTGAGCGCATCGACCGCCAGAAGGCCACCGAAGCGCCGACTTAAGCCTGCGACCTCGAGCAGCGCGCTCATGCCGGCTTCCTCGCCGCGCTCTCGACGAGGCCGGCGATGCCGCGCGGGATGAGATAGACGATCACGATGAAGACCAGGCCTACCATGATACTGAAATGGTTGGGGAAGCGGGCCAGGAGGAACTCGAACAACAGCGCCAGCGGCACCACGCCCAGCACCGGCCCATAGAGCCGGTGCACGCCGCCCAACAGGGCCATGATCAGCACGGTGAAGGAGATCACCGGATTGAAGGCGATGGCGGGATCGATGTAGGTCCAGCGCGGCGCCATGATGGCGCCGGTCAGGGTCATGAACACGGTGCTGAGCACGAACAGCGCGACCTTGGCGCGCGTGGCGTCGATGCCGGCATGGCGCGCAACGGTTTCGTCATCGCCAATGGCGCGTAGCGCGAGGCCGAGCCGCGAGCGGTTGATCCAGAAACCGATGGCGAACACCAGGACGGCGAGCGCCAGGAGTTGCCAGTAGATCTGACTTGCGGTGATCTCGGCGAAGACATAGCGGCCGAGCGTGCGCGTCTTGTTGACCTCGAACCAGGTGACAAGCTGGCGGACGAGCTCGGCCAGGCCGAAGCTGAAGATCACGAAGTAGACGCCGCTCAGGCGGAGGGTCGCGAGACCGACGATGGCCGCGACGACGATGCCGACGCCGGTCGCGATCAGCAGCACCAGCGGCCACGCCAGGCTCTCGACGAAGACGGCGGTGGTGTAGGCGCCGATTCCGAAGAACGCCACGGTGGCCAGCGAAATGTAGCGAGTAGGTCCGGAGAACAGGCTCCAGGCCGTCGCCAGCACCGTGTAGCTCGCGATGTTCACCGCAAGCGAGAGGCCGTAGTCGCTCACCAGCATGGGCACCGAGGCCAGCACGGCGATAGCAATGACGGCAGCTACGGCAAGCAGCATGTCGCGGCCGCTCATCGGCTGCTCCGGCCCAGGATTCCCTGCGGGCGGACGAGCAGGACGATCAGGAAGATGGCGTAGGTGGCGGCGAGCGTGAGGCCGGGGTCGATGAACACGGCGACGTAGTTCTCGACCAGGCCAAGGATCAGGCCGGCAATCAGGGCGCCCAGGAGGTTGCCTACGCCACCCATAATCACGACGACCAGTGCCTTCAGGGTGAAGACGACGCCCAGATTGGCGTTGAAGGTCAAGAACATCGACACCAGCACGCCCGCCGCCGCCACCAGCGCGCCACCCAGCGCAAAGGCGAGCGCCGAAGCCGCGCGGACATCGATGGCGACGAGCTGAGCCGCCACTGGATCCACGGCAACGGCGCGTACGGCCGTCCCGATGCGGGTGCGCGTCAGGCCAAAGTAGAGGGCCAACCCGATGGCGACCGCCAGCAGGAGCGCCAGGAGTCGATTCGCCGCCACAGTTGCGCCGGCGATCTTCAGGGGCACGGATAGGAAGGAATAGCTGAAGTAGGCTCCGCCGAAGAGGGCGAGCATCACGCCCTGGATCACGAACAACAGGCCAAAGGTCGCGAGGATGCTGTCGACTTCCAGTGCATCTCGGGTCTTCGCCCGCCGCACCAGCGGCTGCAGCAGGATGCGGTAGATCGCGTAGCTCAGCGTGAAGGCGATCGGCGGCACCACGATCAGGCCGATCACCGGGCTCACGACGAGGCCGGAATGGAACCAGAAGGCTGCGAAGGCGGCGGCGATCAGAAGCTCGCCGTAGGACAGGTTCATGATGCGAGCGACGCCGTACTGCAGCGTCAGCCCCATGGCGACCAGCGCGTACATGCCACCCAAGGTCACGCCCGACAGCGTCACTTCGAACAGCATCCACCCTCACTCGTTGCCGCAGGCCGCATTTAGCCAATGGCGTCGACGACGACGGGGGGCCATCGCCCTGACATTGCCGGGCGCCCCCGGCAAAGACTAGTTCTTCCAGGCAGGCTTGGGCACCACGGGCGCGCCGACACCGGCGCGCTGCGGCGCCAGACCGACGAAGAAGCCGTCCTGCCACTGGCCGATCAGCCAGAAATTGTCCTGCATCATGTTGTCGACCAGCTTCACCTTGCCCAGCACGGTGTCGAAGGTGCCGGTCTGCAGTTCCTTGATGATGGCCGCACGGTCGAGCTTTCCGACGCGCTCGATCGCCTGCTCGAGCATCTGCAGCGAGGAGTAGCCGACCTGACTGCCCCAGCGATCGGGGCCGCGCTTGAACATCTCCTCGTGCTTCTTGGCGTAGGCCTGGGTGGCGGCATTGTCCTTCGACCAGCCGCCGAGCGACATGATGCCTTCGACGTTGGCGGCGAAACGCTGCGGGTACATCGGGAAGCCGACACCGACGCCCAGGAACAGCACCTTCGGCGCGTAGGAGGCCACCTTGGCCTGCTCGG
This sequence comes from uncultured Rhodospirillales bacterium, assembly GCA_902825855.1. GTDB lineage: Bacteria > Pseudomonadota > Alphaproteobacteria > Reyranellales > Reyranellaceae > Reyranella. The sequence goes on along the minus strand of CADECW010000042.1, from coordinate 45,612 downwards.
TAAGCGCCATGGTATCGGGCGGATAGGAGAAGGCGACGAACGTGTCGGCGCCCGATCGCTGGGCCTCGCCGATAAGCGGCGAGAGGTCCTGGCTGCCGATCGGATAGCTCTTGTCGTAGACGAGCTTGAAGCCCGCATCGGTGAAGCCCTTGCGCGCGGCTTGCGAGAGATCGATGCCGAAGCCGTCGGCGATCGAGATCATCGCAATGTTGGCGCCGATCTTGCCCTCGTCCCGCATCTTCTTCAGCAGGCCGGTCAGGGCATCGACATACTGCTTGGAAGTGCCGAGCAGCCAGAAGCTGTTGGGCCACCGCTTGGCAAGCTCAGGCGCCCGGTCGGTGACGGCACTGAAGGTGAGCTGCGGATAGCCGTACTTGTTGAACACCGGCCCGACCGCGAGATTGAGGCCGGTGCCCCAGGGCGGGAACAGCAGATCGACCTTGTCCTGGGTGATGAGACGCTCGACGGCGCGCACGGCTTCCTCGGAGTTGGAGCGGTCGTCGTACTCGACGACCTCGATCGGCAGGCGCTTGTCGCCGACCTTCAGCCCGCCCTTGGCCATCACGTCCTTCACCCACATTTCATAGTTCGGGATCTGGGTGATGCTGGCGCCTCCGGCATTGGGACCGGTCTTGGAGATGGCGTAGCCGATCTTGACCTTGTCCTGCGCCGACGCCGGCACGGTGAAGGCAAGCGCCACGGCTGCCGCGGCCGACAGCAGGCGCAATCCGAGTCCGATCATGGGCATCCCCTCTTTGAAGCGCTTCTTCCCGACGTCTTTGGTTATTGGGGGGCAGTTCGCTGCCCTCTTTCTAGAACGCTTCTAGGTTATATTGTTGGGCACCCAAATCAATTCCAATCGCATGGCGCCGACGAGAATCTTGCCGCCGTCACGCCCGGTGCTAGAGCAGGAACGTGTTCGTCCGGTCGAGGAAGTCGTGCATGTGCACGATCATCTGGTCTTCTTCGAGCAGCACCACGCCATAGGCCGGCGGCTCATGGCTGCCCGGGATACGGCCCTCGATCACGAAATCGAGCGCCACCTGATGGCTGGTGGCACGCAGGGTCGAGACCGGGATGCCCCGCCAGCTTCCTGCCAGCGGTCGATGCAGATGACCGAAGAACATATGGCGGATGTTCCGGCACCCGGCGATCGCGTCGATGAAGAAGCGCGGCTCGAGCAGCGAGATGTCATCCATGCGTTTCAGCCGCACCTTGAAGGGCGGATGGTGGATGAAGAGGATCACCGGCCGATCGCCGGTCCGGCCGAGCGTCTCCTTCAGCCAGGCCGCGCGCGTCTCGCAAAACGTGCCCCAGGGCTTGCCCGGCTCGTTCGTGTCGAGGCAGACGCCCAGGACTCCTTCGCCCATGTCGAAGGTGAACTGCACGAACCCGTTGGCGTCGAACCCGGCCCGCGGGAAGGCGGCGCGGAAGTTGTCGCGGTCGTCGTGGTTGCCGACCAGCAGGTGATACGGAATGACCAGCTTGTCGAGCTCGCGCTTCAGCGCATCGTAGGCCTCGGGCTGACCCTTGTGGGCGAGGTCGCCGGTGACGATGGCAAAGCCGGCATCGGGATGGTGTGTGTTCACGTCGGCGACGCAAAGCGCCAGCCGATCGATCGGGTTCAGCCCATACAGGAGGTTGCCCGGCGGCACGAAGTGCGTGTCGGTGATATGGATGAATTTCTGCATTTCGGCGGCCCCTCCCCCTGCCTCCTACGCGTATTTCGCTCGCAGAAGGCTGGCGGCGTCCGCCTCGGCCCGGAGCTTCAGATAGACCTCGTCCGTGTCGACCTTGGCGGCCGAGCCGGGCGCGAAGCCGCAATCAGGATTGAGGGTAATGCGGTCCTTGTCGACGCGCGACAAGGCACGCTCGACCCGGCTGGCGATGATCGGCGCTGCCTCCGGCGCACCGGGCGTAACATCGACGACGCCCAGCCCGATCTCGAAGTCCTCGCGCAGCCGACCGAGGCTCTCGAGGTCGTCGGCGCCGGCCGCGGTGAACTCCATGGTCAGATGCTGCACCCTTAGCCGGTTGAGCTGGGCCAGGATCGGCCCATAGGTGCCGGCATGATGCTTCTCCCCTCGCACCCTGGCCCCTGCCCGGCGGCACAGATGCACGGCGAACTTGATGTCGAAGAAGCCCGCGACCGTCTCGTTGATCATCTCTACGGCGAAGTCGGCCGCGCGGTCGGGATCGTCGTAGCGGCCGCGCACGTCGGGATCGACGAACAGGCAGAGATGCGGATCGTCGATCTGCACGATGTCGACACCCATGCCCTGCAGCAGAGCGATCTCGGCGCGCAACGGCGCCACGCAGGCGCGTACGAAATCATCGCGCCGGGGATAGGCCTTCTTCGAACGCTCCGCATCCCACAGGCGTTCACCGAGCAGCGCCGGCGCCGGCAGCGTGACCTTGGTCGCAACGGTCGCGATCTTCTTCACGAAGGCCGCCTCGCCCGCGATGAAACCCGCGGGCTTCGGCGTGAGCTTTTCGGTCACCACCGTCCACGGCCGCCCGTCGGCCGGATTGATCTCCAGGGTGAAGCCGTGCGCCAGCTCGGCGATGACGCCGATGTAGGACCGCCGGCGCCACTCGCCGTCGTTGACCACGTCGAGGCCGGCCCGCTCCTGCATGGCGACGACGAACCGGATCGCGGCATCCATGGTTGCGGTATCTGCGGCGTCCCATAGGCGCTTCTCGATCAGCTCGCGGACCATCAGCGGCCGCGGAATGGAGCCGACGATCGAGGCGGGAAACAACGGCAGCGCCCTGGTCACGTCGGGGGCGTCCACAGCGTCTGCGCGAGATCCATGTCCTGTTGAGTGTCGATCTCGCGGTAGTGGCCGGGCGTGTCGGCGTGACCGAACTCCATGCCGTGCTCGATCATGTCCTGGAACATGTGGATCAGGTAGGCCTTCTGGAACAGCGCGGCCTCACGGTAGGGCTGGCCCCAGAACTGCGCCTTGCGGCGGCGATAGAAATCGCAGAAGCGTCGCGCGCCCTCGGCGCCGAACTTCGCCACGCCGATGAATTCACCGGTCGCCGCCTCGTAGGCGATGCCGCGATGGACGCGTTCGACCCGCCCGTTGTGCGTGATCACCTTCTCCGCATCGTGCGGCGGATGCTGGGTGCGCGGCCTGTAGTGCTCACGCCAGTCGGTGTCGACGCCGAGCGCGAGTTGGTCGGGTAAGCGTACGAGGTCGGCGACCACGCGACCGGTGAACAGGATGTCGGAGTAGGCCGTGACGAACGGCCGGTCCATCAGGTCCGCCGCGCACATCAGCGACACCAGGATGTTGTTGTCCTGCCAATCGACGTTCTCGCGGAAGATGAAGTCGGGATATTCGCGCTGCACGGCCTCGATGCGGTAGCCGCCGATGAAGCAGATCTCGGTGCAGCCGCCGCCCTTAAGGGCCTCGACCGTCCAATCGAGGATGCGCTTCCCCTGGATCTCGGCGAAGCACTTCGGTGCATTCTCGGTCGTCGGCATCAGCCGGCTGCCCCGGCCGGCGCCGATGATGATCGCCCGCATCAGAAGCGCTTTCCGGCGATGATGCGCGCGCTGAGCTCGAGTTTGGCGACCGAGCGGCGGGCGTCGGCCAGGGCGCAACACGAGACCAGCGTGTCGATGAGCGCGAGCTGGGCGACGCGGCTGCTCATGGCCTCGGGCCGGTAGCGCGTCTCGTTGGCGATCGTGTGCAGGACGATGTCGCAATAGCGCGCGAGAGGCGACTTGCCGAGGCGGGTGATGCCGATGGTGCGTGCGCCGGCGTCGCGCGCCAGGCGCGTCGCCAGAACGGTCTCCGTCGTGCTGCCCGAATGCGAGATGGTAATCACCGCCGTGCTGGAATCGGTCATCGCGGCGCTGACTGCCTGGATGTGCGAATCGCTCACCACCTTCACGTCGCGGCCGAGCTGCAGCAGGCGATAGGCCAGGTCCTGGGCGATCGGACCGGAACTGCCGATGCCGTAGACCTCGATGCGGCGGGCACTGCGGATGATGTCGACGGCCTTGGTCAACGCCGCCGAGGCCAGCAGCTGGCGGGTTTGCTGCAGCGAAGCGATGTGGGCGGCGAAGACGTGCTCGGCGACGTCGGAAACCGAATCGCTTTCGCGCAGGTCTTCCTGGATCAGGCGCACCGGCTCGACCAGGTCGCGCGACAGCAGGATCTTCAGCTCCTGGAAGCCGTCTATGCCGAGCCGCCGGCACAGGCCGACGATGCTGCCCTCGCTCGCCTCGGCCTGCTCGGCGAGCTCGGTGATCGACATGCGGATCACGTCGTTGGCATGCTGGTCGATGTAGGCGGCGATGCGTCGCGCCGTCGGCGGCAGCGCGCGCAGCGACTGACGGATCAGGGTCAGGATCGAGGCCTTGTCCTCGGACGCCTCGACTTTCCCGCGCTGCCTGCCCGACATCCCTGCTCCCGTCACACGATTGAAATCTGCTCAATCTATTGATGACCCAAGAATGAACTCTTTTCAACCCATGGCACGCGAGCTATCGTCGGCGGCGTCCGATCGTGAGCAGAGGGGAGGACTCGCAATTGGAACTTCGCGGCGAGCCGCCCGAACCGCTTTTTCGATGCAGGCCGTGAGCCCCAAGATCACGGGCATCGAGCGACCCGCGCTGCGCGGCGCCGTCCGCCTGGAAGGCATCGCCAAGCAATTCGGCGCGACATCGGTGCTGCGCGGCATCGACCTCGACGTTCGGGCCGGCGAGTTCATCACCATCCTGGGTCCTTCGGGCTGCGGAAAGTCGACCTTGTTGCGTATCATTGCCGGACTGGAGCCGCAGAGCGCCGGCATGGTCACGATCGACGGCGCGTCGATGGACGGCCTGCCGCCCGACCGGCGCGACATCGCCATGGTGTTCCAGTCCTACGCGCTCTATCCGCACCTGACTGTGGCCGAGAACATCGCCGTGCCGCTGCGCATGCGCCGGATGACGCGCCTGCAGCGCCTGCCCGGCGCCGCCGTGGTGCCCGCCGTACGCCGGATCACCGGTACGATCGGCGAAGCCGTGCGATCCGTCGCCTCCACGCTGCGGCTGGAGAGCCTTCTGGACCGCAAGCCGGCACAGCTCTCGGGCGGCCAGAAGCAGCGCGTGGCGCTGGCTCGCGCCATGGTGCGACAACCCAAGGCCTTCCTGATGGACGAGCCGCTCAGCAACCTCGACGCCGAATTGCGTGTGCACATGCGGGCCGAGATCGCCCAGCTCCATCGCCAGCTCGGCGCCACTTTCATCTACGTCACGCACGACCAGGCCGAGGCGATGACGATGTCGGATCGCGTCGCCGTCATCCTCGAAGGCGAGTTGCGCCAGATCGCCTCGCCCGCCGAGCTCTATCGCGATCCCGGCCACTTGCGCGTCGCCCAGTTCGTCGGCACGCCGCGAATCAACGTGATGCCTGCCGTGGCCACCGCCACGGGCATCGACCTGCTGGGGCAGATGCTTGCCCGGCGAAGCGGGTTGCCGGCCGGCACCAGGCTGCAGGCGGCGATCCGGCCCGAGCGGCTTTCCATCAGCGAAGACAAGTCAGGCCTGTCTGGACAGGTGATCTATCGCGAGAATCTCGGGTCCGACCTCTTCCTGCATGTCGCCCTCGAAGGCACGCCGGCGCCGGTGATCGTGCGCTGCGATTCCTCGGTCCTCGACTCGACGGCGATCGGCGCGGCGGTTCGCGTTGCCGTGCCTGCCGGCCCCCTCCTCCTGTTCGATCTCGAGGGGCAGAGGATCGCCCGCCATGGCTGAACCGAGCGCCCGCAGGGCCAGCCTGCCGACGGTGCTGCTGCTCACCGCGCCGGCGGTGCTGCTGATGCTGGTCTTTCTGGTCGGGCCGCTGGTCTGCCTGTTCGTGCTCTCCTTCACCGACTACCAGCTCGGCGCGCCCGCGATCTCGCTGGTAGGGCTCGCAAACTACGAAGAGATGACCGGCGACGAGACGGTGACGATCTCCATCGCCAACACCCTGATCTACGTCGCCATCGTCGTGCCGGCATCGGTGGCGCTCGGTCTCGGAGCGGCGCTGCTGATCGACGCCGACGGTTCGCTGCGAGGCTTCTACCGCGCCGCCTACTTCCTGCCGGTCATGGCGACCCTGATTGCCATGGCCATCGTCTGGGGTTTCATGCTCGATCCGCGCATCGGCGCAATCAACTTCGGGCTGAAGGCGCTCGGCCTGCAGCCGCTGGACTTCCTGAACGACCGCAAGATCGTACTGTTCACGCTGTGCGGCATCGGCATCTGGCAAAGCGTCGGGTTCAACATGGTGCTGTTCATGGCGGGCCTCACCGCCATTCCGTCCGAGCTCTACGAGGCGGCAGCCGTCGACGGCGCCCGCCGCGGCGGAGCACGCTTCCGGCTGGTCACCTGGCCGATGCTGGCGCCCGTCACCCTGTTCACGGTCGTCATCACCGCCATACGCGCCTTCCAGGTGTTCGACACCGTAGCGGTGCTGACCGGCGGCGGCCCCAACAAAGCCTCCGAGGTCCTGCTGCACACCATCTATTCGGAAGCGTTCGGGTACTTCCGCGTCGGCTATGCGGCGGCGCTGGTCGTGGTATTCCTGGGCTTCATCCTGGTCCTGTCGGCCATCCGCGTGTTCGTGCTCGACCGGCGGAGGCAGGCTCGATGACAGGCCATCGCCTGCCCCGCCCGCTTCGCTTGGTGCGCCATGTCGTGTTGCTGCTCGGCACGACGGTGATGCTGGCACCCTTCGTCCTGATGCTGGCGACCTCGTTCAAGCCCAAAGATGAGATCTTCGCCGCTCGCTTCCATCTCCTGCCGCAGCGGCTCGGCGCGGTGGAGAACTATCACGAGGCGCTGACCCAGGTGCCCCTGCTGCACTTCCTGTTGAACGGCGTGATCGTCACGGCGGCAATCTTCGCCCTGCAGGTCATCGTCAACGTGCCGGCGGCCTATGCGCTTGCCAAACTGCGCTTTCGCGGTCGTACGACGCTATTCGGCGCCGTGCTTTTTTGCCTGCTGATTCCCTACCAGGCGACGGCGCTGCCGATCTACATCCTGTTCTACTGGTTCGGCCTTCTGAACACCTACGCCGCCCTGGTGCTGCCCTTCACCATCTCGGTGTTCGGCATCTTCCTGATGCGCCAGTTCTTCCTCGGCGTGCCCGACGACCTTTTGGACGCCGCCCGCATCGACGGCATGAGCGAATACGGCATCGTCTGGTCGGTAATGGCGCCGGCCGCCATCCCTGCCCTGGTAGCGTTCGGCATCTTCTCCGTCGTCGCGCACTGGAACGACTACTTCTGGCCGTTGATTGCGGTCGGCGACCACAGCCTCTACACGCCGCCGCTGGGCATCGCCTTCCTGAAATTGAACGGCGAAGGCACGGCCTATGGCCCGCTGATGGCCGCGGCCACCATCGTCATCGCGCCCTTGGTGCTGGCCTTCCTGCTGGCCCAGCGCCGTTTCGTCGAGGGCATCACATTCACCGGCCTCAAGGGGTGATGAACGGAGGGAGGAAGACATGAGACGTCACATCAAGGCATGGGCCGCCGGCGCCGCAGCGCTGGTCATGCTCACCGCCGGACAGGCACTGGCGCAGGCCAAGACAACGATCAACGTGCAGTATCCGCTGGGCTTCATCTTCGACAAGGTCTTCGTCACGCTGAAGACCGAGTTCGAGAAGCAGAACCCGGACATCGCCGTCAACTACCTGCCGGCCTACAAGGAATACGAGGACGCCGCCCAGACGGCGCTGCGGCAGGCAATCACCAAACAGCTTCCCGACGTGGCGTTGCAGGCGATCAACCTCCAGCGCCTGTTCGTCGACCGCAAGATCGCCGTCGACCTCACGCCCTTCATCGCCAAGGAGAAGGACTGGCAGGGCCAGGGCTTCTCGCCGGCGATGATGGCGCTCGGCACCTACGGCGGGAAGCCTTACGGCCTCGCCTTCGCCGTCTCGACGCCGATCGTCTATGTGAACGACGACCTGGTGCGCAAGGCGGGCGGCGATCCGGCGAACTTCCCGACGACCTGGGACGGCATCTTCGATCTCGCCAAGAAGGTAAACGCTCTGGGCGACGACAATGTCGGGCTCTTCTACTCCTGGGCGATCACCGGCAACTGGATGTGGCAGGCCCTCGTCTTCTCTCATGGCGGCACCATGATGACCGCCGACGAGAAGGCCATCGCCTTCGACAAGGAGCCCGGCAAGAAGTCGATCGAGCTGCTTGGCCGCATGGTCAAGGATGTCGGCATGCCGAACCTGACACCAGAGGCGAGCCGCGCGGCGTTCTTCGCCGGCAAACTCGCCATCTGGACCGAATCGACCTCGCTGCTGCGCGTCGCCGACGACGGCGTCGCCGGCAAGTTCAAGTGGCGCACGGCACGCTTCCCGGTGCCCGGTCCCAACGCCAAGCTGCCGACCGGTGGCGCCTCGGCGCTGATGTTCGCCACCGAGCCCGACAAGCAGGCGGCGGCGTGGAGGTTCATGAAGTTCATCACGGGAGCCGAAGGCGCGACCATCATGGTGAAGGGCACGGGCTACATGCCGCCCAACTCGCTGCCGGCCAGCAACCCCGCGATGCTGAAGGACTTCTATGCCGAGAAGCCGAACCATCTGACGTCGCTCAGCCAGCAGCCGCTGATGACGGCGTGGTACGCCTTCCCCGGAGACAACAACCTGAAGATCATCCAGGCGATCAAGGACCGCCTGCAGACGGTCGTCGACAAGTCGGCGGCGCCCGAGGCCGCGCTCTCGGCGATGGCCGCAGACGTCCAGAAGCTGCTGCCGAAGTAGCCGCTAGGCCGCCAGTTCGAGGATCTCCATCACCTCGGCCGGTCGCGAGATCGGCCGAGGATTGTTGAGCACGGCACGGTCGTGCATCGACTTCTCGGCGATCTCGCGGAATCGGTCCTTGCCGACGCCGACGTCGGCCAGCCGCCCCGGCAGGCGGAGCGACTTCACCAGGCCGGCCACGAGATCGGCCGCCGGCTCGTCGGGCTTGCCGAATGCGTCACTCACCCGACTCTGCCGTTCGGCGTTGGCCGGCAAATTCCAGCGCAGCACCGAGGGCAGCATCACGCACGACGTGTGGCCGTGCGGGACCTGGCAGGCGGCTCCAAGCACATGGCCGATTCCGTGGCTGGCGCCGGTGCCGACGCCCGAGGTGCCGGCGCCGATCGACAGCCACATGCCGAACTGCAGGTCGAGCCGCGTCGGCATGTCGTCGGGCTTCGCTGCATGGTCGGGCAACGCCTTCGTCAGGAGCCTCAGCGCTTCGGTCGCGGTGCCCAGCACGAAGGGATGAGCCTGCTGCGAGCACAGCCGCTCGACCGCGTGGTCGACCGCCTTGATCCCGGTCGACAGCATCAGGTCCATCGGCGTGGCGAGCGTCGCGGCCGGATCGAGCACGATGACGCGCGGCACGATCAGGCGATGGCCGAAGCTCTCCTTGATGCCGTGTCGCGGATCACTGATGCCGGCGAAGGGATTGAACTCAGCCGCCGACAAGGTGGTCGGCACGGCGATCATGCGGACCGCATCGGCTGGCGGCCTGATCGACTCCGAAGGCGGCGCGTGCCCTTCCTTCGGCCGTCCGGCGCGATAGAGGTCGAGCGCGTCGATCGTCATTGCACCCTGCCACAGCGCGATCAGCATCACCTTGGTGGCGTCGATCACCGAACCGCCGCCGACCGCGACGATGAGATCGGCACCGGCTTCGCGCGCCAGCTTGGCGCCCTCGATGACGCAGGGCCGCGGCGAATGGGCAGTAATGCCGGAGTAAACGCCGGCATGGCGATCGCCGAGGTCGCGGATGACGTCGGCCATCAACGCGCTCTGCGCCACCGATTTCGAGGTCGTGATGAAGACGCGTCTGGCGCCCAGGCGTTCGGCCTCGGCGCGCAGGGCAGGTCCCGCCGGCTTGCCGTAGACGACGCGCTCGATGTCCTGATGGCCGTGAATTCCGCTGAGCATGGGCACCTCTCTGCGCTGCCGTGACCGTATCGACACCACGGACCATGGTCTATAACGCCGGCTGACAAGCCAATCCGAGGAGTGGAACGAGATGCCGGGGGCGCTGGAAGGCCTGAAAGTCGTCGATCTGTCGCGCGTGCTGGGCGGGCCGTACTGCGCCCAGATGCTGGCCGATCACGGCGCCGAGGTGATCAAGGTCGAGCCGCCGCAGGGCGACGAGACCCGGCTGTGGGGCCCTCCGTTCGATCAGGAAGGCATCTCGGCCTACTTCGCGGGAATCAACCGCAACAAGCGCACGGTGGCGCTCGATCTCTCCAAGCCGGAAGGCCGCGAGGTGCTGCAAAAGCTGCTCGAGACGGCCGACGTGCTGATCGAGAATTTCAAGACCGGCACCATGGAGAGATGGGGCATCGGCTACGAGACCCTGTCGCAGAAGTTCCCACGCCTGGTCCATGCACGCGTGTCGGGCTTCGGCGCCGACGGCCCGCTGGGCGGCTTCCCGGGATATGACGCGATGGTGCAGGCGTCGGCGGGGCTGGTCTCGGTCAACGGCGCGCCCGAGGCGGGCCCGGTGCGCATCGGCGTGCCTGTGGTCGATCTCTCGACCGGCATGAATGCCTGCATGGGCATCCTAATGGCGTTGTACGAGCGCAATCGCTCGGGCAAGGGCCAGTTCGTCGACGCCACGCTGTACGACAGCGCCGTGGCGCTGCATCAGCCCCATGCGCCCAACTACTTCATGGCGGGGCTCAAGCCGAAGCTCTACGGCAACAGTCACGGCAACCTGGCACCCTATGCCAACTTCCCGACCAGGGGCCGCAACATCGTGATCGGCGCCGGCAATGACGGGCAGTTCCGCAAGCTGACCCAGATGCTGGGCAAGCCGGAACTGGCCGACGATCCGCGCTTCAAGTCCAACAAGGATCGCGTCGCCCATCGCGAGGAGCTCGAGGCCGAGTTGCGGGCGCTGACCCGGGACCGCAATGGCGAGCAATTCGCCAACGAACTGATGCAGAATGGCGTGCCGTCGGGCGCGGTGATGGAAGTGCCCGACGTCATGGAGCATCCGCACACCAAGCACCGCGGCATGGTCTGGGAGAAGGACGGCTGGCGCAATGTCGGCAACCCGGTGAAGCTCTCTCGCACGCCGGCGGCCGCGCGCAGCAAGCCAAGGACGTTCGGTGCCGACACGCGCAAGGTGCTTGGCGAAGTGGGCTACAGCGCAGCGGAGATCGACAAGCTGCTGGCCACCGGCGTGGCCCTCACGCAGATCCGCAAGTAACGTTGTTCCGGAAGTAGCGCTGGGCATGCGCCACTCGGTGCTGAACCGCAAAGGAACTTACCGCTTCTCATCGATCGGTGCGGCAGCCATCCAGGTCTGCAGCAGATCGTAGAACACCGCCAGCACGACCGGGCCGACGAACAGCCCGATCAGGCCGCCCGCCAGAGTGCCGCAGATCACGCCGGCGAGGATGACTGGCATCGGCGTCTGCAGGCCGCGCGCCATCAAGATCGGGCGCAGCACGTTGTCGAGCAGCAGCAGCGGCGCGGTGTAGACCGTGAAGATGGCCGCCGTGACGGATGGCATTGCGAACCAAACCCAGATGATGACCGGGATCATGACGATGTTGGGCCCGACCTGGACGATCGCCAGCACCAGGCAGACGAAGGTGAGCGCACCGGCGAACGGCACCTCCGCAACCAGCAGGCCAAGCCCCAGCAGGGCCGCCTGCAGCAGCGCCACGCCGATCACGCCTTGCGAGACGTTGCGGATGGTAGAGCCGGCGATCTCGACGAAGTGGCGGCCGCGAGCGTCCGCGATGCGACCGGCAAGGCCGGTCACGGTGACACTCAGCCGATCCGAATAGGCGAGCAGGACACCGGCGACGACAATCGCCGCTGCAAATTGAAGCACTTCGAAGGCGACTCCGGCGGCAATGCTGCCGATGAAGCGGCCGAACGAAGCGATCTGCGGGATATGGCCGGTGATGAAAGAGCGCGAGTCGTTCGCGGCTGCGAGCCAGAATGCATGAAGGCGTTCACCGATCACCGGCCATGTGCTGAGCGAGTCCGGTGGCGGCGGCACCACTCGGTTGCCCTCCATCACCATGTGCCCATAGGCTTCGAGGGTCTGGATGGCCGACGTCGACAGCAGGATGACGGGCGTCACCAACAGCACCAGCAGCACGATCGACAGCAGGGTCCCGCCCAGCCAAGGCCGCACGCCGGCGCGGCGGCGCAGCAAGGAGTAGAGCGGGAAGACGGCAACCGCGAGGATCACGGACCACAGCAGCAGCGGCGCTACCGGCCGCAGCAGCAGCAAGCTGACATAGGCGACGCCCGCGATCAGCGCGAGTCGCACCGCCATGTCGATGGTGAACCGCGACAGCTCGAGCCTGCCCTTTTCCGTGTCGATCATCGTCGTCTCCCCGCCCTTCGCTTCAAGGCTATCGCATATAGCAGCCCACTTCCGTCATCCCGACCGGAGCCGAGCGAAGCGAGGCGAAGTGGAGGGACCTTTTCTTTCGATCCATCCTGACCCGCCGTTTCGGGAGCTAGGTCAGGCTCCCTGTCTTGATTGTCCACCGAACAGGGCCTTACGCTCCGGTCGTTCGCAGCGGGGGAAGAGAGGGGCGCATGACTCCACCCGACAGTCGCCGGTGACGCGGCACCGAAACTCCGCGACCTTATCGTCCATGGAGGGCCTGCCTCCCGATTGTACGGAGGGGACAATGTCCCGAACGAACCCCGCCCGCCGCCAGTGGGCGGGGTTCTTCGTTGAACGTTGCCGGCGTAGACCTAGCGAGAAGCCGCCGCCGGTTTTGCGAGCGTGACTACCCGCACCTGATCGCCGTCGGCGAGGCCGTCGGGCGGGCTCTCGATGACACGGTCGCCGGCCGCGATCCCTCTGGCGATTTCAACGACCTGACCGAGATCGCGGGCGATGGTGATCGGCTTCAACACGACCTTGCTGCTGGCATCGACCGTGGCCACGCGCAGCCCCTTCTGGTCGAAGATCAGGGCGCCCGCGGGGATGCTGAGCGCCTGCAGGTTGGCGGGCAATTCAATGCGGGTGTTGGCGAACGCACCCGGCATCAGCTCTCCCGAGCTGTTGTCGACCACGATCTGCATGCGCGTGGTGCCGCTTTGAGCGTCGACCGCGCGCGAGGAAGCATCGACCACGCCGCTGTAGACCTTGCCGGGATACTCGGGGACTGTGATCTGCACCTTGGAATTGATCCGGACAGCCGGCACATAGTTCTGCGGCACGCTGACCGTGACCCTGAGCCTGGCGACATCGGAGACCACGAACAGCGCGAGGCCGGCGCTCGAATCGGCGTTGATCAGCGCGCCGATATCGGTGTTGCGCGTCGTGACGATGCCGTCGAACGGCGCCGTCAGGCGCTTGAAGGAATAAAGCACTTCGAGGCGATCGACCGCGGCCTGGGCCGCCTTGGTCAGGGCCTGCTTCACGGTGAGGTCGGCGGTCTTCTCGTCGACCGTCTGGCGGGAAACGGTGTTGGCGCCACCCAGCTGCTGCCAGCGCTGGGCCGTCACCGTCGCCAGCGCTTCGGCCGCCTGGGCACTGGCAAGAGCCGCCTTGGCCTGCAGCAGCTGCTGGTCGAGGTCCGGCGCCTCGATTTCCGCCAGTAGCTGCCCCGCCTTCACGGTGGCGCCGATGTCGACATGCCAGGCTTTCAGGAAGCCGCCGACGCGGGCATAGATGGGCGCCCGCGCATAGGCCTCGAGCCGGCCCGGCAGGTCGAGCGTGGTCTGGTTGGCGCTCGTCGCCGGCTCCACGACGTTGACCGTCGGGATGGCCTGGGTGTCGGTCCACTCCTTGAGCTTGGCCTCGCTGGCGTTGCGGTTCCACAGGCCGCTCGCGACGACGAAGCCGCCGGCCGCCAGCGCGATGAGGCCCGCGATGGCAAGGCCGCCGCGGCGCGGCCTGGGCGAAGCGTGGGCGGGAGAGTCAGGCGGCATTGGGAACTCCGGAAGCAGCCGGCACGGTCTTGCCGTGGTGCCTGTGGATCACGCTGAAGACGACGGGTACGAAGATGAGCGTGGCGACCGTCGCAAAGATCAGGCCACCGATCACGGCGCGACCGAGCGGCGCGTTCTGCTCGCCGCCTTCGCCGAAACCAAGCGCCATGGGCGCCATGCCGATGATCATGGCGAGGGCCGTCATCAGCACCGGTCGGAAACGCACATAGCCCGCCTCTAGAGCCGCTTGCGTCGCATCACCCAGCTCTTCCAGGCGTTCGCGCGCGAAGCTGATCACCAGCACCGAGTTGGCCGTCGCCACGCCCATGCACATGATCGCCCCGGTCAGCGCCGGCACGGACAGCGTCGTGTAGGTGGCGAACAGCATCCAGACGATGCCGGCAAGCGCCGCGGGCAGCGCCGTGATGATGACGAACGGATCGCTCCACGACTGGAAGTTCACGACGATCAGCAGGTAGATCAGGACGATGGCGCCGAGCAGCCCGAACAACAGGCCGGAGAACGCGCTCTCCATGGTCCTGACCTGGCCCTGCATCTTGACCGCGCGGATGCGCGGCGACTGCTCGGGCGCGAGCTCGGCGATGATCCGGCGCACGTCAGCCGCCACCGCGCCCAAGTCGCGACCCTGAACGCCGGCATAGATCTGCACCATGCCCTGCAGATCGTATTGCGAGACCACGGCGTTGGCCGTGTCGCGGCGCACGTCGGCGATGCCGCCCAGCACCTGGAGTTGGCTCGCCGCCGGCGCGGCGATGGGCAGATTGGACAGCGCTGCCAGAGAATCCAGCCGGTACTGCGGCGTCTGCATGACGATGGAGTAGGACACGCCGTTGGCCGGGTTCAGCCAGTAGGTCGGCGCGACCTGGCTCGACCCCGCGAGATTGACGACCAGCGAGTTGGTCACATCGCGCGTGGTCAGGCCGACATACTGCGCCCGCGTGCGGTCGATATCGACGGCGAACACCGGCGCGGAGCGCGACTGCTGGATACGGGCATCGACGATGCCCGGCACCTGGCGGATGCGGGCCAGGAGCTTGTTGGCGTGCTCGAAGTTGGCCTTGAGGTCGGAGCCCCTCACCTGGACGTCGATCGGCGACGGCGCCCCGAAGTTCAGGATCTGGCTGATGATGTCGGCCGGGAGGAACGAGAAGGTGAAACCGGGGAACTGCTCGGGCAGCTGGCGGCGCAGCTCGCGCACGTAGTCGGCGGTGGGGCCATGATGCTCGGTGAGCTTGATCTGGATGTCGCCGTCCTGCGGTCCGATCGTGCCGGTGTTGTTGTAGGTCATGTTGATGCCGCTTACCGGCATGCCGACGTTGTCGACCATCGCCGCGATCTCCTGAGGCGGGATGATCTGGCGTATCGCCTTCTGGATCTGGGCGAAGTAGTTGGCGCTTTCCTCGACGCGCGTGCCGACCGGTGCGCGGGCATGCATCAGGATCTGGCCCGAATCGACCACGGGGAAGAAGTTCTGGCCGAGAAAGGGCGTCAGCAGGAACGACGCCAGCACGAAGGCCATGAAACCGACGATGAAGAGGCCGCGACGCGCCAGCGCCATCGCCAGCAGGTCGCGATAGACGTCGCGGATGCGTTCGAAGCGAACCTCGAAGCCGCGCTGGAAGAGCACCAGCGGATTGCGCGACGGCGGCTTGTCATGGCCGTGCCCGGCATGCGGCTTCAGCAGGTAGTTCGCCATGGTCGGCACCAGGGTGCGCGACAGGATGAACGAGCACGTCATGGCGAACATCACCGCCAGCGCCATCGGCACGAACAGGAAGCGGGCGACACCTTCGAGGAAGAACATCGGCACGAAGACGATGCAGATGCAGAGCAGCGAGACGAAGGCCGGGGTCACGATCTGCCGGGCGCCGTCCATGATCGCGGTCTCGACATCCTTGCCCTGCTCGAGATGCCAGTTGATGTTCTCGATGGTGACGGTGGCATCGTCTACCAGGATGCCGACGGCCAAAGCCAGACCGCCCAGGGTCATGATGTTCAGCGTTTCGCCGAACAGCGACAGGAGCGCGATCGAGCCCAGGATGGCGAGCGGGATCGACGTGGCGATGATCACCGTCGATCGCCAGCTGCCGAGGAACAGCAGGATCATCAGGCTGGTCAGGACCGCGGCGATCACCGCCTCCAGCGCCACGCCGCCGATCGCGCCCTCGACGAACAGCGACTGGTCGCCGAGGATGGCGATCGACACGTTGTCGGGCAGGGTCCGGCGCAGTTCCGCGACGCGCTGCTTGATGCCGTCGATGATGGCGAGCGTGGAAATCGAGCCGTTCTTCAGCACCTGCAGGAGCACCGAGCGGCCGCCGTCGACATGCACGATGTTGGTCTGCGGCGGGTTGCCGTCGCGCACCTGCGCCACGTCGCGCAGATAGACCATGGCACCGTTGGCGGTGAAGACCGGCAGATCGGCCAGGGCCTGGAAGTCGGTCGGGGCGTTGTTGAGCTGGATGGCGTATTCGTAGCCGCCGATCTTCTGGGTGCCGACCGGCGTGAGCAGGTTCTGGGCGGCGAGCGCATTGGCGACATCGTTGGCCGACAGGCCGCGCGCCTGCAGGGCGGCAGGATCGAGGTCGATCTGGATCTGGCGGAACTTGCCGCCGAACGGGAACGGGATCGCGGCGCCCGGAACCGTGACCAGCGGCGTGCGCACGGTATTGATGGCGATGTCGAAAACGGCCTGCTCCGACATGCCCTTGCCGGCGAGCGCCAGCTGGATGATCGGCACCGTCGAGGCATTGTAGTTCAGGATCAAGGGCGGCGTGATGTTGGGCGGCATCTGCTTCAGGACGGTCTGCGAGATCGCCGTGACCTGCGCGTTGGCCGTGCGGATGTCGGTGCCCGGCTGGAAGAAGACCTTAACGATGCCGACGCCGGTGTAGGACGTGCCTTCGATATGCTCGATGTCGTTGACGGTGGTGGTGAGCGCCCTCTGGAACTGCAGCATGACCCGGCCCGACATCTGGTCGGGCGGCAAGCCGGTGTACTGCCAGACGACGGCGATCACTGGGATGCGGATTTCCGGGAAGATGTCAGTCGGCGTCCGCATCGCGGAAAGCGGACCGACGATAAGAATCAACAGCGCAAGGACAACGAACGTGTAAGGCCGCTTCAAGGCGACACGAACCAGAGCCAGCATGCGGCCTTACTTCCCCACTCTACAGGTGCCGGCCGTCTCCCCAGCAACGACGGCGCGATCATCGGACCATGAGGCGTATCGCCTGTCGAGGCGATATTGCCCCAGCTTCGTGCATGGCTCAGGGTTAAGCTTGCATAGGCGATTGCCGCCGCGTGAGGGGAGGAATTCGGGCCATGGCCGACTATGACTATATTATCGTTGGTGCGGGCTCGGCGGGCGGCGCCCTGGCGGCGCGGCTGAGCGAGAACCCGGCCAACAAGGTCCTGCTGCTTGAGGCCGGTGCGCGCAGCCATCCCTACTCCCGAATGCCTTTGTCGTTCGGCCTCCTTATCGAGCATCCGACCGCCAACTGGTGCTACCTGTCCGAACCCGAGCCGGGCACCGCGAACCGCAAAATCCCGGTGCCGCGTGGAAAACTTTTGGGCGGCTCGAGCTCGATCAACGGCCTGGTCTGGGTGCGCGGCCAGCCGCTCGACTTCGACACCTGGGCGCAGATGGGCTGCCGCGGCTGGAGCTGGCGCGACGTGGCGCCGCTTTTCACCCGCATCGAGACCTTCGTCGACGGCGACGGCAGCAACGGGCGCGGCACGTCGGGCCCCTTGAAGGTGTCCACCGTGCCCGACCAGAACCCGCTCTACGATGCGCTGTTCGCCGCTTCCAAGGCCGCGGGCTTCAAGCTCAACCCCGACTACAACAGCGAGGACCAGGAAGGTGTCGTCAAGACTCAGACCTCGATCTACAAGGGTCGGCGGATGAGCGTCGCGCATTGCTATATCGAGCCGGCGATGAAACGCTCGTCCAACCTCCACGTCGCCACCGACGCCTTCACCTTGCGCCTGCTGCTCGAGGGCAAGCGATGCATCGGCGTCGAGTACGAGAAGGACGGCAAGGTGGTGCAGGCCAAGGCGCGCGAGACCATCCTCTCGGCGGGCGGCGTCGCCAGCCCGCAAATCCTCGAGCTCAGCGGAATCGGCCAGCCCGAACTCCTGAAACGGCACGGCATCGAGGTGAAGCATGAGCTCAAGGCGGTGGGCGAGAATTTCCGCGACCACATCAACGCCCGCATCATCTGGAAGGTGAAGGACCCGCGGGTCTCCTACAACCACATGGCCCGCGGCGTCGGCGCCGTGACGCAGATGATGAAGTATCTCGCGACCGGCGGTGGCTTCATGAGCCTGCCCTCGGCACCGCTGCTCGCCTTCCTGAAGACGCGGCCCGAACTCGAAACGCCCGACGTGCAGATGCACCTCGTACCCTACGCCATCAAGGACCCCAAAACGCGCAAGCTGCAGGATTTCCCGTCGATGACGATCGCCTGCTACCAGCTGCGCCCCGAGAGCCTGGGCTCGATCCACGTCCGCTCGCCCGATCCCAAGGCGCAGCCGGCGATCCGCTTCAACTTCCTGGCCGATCCGATCGACCAGGCGGCGATGGTCGGCGGCTTCCGCATGATGCGCAAGATCGTCGACGCGAAGCCAATGGATTCCTACCGCGGCGAGGAGTTCTCGCCCGGACTGTCTGTACAGAGTGACGAGCAGATCCTGACCTGGATCAGGAACAACTCGCAGACCGCGTATCACCCGATCGGCACCTGCCGCATGGGCCCAGCCGGCCCGACCACGGTCGTCGACGACAAGCTGAAGGTGCACGGGCTGGACGGACTGCGCGTAGCCGACGCGTCGATCTTCCCGACGATGCCATCAGGCAACACCAACGCGCCGTCGATCATGGTCGGCGAAAAGATGGCGGATATCCTGAAGGCGGCTTAGGAGCAGGCGACCGAGACGCCGGCGGGTGGCAGGCAGCGGCTAGCCGCCGAGCCGCTGTTTCACCTCCTCGGGTATCGGCACCGCCTTCAGCGAGCGTACGCCATCCGTCTTCTTCGCCCAGATGCGCGTTTCGGTACCCTCGGCGGCGATATCGCCCGTCATGTCACGGAACACGTGCGTTATGGTGAAGGAACTGCGGCCGAACCGGGAAACGTGGCTCTCGACCGAAAGCTTCTCGCCGGGCTGCGAGGCGCGCTTGAAGGCACATTCGGCGGCAACGAGGGGCGTGCCCTCCGTCCAAGGCCCGCCGCGCGTGTTGTGCGTCGCGCCGGCCGCCGCCAACAAGCGATGGCTCGCCTGGTCGCACCAGCGGAAGTAGGACGGGTAGTAGACGATGCCGGCGGGGTCGCAGTCGCCCCACTCGACGATCACTTCGTGACGGGAGACAAGCGCCATGGTCTAGACCTCGACCGGCTTGCCGGTGACATAGACCGTGCCGGTCATGGCGGCGACCAGGTTCCCATCGCCGCGCACGACGTCGATCCGGTAGTTCGACAGCTTGCTGGTGCGCGCGATCTCCACGGCCGTCGCCGTCAGGACGTCGCCCGCGCGTGCGGCCAGGCTGTAGAGGATATGAGAATCGATGCTGGGCGACACGATGCCATGGGTATTGCTGGCATAGCCCATCGCGGCGTCCGCCAGGGTGAAGGTCAGGCCACCATGCGCGACGCCAATGAAGTTGATGTGGCGCTCCTCGAGCCTGACCCGGCTGACCGCGCGGCCGAGCGATGCCTCCACGATCTCGATGCCCAGCGAGCGCGCGAAGTTGTCGCGAGCGGCCAGGGCGAAGACATCGATCGCCGCCGGCCGCGGCTCGCCATCCTTCATCATGGGTTGGACTATAGGGCCTAACGACGCGACCGACGATCCCGCTTGGAGTCGCGAATTCCGGCGGCTTTTGCCCGGCCGACCAGCTCGCGGAACGGCGTGAGCAGCCGCATGCGCACCGTCGGGTCGCGCTCCAGCACCGACAGCGCCAACGCCACGGCTTCGAGGGTCGAAACGGCGTCGGGCCGCGCCTCGCGGCGAAGATCGCCGTAGAGCGAAGGACCGTCCGGCACGACGACGAGGCGACGGAGCCGCGTCAACCATGCATTGCGCCACCACAGCGCCTTGGCCTGCGCCCAGTTCCCGTCGAGGGCCACGAGTCCCTGGAGACCGCTGAAAGCGGCACTCTGATCGGCCAACGGTTCGCCGTAGCGATCTATGGCAAGCAGTGGGTCCTTGCATGGCCGACTTGCCTTGTTTCCAGGCTTGGCGGCGCCGAGATAGAGCACTCCCCATTGACGCGGATCGACAAGGCGTTGTTCATTTCCCCTCTCAAATGCATGGCGAAGGTTGCGCCATGACAGCCCCACTGAGACCCGAGCGTCGGCTAGTGAGCGCGTCAGCAATCGAGCCGTGCCCAACACGCGGTCCTGCTCTTGTGGATGTTGCAAGATAAGAACCGCCACCTTGTTGTCGACGACAGGTGTGGCCGGACAAACGCAGAGCGCGGGCGGTCGTCCGCATGGGCAGGGTCCTTTCGGGGCACCTTCGGTCATGCGCGAAGATATAGACCGTTCATCGGAAGGCTGTCGCGATGACCGTTTCCATCCTCGCCGTACCCAGCGTCACCAAGCTGCCGCCGGCCGCCGACGGTGCAGTGGTGGTGGGCGGCTCGCACGGCGCGGTCTATGCCGCCTATCTATCGGCCAAGGCGGGGGTCCGGGCGGCCATCCACAACGATGCCGGCATCGGCCGCGACGAAGCCGGTGTCAGCGGCCTGGCGTGGGCCGAGACTCAAGGCATGGCGATGGCAGCGGTCCTGAGCGGCAGCGCGCGCATCGGCGACGGCGACGACATGCTGAAGCGCGGTATCATCGGCCGCGCCAATCCGCTGGCTGAATCGTGCGGCGTCAAGCCGGGCCAGAGCGTGGCCGAGGCGGCCCACCTCCTGATGGAAGCGCCCTGGCCGCATCCCGAGCCCGCGCCGCTCACTGAATCCCGCACCATGGCTGGGCGCATCCTGTGTGTGGATTCGATCTCTCTTGCGACCATCCGCGATCGCGGCAAGGTGGTGTCGAGCGGCAGCCATGGCGGCGTGCCGGCCGGCGAAACGGCTCTCATGTTCGGACCGCGCCTGGTGCTGTTCAACGACGCCGGCTTCGGCATGGACCACGCGGGCGTCGCCGGGCTTCCCATTCTCGACCGGGTCGACATTGCCGCGGCCACGGTTTCGACGATGTCGGCGCGCATCGGCGATGGCCGCTCCACCCTGCTCGACGGCTTTCTGTCGGAGGTGAACGAGGCCGCATATCGGCTCGGCGCCCGGCAGGGCCGGTCGGCGCTTGCCTTCGCCCTTGCCGTGGCCGAAAAGAACCCCTGAGCATCGCAGCGGAGATCAGTCGGCCATGGCCGTTGTCAACGTAAAGTCGGAAATCGCGGGCAATGTGTGGAAGATCCAGACCAAACCCGGCGACAGGGTCGAAGCCGACAGCGAGATCATGATCCTGGAATCGATGAAGATGGAGATCCCCGTGCTCTCGCCGCGCGCCGGCACCATCAAGGAAATCCGGGTCAGCGAAGGCGAGGCGATAGACGAAGGCCAGCTCGTCGCCATCCTTGATGCGTAGCAGCGCCGTCGCCGTCGAGATCGTCCGTCTCTGGGCGCCCGACAATCTGCGTCGCGTGGCACCCGGCGTGGCGCTCTGCGCCGTCATCGCCGCCATTGCCTTCGTCGCCGACAAGCAGAATTTTCTGCGCGTCGGCGCGGTATGGATTCCGCCGCTGATCCTCACCCTGGTGATCGGCATGGCGCTGCAGCCGCTGTCGGACCGCGCCGTATTGAAACCCGGTATCGAGTTCGCCGGTCGTACGCTGTTGCGCGTCGGCGTGGCGCTCTATGGCGCGCGGCTGACTTTCGGGCAGCTCGTCGACGGCGGTGCGCTGCCAGTGCTGATCGCGCTGGCCGCGGTTTCCTGCACCATCGTGTTCGGCGCCTGGGTGGCGCGGCTGTTCGGGCTCACGCGCGATTTCGGCCTGCTGACCGGATGCGCCACGGGCGTGTGCGGAGCCGCGGCGGCAATGGCGGCCTCGGCGGTGCTGCCCAAGCATGCCAATTCGGATCGCGACCTGGCCTTCACGGTGATGGGCGTGAACTTCCTGTCGACCGTGGTCATGGTGATCTACCCCACACTGCAGCCGGTGCTGGGCTACTCGCTGCACGAGATGGGCGTGTTTCTGGGGGGCGCCATTCACGACGTCGCACAGGTCGCAGGCGCGGGCCAGACCATGGGCCCCCAGGTTCTCACCGAAGCGATCATCACCAAGCTTCTGCGCGTGGCCTTCCTGCTGCCTGCGATCGCCGGCATCGCCTGGTGGGTGGCGCGCGCCGGCGAGAACGCGGGTGAGGCCCGGCCCTCGCCGCCGGTCTTCCTGTTCGGCTTCCTGGCACTTGCCGCGCTCAACTCGGCGGGTGTCGTGCCGCCCGGCGTTAAGGCCGCCGTCGCCGACATTTCTTCGTTCCTGATCATCACCGCCATCGCGGCGCTCGGCATCAAGACATCGCTGCTGGCCCTGGCCCGCATCGGAGTGGCACCGGTGATGCTCCTGATCACACAGACCGTGTTCATCGGCGCGCTGGTGGTCGCGCTGATCTATGCTCTGCGGACGGTCGGGCTGTAGCGGGCCGGAGACTAGCGTCCCATCATGTTCCTGGCTTGGTTCCCGTTGCCCGCACCACCTCGCCCCAGGTGTCGATTTCCTTCTTGATGAACTCGGCGAACTGGATTGGCGAACCGGGTGCCGGCAGGCCGGCGCGGCGTTCGATCTCACGGGCTACCGAGGCATCCTGCAAGAGTGTGTTCACATCGCGATTCACCTTGGCAACGATCTCGAGCGGCGTGCGCGCGGGTGCAGCGAGCCCCGACCAGCCGGCGGCGTCGAAGCCCGGCAGTGTGTCGGCTATGGGCGGAATGAAGTCGAGAGGCGGCGGCGCGCGGCGCGCCGTGGTGACCGCCAGCGGCTTGATGCGCTTGTCGGTAATGGGGCCGAGTGCGGACGCCGTGCTGTCCATCATCAGCTTGACGTGACCGCCAAGCAGGTCGGCCATCGCCGGGCCACTCCCCTTGTAGGGCACGTGCACGATGTCGAGCTTTGCGCGCATCTTGAAGAGTTCCATCGAGAGATGCTGCGACGTGCCCGGCCCCGCCGAAGCATAGGACAGCTGGCCGGGCTCCTTGCGCGCGAGTTCGATCAGCTCGCCAAGCGTGTTGGCCGCGAAGCTCGGGTGCGCCACGATCACCAGCGGCACCAGGAAGATGTTGGTGATCGGCAGGAAGTCGACCAGCGGCCTATACGGCAGGTCGGGGTAGAGGCTCGGATTGACGCCGAAGGTACCGCTCGAGACGACCATCAACGTGTAGCCGTCAGGTGCCGCGTTCTTGCCGTACTCGGTAGCGGGAATGCCGCTGCCGCCTGCCTTGTTCTCGACCACCACCTGCTGCTTCCACACGTCGGTCAGCTTCTCGGCGATCAGGCGGGCGAAGATGTCGGCGGCCTGGCCAGGCGGAAACGGCACGACGAACCGCACTGGCCTGGTCGGCCAGGCCGGCTGCGCGGTGGTCGGCACCGCAAGCGCCGCACCGGCAACGGCGGCACCGGCAGCGCCCGCCAGACGCAACGTCTGCCGTCGCGTGGGGTCGATCGGCATAGACAAACTCCTTACTGCATTCGCGCCCGAAATTAGCACAGGCGCCGGACAATGACGGCGTCTCACGCTCGACACAATCACCGCCAGAATGGACACGCGGCAAGTCTCCAGAGGTCGCTGGCCTTCGTGGACATCCCGCCTCGCTGCCTTCACGCTGTTCGACACCGCCCGCATGGAGCCGGTTCCGTGAGCATTCGCTACTATGAGGACTTCAAGGTCGGCGACCGGTTCACCAGCGCAGGGCTGACCATGACCGAGGCGGCGATCATCGATTTCGCCAGCCAGTGGGACCCGCAACCTTTTCACACCGATGCCGAGTTTGCCAAGAAGTGGACGTTCGGCGGATTGATCGCGTCCGGCCTGCACACGATGGCGGTGACCTTACGGCTTTGGCTCGACCAGGGCGTCTTCCGCGGCTGCAGCCTCGGTTCACCCGGTATCGGCGAGGTGCAGTTCCCGCGGCCGGTTCGGCCGGGCGATACGCTGCGTGTGGTCACCGATATCACCGAGCTGCGCCTCTCGGCCTCGAAGACCGATCGCGGCATCGCCCGCATCCGCCAGGTAACGATGAATCAGCATGGCGAACAGGTGATGGAGCAGGAAACGACGGTGTTCCTGAAGTGCCGGCCCGTGATGGTGGCCAATGTCGCTCGGTCTTGATGAGAGCGCAGGCTTTCGGACTGCATCAGGACGATGGGAGCGGACCGACGGCCCGCGTCCCATTCAACGCCAGGCGAATACCGGCTGCTCGAAATGGTCGACGCGGGTGTCGCGGCCCGCGAGCGCGACCTCGCGGAACTGGTAGAGCACGGCGGCAGTCGGGGCGTTGACGTTGGCGACCGGCAGCGGCAGGCGGATGATCGGCCGGTCCGATTCCTCGATGGCCACGATCTCGGGCGAGCCGTCGCGGAACAGCTCACGGCAGGCGATGCGATAGGCCGCTGCGACCTCGGAGGGGTTGGGCGTCACCGTGATGCCGGGGGACCACACGACCACGGGCGCGATGAGGTAGCCCGACCGCGTCGGATAGTCGTCGAGGGTGCCCAGGATATCGTCGGTCGAGGCGAGCACGCCCAGCTCCTCGTGCAGCTCGCGCAGCGCGGTCTGTTCGATCGTCTCGCCGGCATCGACGCGGCCGCCAGGCAGTGCCCACTGTCCACCGTGGGCGCGCAGGCGCGGCGTGCGCTTGGTGAGCAGGAATGCCGCCTCCCCCGGTACATCGGCTTCAACCACGACGACGGCGACGGAGGCGCGCTTCAGGCCGCCGGTATCGGTGCGCCGCCGCAGTTCGAAGCGGCCAAGGTGATCGGAGATGGTGCGACGCAGCGCGTCATCGAAGGCAAATGACGTCACGCCGCCGGCCTCGTAAAGGTCCAGACCACGGCCGGCGGTACGTTGCGCCAGATGCGCTTGCCGTGCGCGCCGTCGAGACGCAGGCGCTGGCGCAAGGCGCGCGGGATGGGCGGCTTGGGCCCGTAGGTGAACTGCACCAGGGCAGCGCCGCGCGGCAGAGCCTCGAAGGCGCCGGCAACAATGCCGTTCACCACCTCGGTCGGCAGCGACAGCAACGGCAGGCTGGACACGACGGCAGCGATCGGCGCGATGCGATGGTCGGCCAGCAGGCGCGGAAGGCGCGCGGCATCGCCCTCGATGATGCGCGGGCCATCGAAATGCCGGCGCAAGAAGGTGGCGAACTCGGGATCGCGCTCGACCAGAACGAGACGCTCGGCGGCGATGCCCGCAGCCAGCAGCGCCTTGGTGACCCCGCCAGTGCCGGCGCCGAGCTCGATGATATGGCCCGGCCGCCCTTCGACCGCGCCTCGGGTCGTTGCGGCCATCGCCTCGGCCAGCAGGCGGCCGCTCGGCACGACCGCTCCGGTGGCAAAGGGCCGACGCAGCCAGCGCTTCAGGAAGAGCGCCGTGCCGGCGGGTTCAACCGAGGGCATGGCTGAACGCTAACAGACGAAAGGCGCGTGTCGACAAGGAAAAGCAGCCCGCTTCTACTGTGCGGGCTGCATTGCAGGCCCGGCGAGTTGGGGCGTCGCCGGCGCAGCTTCGAACACTGCCCGGGCGTGGCGCATCTGCTCCAGCGCATTGACCACAGAGACGTAGACCGCGGCCGCATAGGGCAGCGACTGCACCACCATGAAAATCGCCCACAGACGCGCTTCGATATTGACGGCCCCGGCGCCCAGCCACAGCACGATCGCGCCCAGCCACAGCAGGATGGTCAGCACGGCCTCGCCTCGCGCCATGCCGAGCGCCATGCCGAGCGTGGGGCGCTCGTCCATCTTGGGGGTGCGCATGAAGGGCAGCCGGCTGGTCAACAGGCCGTAGATCACCGCGCGGCCCACCGTGTAGGTGAGCGCGAGACCTGCCAGAGACGCGCCAATGCTCTGGCGGAAGGTGCAGCGCACGCGGTCGAAGTAGAGGCCGAACGAATAAAGCAGCTTGAAGACGAAGATCCCGATGGTCGGCAGGATGAACTCGGCGGGCGGCAGGCCGACCGGCTTGATGCCGAACAGCGGCGGCAATACGACGGCGAGCAGCCAAGCGAGGCCGGCCCAGGTGAAGACCAGGTTGAGGGCATCGGCGAACCACGGCAGCCAGCCGGCGACGAAGTGGTACTTCTGCCAGAAGGTCAGCTTGGTCGAATTGCTCAGCATCTTGCCGGCATGCGCCTTCATGATCTGCATGGCGCCGTAGGCCCAGCGGAAGCGTTGCTTCTTGTAGCCGGCGAAGTGATCGGGCGTCAGGCCATGGCCGAATCGCTCACGGCTATACATGGCGCCGTAGCCCCTCTCCATCAGGCGCAGGCCAAGCTCGGTATCCTCGGTGATGCACCAGGTCGCCCAGCCGCCGAGTTCCTCCATGAGGTCTCGGCGCACCAGCGTCATGGTGCCGTGCTGGATGATGGCGTCGTACTCGTTGCGCAGGCACATGCCGATGTCGAAGAATCCGGCATATTCCCAGTTCAGCATCTCCTTGAAGCGGTCGCCCTTCCAGTCGCGATGGTCCTGTGGCGCCTGGACGTACGAGATCTTCCTGTCGTCGAAGTACGGTACCAGCGCCTTCAGCCAATCCGGCCGCACCATGTAGTCGCTGTCGATGACGCCGATGATCTTGGCGTCCGGCGAGGTCTGGGTCAGCACGTAGTTGAGCGCGCCGGCCTTGAAGCCCTTCATGACGTCGAAGTGGAAGAAACGGAAGCGCTCGCCGAGCTGGGCACAGTAGTCCTGCACCGGACGCCACACCGCGGGATCCTTGGTGTTGTTGTCGATGACGATGACTTCGAAGTCGGGATAGTCGAGCTTGGCCAGCGAATCGAGCGTCTGGATCACCATCGCCGGCGGCTCGTTGCAGATCGCAAGATGGAGGGAGACCTTGGGCCACATGCGGTTGACGGGCTGGCGGGCGATCAGCTCGGCCGCCGGCATCGCCTCGCGCGTCCAGCGCCTGCGCCAGATCGTCTCGGCCATTTCCAGCGCCTGCACCAGCGCCATGGCAAGGCTTATGACCAGGAAGAACGCCAGCACGGCCCAGCCGATCATCTCGGAAGCCAGCATGTAGCTGCCGGCCGCGACGACGCCGCCATAGACCAGCGCACTCGCCGACAAGGCGACCAGGCTGCAGAAACCCACCTGTCCCGGCATGCCGAGCGTCGGCCAGCGCCACAGGAAGAACAACATCACCGGCAGCGACAGCAGCAGCGCCCACACGGCACCCGCCCACCATTGCGGGAAGCGCTCGACCGGACCGGTCCAGGCGAACTTCTGCTGGCGGTCGGCGTTCCACAGTCCCCAGTAGCCGCCCGCCTTGCCTTCGAGATCGTAGGACTTCCACGGCTGGTCGACGGCTTCGACGACGAAGTAGTCGATGTTCTGCGACTTCAGCCACGCCACCATGTCGCGCACGTTCTTGGCTTGCTCGGCCGGCGTGGCGTACTTCACCGTGCCGGTGCCGGGGCTGCGCCGCGACGCGCCGTTCGACGGCCATCCGACCTCGGTGACGATGATGTTCTTGTTGCGGAGGTACTCGGCCTCCTTGAGCTTGGCGATGCGACTCTTGAGGTACTCCAGCGGGGTCTCGCCCGACTTCTCGTCCCAGTAGGGCAGGATGTGGACGGCGAGATAGTCGACCTCGCGCGCGAGCTCGGGATATTCCAGCCAGACGTGCCAGGGCTCGGCGGTGCTGACCGGCACCTTGACGTTGCGCTTGACGTTCCTGATCTCGCGGATGAGCTGGGCCGGACTGGTGGCGTTGGGGTCGCGCAGGTTCTTCTGGCCGTCCCAGCGCAGGATGTTCTCGTTGCCGACCAGCACGCGCTCGATGCTCGGATTCTGGTTGGCCATGCGGATCAGCGCGCGCGTCTCTTCCGCGTTGACCTCGCTCGCCTCGCGGCCGAACTGCTGCTTGGCCTCGTTGGCGCTGTAGATCCAGGCGCCGGGCACCAGCTTGATCCCGCTGCGTGCCGCGGCCTCCGGCATGACGTCGCCGCCGTCGGTGGCGCGATAGGTGCGCACATAGTTGACCTTGCCCGAGAGCATCGCGAAGTCGTGTTCGATCTGCTCCTTGCGCGGCTTGACCGCCGGCGGCGGCGTGTTGCTGATCGCGGTGCGCAGGAAGCTCAGGATGCCGCTCGACTTGGACTCGATGGGATCCTGGTCCTTGGCCCACGGCGCGTACGTTACGCCATGCAGAGGACCGTCGACGTCAGCCGCGGCGAGCTGGCCGTCGAGCAAGCGCCATCCGACGATCGTGGCGACTGCGACAGTGAGAAGAACCAATCCCAGACGGATCATGAAGAGGCGATCGCTCCGGCGCGCCGCCGCTGGCACACGCTCTCGTCGGGATCGCGGTCACATGTTTCCTGCGGGCGATTTGCATCGACGCAAGGACCGTGCCGGATCGACTCAACCGACGAGCCGATAACCATGCAGTGGGCTGACCTCTTGGAGGCTTCCTTGCGCCCGATTTCCTCGGCTGCGACCCTTCGCAGCCGATGCGGCGACCGGACGATCTATAGCAAAGGCTCTGCGAATCGGTAAAGAGACCGCGAGTGATGATGGCGAAAATGCCCAAATCTCCACTGGCTTCTCGACGCCGGCTTCGCCAAAACGCCGCGTGTGAGTGACGAGGATCCGACAGCCGCGCCGGCCGCCGTTCCGGCCGAGCTGGGCGCAACCTACCGGCCGGCCGAGCGATACGGTTTCCTGCAAGCCAGCGGCGCCCGGCTGCGCTTCGCCTGCTGGAACGTCCCGGCAACTGAGTCGGGAACGGCCGAAGGGACGGTCGTCCTGCTCGGCGGACGGGGCGAATTCATCGAAAAATACGCCACCGAAGTCGTCGGCGAGCTTCTGGGCCGCGGCTATTGCGTCTACGCCCTGGACTGGCGTGGCCAAGGGCTGTCGGACCGCGCCCTGGCCGACCGCAGCAAGGGCCACATTGACAATTTTTCAACCTACATGGCGGACTTGCAGCTGTTCCTGGACAAGGTCGTGGCTCCGACCGCTCCACGACCGATCCTCGCACTCTGCCATTCAATGGGCGCGCATATCATGATGCGCGTCCTTGCTGAGAACGGATCGGGTCCGATTTCGGCCGGTGTCCTGTGCTCGCCCATGACGGCGCTGAAGCGCGAGGCGATGCTGCGGTCGGTGCTCATGCTCATGCCCGAGGTGCCGGCGCTCGACGAACGCTACCTGTTCGGGACCGGCCCCTTCGTGGTGTTCGCCCGCGAGTTCCACGCGAATATCGTCACCCACGACGAGCGCCGCTACCGCTTCACCGACCAGTGGTTCGCAGCCGACCCCCGGCTTGCCCTGGGTGGGCCGACCGTGGGCTGGGCGCGCCAAGCGGTCCGCTCGATGACGGCGGCGTCGGCCCCAGGCTACCTCGAGCGCATCGAACTGCCGCTGATGCTGGTCAGCGCCGGCGAGGATCCGCTGATCGAATCGCGCACCCACGAACCGGTGGCGGCGCGGCTCAGGCGCGGCGAGCACTTCACGATCGCCGGCGCCAAGCACGAAGTGATGATGGAGACCGACGCGCTGCGAGGCCTCTTCTGGGAGGCCTTTGACCGGCTGGCGAAAGGCACCCTGCGGCAATGACGCTGACTCAGATCCTGGTGACGGCGCTGGCCTTCCTCGTCGCCGGCATCGCCAAGGGCGCAATCGGCATGGGCCTGCCGCCGGTCGTGATCGGCATCATGAGCTTCGCGGTGCCGCTGGAGAATTCCATCGCCATGATGGTGGTGCCCAGCATGGCGACCAACATCTGGCAGGCCATCTATGGCGGCAACTTCGCTCGGCTGCTGGCGCGGTTTCGCACCATGGCGGTGGCGGCGGTGGCGGCGCTGCTCCTGGTCGCCGTCGCGTTCGGCCACCTCGGCTCGCCCAAGGCTGTCGCCTGGGTCGGTGTCATCCTGGTGGTCTATTCCGCTCTGGCCTTGACGGCGTGGCGGCCGGCGGTCTCGCGCGCCACCGAGCGCTGGGCCAATCCGCTGGTCGGCGTGGCGAGCGGCATGGCGGCCGGCATCACCGGCGTCGCCGCCGTACCGTTCCTGCCCTACATGCAGTCGCTCGACATCGGCCGGCACGAACTCGTGCAGGCCCTGGGCATCATGTTCATTTTCATCATGGGCGCGCTGACGACGGCGTTGGCGATCCAGGGTGCGTTCACGCTCGTCAATCTCCTGGGCGGAATCGCGGCTCTCGCACCGGCCTTCGCCGGCGTGTGGCTTGGCCAGAAAGCCCGCCGTGCGGTCTCGCCGGAGACCTTCCGCCGGATTTTCCTGATCGGCCTCTTCCTGGTCGGACTGCAAATGGCCAGAAGCCTGCTATAGACTTCTCCGCCATGCCCCTCCCCGATCACAGAGTCACGATCTGCGGCATCCCCGAGCTGTCGCAGCACTGTTCGGCCGGCGTCAGCCACGTGCTTTCGATCATCGACACCCACGAGCCCAGGCCGCCTGCCCTCGACTCCTTTTCGACGATCGACCATGAGCTGATCCGCTTCGACGACGTCGTGGCCGAGTATCCAGGCTTCGAAGCTTGCACACCGGCGCATATCGTCAAGGTGCTGGAGTTCGGCGAACGCGTGCACGCCCGATCCGGCAGCCACGTGCTGGTCCATTGCCACGCCGGCATCTCCCGCTCGACGGCTGCCGCGGCGATCCTGATGTGCCAGCATGCGCCCGGCCAGGAAGAGATCGCTTTCCTGAAGCTGTTGGGCATGCGCAAGCACGGCTGGCCCAACACGCGCATGGTCGAATTCGCCGACACATTGCTTGAGCGCAACGGCGCCCTGTTGCGCGGCCTCCTGGCCTACCGACGCGCGCTGCTGCAGGAAAAGCCGCACCTCAGCGAGGTCATCCGCAACATAGGCCGCGGCCACGAACTGCCTGTGTAGCCTTTCTTCCCCGCGGCTCACGCGGGGAAGCGGGCTATTTGTGAAACACCAGCGTCCTGACCTCGATGCTCTCGCGCGGCGGCGCGTCAGCCGATGCCGTCGGATCGAGGAAGGCGCTGTGCGGCGTGAAGCGTGCCGGCACGTCGGTCCTGGTGTCCGAGCACTTCAGCAGCAGCGCCTCGTCGACGCGCATGTGCGGCACGTAGAACCAGCGGTGCGAGGGATTGTACTTCACCGAGTAGGTCTCGCCGACGCGATGGGGATAGACGAGGTCGGAGGGCACCAGGTCCGAAAGATCGATGGTCGTGGCGTCACACACCGCCAGCGGCGAATCCTGCACCGGTCCCTTGATCGGACGCCACAGGTTGATCACCTGCACGCGCCCCTTCAGCAGCTCGTCGGCCTCACCGGGCAGCAGATCGCGCACGCGCTGCGGGCCCGAGCGCGCGGTGTGGTCGATGTGGACTCTTTGAACCGGCTGGCGAGGCGCATCGCCGCGATCCTGCACACCATCGACGCGGCGACGCGTCGTGTGATCGAAGATGTGGACGCGATAAGCGCCTGTCGCCTGCTTCACCACGCGCTCGACCTCTGGGTAGTAGACGCGGCGCACCTCCTCGTCGTCGAAGAAGTTGCGCACCGCGCTGCGATGTTCGACCAGGGCGAAGCCGTTGGCATCTAGCGAGACGCGGTCGGCGACCGGGCGGGCATCGTGGATAGCTACCCGATGGGCTTCGTTGACGGTATTGCTGCGCGGGATGCCCGGTGGCGGCTCGAAGGTGTAGTTACGCGGCCGCTCGAGCATCGGCGCGAGATAGTTCATGTCGGCCTGGACGCTGGCCAGGTTGGCGATGATGGACGACTGCAGGCTCATGATGAGAACTCCGCTGAACTGCTTGTCCCCTCAATGTTGGCCGCTCGCCCAGTGCTCGCCATGGAGAAGAGTTGCGCGCTTTCATGAGCGGAGTTCATGCGAAGCGAAAATCTTGCTGCCGCCGACGAGCGCGACAGAAAGTTCAGGTCGTCGAAAGATCCTGGGCGTAGGCATCCGCCAGACGGCGATGAAAATCATCCACCAGCGTACCGTCGGCCGCGGGCTTGCCGCCGACTCGTTCGAGTTGCAGCGCCTCGCAGTCACGCTTGATGGTGGCGGCTGCCTGCTTGATGTCGTCGGCAACGCCGCCGAACACATGAGTGAACAGGCGCGTCCGCAGGAAGGTATGCGGCACGACCTGCTCGACGATCGTCATTGCACCGGCGCGACGCGCCACCAGCAACGGCCAGGCCCAGGTGAAGTCGGCCGATGGCGCGTGCTTGGCCAGCAGGTGCTCGATGCAGACTTTCCAGTTGCAGGCGATGTCGGTGATGGTCGTGCCGCCATATGGCGGCAACGAGCCGACATCGATCGTCGCCGGGGGCCCGGCGAGGCTGAAGAAGACGATGCCCGAGGCGATGGCCGTCGGCAGCGACGCCAGATGCAGGTCGGGTGATTGCGGATCCTTCGGCGCAACCGGCGGCGGAGCGCTCAGGAACCGCCCTTGCAGGTCATAGGTCCAGCCATGGAAGCGGCAGCGGAAGCTCTCGCAGGTGCCGGCGGGTGTACTTACCACCTGCATGTTCTGATGGCGGCAGGCGTTGCGCAGTACATGGACTGCGCCATCCTTGTCCCGCACGGCAACGACGCCCCAGCCGCCGACCGTCGCCGAGATGAAATCGCCGGCCCGTGCGACTTGCCCTTCAGCGCAGAGTGGCAGGGCTTGCGTCGAGAAAACGGTGCGTTTTTCGGCCTGGAAGGCGTCCCCCTGGGAATAATCCTCGAATTTCATGAGATTTGTATACGATACAGCGCTATTTCCGGCATTGACGGCCTCCCTTTGGCCTGATTGTATACAATATAGCACCAAACGCCAGAGGAGGCTCGTGATGGCCAAAAGCGCATTCCGTCAGGCTCTTGAGGAAGCAATCGAGCAGCGTCATTCGGCTGTCCATCCGTGGAGCGAGGCCTGGACCTCCGGGAAGTTGAACCGCCGCCTGCTCGGCGAGTGGGTGAAGCAGCACTATCACTATGTCAGCCACTTCGCGGAGTGGGTCGCGGCGGTCTATGCCAACTGCCCACACCAGGACGTGCAGCACTTCCTGCTGGAGAACGTCACCGAAGAGGAAGGCTTCGTCGGCATGCATGGCGCGGCGCCGGTGCGCCATTCCGACCTGCTGCTTGAGTTCGCCGAGACCTGCGGCATGAAGCGCGAGGAGATCCTGAACGCGCAGCTCGACAGCGAACTCCTGCCCGAGACGCTCGGCCTGCAAAGCTGGTGCGCGGTGCAGTCGCGCAAGCCGTTCGTCGAGGCGCTGTCGGGCCTGCTGATCGGCCTCGAGAGCCAGGTGCCGAAGATCTACAGCAAGACCACTCCGCCCCTGCTCGAGAAGTACGGCTTCAGCGAGGAGGAGGTCACCTTCTTCTCGATCCACATCGTCGCCGACCTCGAGCATGGCGAGAAGGGTTTCGAGATCGTCGAGAAGTACGCCGCCACCGAAGAGCAGCGCGAGACCTGCGTGCGGCTGGTCAAGGAGGCGACGATGATGCGCCGGCTTTATCTCGACGGCGTCTATCGCAAGTTCATCGCCGAGGCCGAGGGCAAGAAGCTGGCGGCCTGATCCGGACATCGAAGTGCACACCTACAAGACCCTGACGCTCGAGGAGGCGCACACCATCCTCGACGCGGCGCAGAGGAAGGCAGAGGAAATCGGCGTGCCCGAGGTCCTCTGCGTCGCCGACAATGCCGGCTATCCGATCGCGCTGCGAAGGCTCGACGGCGGCAAGGTGACCAGCGTGCAGATCGCCATGAACAAGGCATTCACCGCCGCCGGCCATCGCAAGCGCACCGACAACTACAAGAACGCATATCCTGGCGAAGAAGCCTTCGGCATCTTCACCCAGCACGAGGGCCGCTTCACGGTGTTCGTCGGCGGCTTCCCGATCTTCGTCGACGGCCAGTGCGTCGGTTCGATCGCGGCCTCGGGCGGCAATGGCGAGCAGGACATCGCCTGCTGCGAGGCCGGGATCGCGGCCTTCATGGCCACCCTGAAGAAGTAGCCCATGGCCACCGATCGCGCTTCGTTGAGCAAGGTCGTGAGCGAGCAGATCCGCAGCAGGATCCTCGACGGCAAGCTCCGGCCCGGCGAACGCCTGGTCGAAGACAGGCTCTCGGCCGAACTCGGCGTGTCGCGCGTCCCGGTGCGCGAGGCGCTGCGCGTACTGTCGACCGAAGGCCTGGTGCGGCTGGAGCCCAATCGCGGCGCCAGTGTCGCCGACGTCTCGGCCGAGACGGTGGCCGATCTCGTCGAAGTTCGGACGTTGCTGGAAGCGCTGAACGCCCGCCTGGCCGCGCGGCGCCACGATCCAGAGATCGTCGCCGCCCTGCAGGACACGCTGAAGCGCGGCAATGCCGCCGCCCAGTCCGCCTCGCCCGATCAACTGGCGCGACTGAACGGCGAATTCCACGAGCGGCTGGCCGAGGCCAGCCATAACTCCGTCCTGTCCGACATCATGCGTTCCCTGCGCGAGCGCACGTCCCTCGCCTTCGCCATCAACGGCCGCGCACGCGCACGCGAGGACTGGAAGGAACATGCCGGCATCCTGGCCGCCGTGATCGACGGCGACGAGGAGCTGGCGGCACTATTGGCCTCGCGGCACGTGCAGAACGCCGCGGCGGCCTTCGCCAAGGCGCGCGAAGAGACTGATCGGGCGGCGGCCTAAACGGCAAGTGGACGAGCAAACTTCTCGTCATTCCGAGCGAAGCCGCCCGAAGGGCGGCGCAGTCGAGGGACCTCTTCTTGTCGACGCATCAACAGAAAAGGTCCCTCCACTTCGCCTCGCTGCGCTCGGCTCCGGTCGGGATGACGAGGCGGTTTGGCTATGCCGCCGCGAAACTCGACAGGCGCTGATTGATGATGGCGTCGGCCTCGCGCATCGTACGGTCGATCAGCTCCTTGACCGTCGGCACGTCGCGGATTAGCCCGACGACCATGCCGCACGACCAGGCACCGGCATCCATCTCGCCCTGCTTCATGATGCGCGAATAGACGCCCGCGACCTCGGGCACGATGTCCTCGAACTTGATCTTGGCGCCGAGCGCCTTCTCCTTCTCCAGCAGCCGGTCGACGGCGGCGTTCTTCAGCACGCGCTCGGTGTTACGCAGCGGCCGCATGACGAGCCGGGTGTCGAGTTCGCTCGCCGCCACAAGCGCCTGTTTCACGTGCTCGTGAATCGGCGCTTCCCTGGTCGCCATGAAGCGCGTGCCCATGTTCATGCCGTCGGCGCCCAGCGACAGGGCGGCGACCAGCGAACGGCCGTCGGCCATGCCGCCGGAAGCAACGAAGGGGATCTTCAGCTCCTCGGCCGCGCGCGGCAGCAGGATGAAGTTCGGCACGTCGTCCTCGCCAGGATGGCCGCCGCATTCGAAGCCGTCGACGCTCACCGCGTCGCAACCGATCGATTCGGCCTTCAGCGAATGGCGCACCGAGGTGCATTTGTGGATCACCTTGATGCCGGCCTCCTTGAGCGCGGGCAGCCACTTCTGCGGGTTGTTGCCCGCGGTCTCGACGATCTTCACGCCACCATCGACGATCGACTTGATATAGCCCGGATAGTCGGGCGGCGTGACCGACGGCAGGAAGGTCAGGTTCACGCCGAAGGGCTTGCTGGTCATGTCGCGGCAGCGGCGGATTTCCTTGGCGAGGTTTTCCGGGTTGCCCTGGGTCAGGCCGGTGATGATGCCGAGCCCGCCCGCGTTCGACACGGCCGCGGCGAGTTCGGCGAAGCCGACGAAATGCATGCCGCCCTGGATGATCGGGTGCTCGATGCCGAACAGCTCGGTGATCTTGGTTTTCATGAGTGTCACCGCGCCTTCATCGGCAGGCTGGCGAGATGGATGCCGGCATCGACGATCAGGAACTCGCCGGTGATGTTGGAGGCGCTGGTCAGGAAGAACATCACCGCCTCGGCCATCTGCTCGGGCGTGCCGGCCTGGCGCAAGGGCGCGGTCTGCTCCTGGCTCTGCTTCAGCTTGTTGTAGTTCTCCTCGCCCATGCCTCCCAGCAGCCAGCGCGTCTGGATGAAGCCCGGACACACCGTGTTGACGCGCGCCGACGGCGAGAACCAGCGGGCGAGCGTGAGCGTGAGCGTGTTGAGCGCCCCCTTGGAGCAGGCATAGGGGATCGAGCTGCCGACGCCCATCACGCCCGCGATCGAAGAAATGTTCACGATCGACCCGCGCTCCTGCTTGTCCTCCCACTGCTTCTTCATGGTCGGGAAGACGGCGCGGCTCATCATGTAGGGGCCGGTGACGTTGACGCGCAGGATGCGATCGAAATCCTCGGGTGTCACGCCGTCGAGATCGCCCTGGTTCTGGAACTTGGTCGTGCCGGCATTGTTCACCAGGCCGTCGATGCGGCCCCACTTCTTCAGGGTCTCGGCCGCCAGCTTCTTGCAATCGGTGTCCTGGCCCATGTCGGCCTGCACCAGGATCGCCTCGGCGCCCTTCGCCTTGACCGCCGCGTAGGTCTCGTCGGCTTCCTTCTTGCTCTTGGTGTAGTTGATGGCGACGTTCCACCCGCGCTCCGCGAGGTCGATCGCGCAGGAGGCGCCCAACCCGGTCGCCGAGCCCGTCACGATCGCCACCTTGCCCGATTTCGCCATTTCATCCCTCCCGATATCTACCGGCGCCTTTCATAGGCTAGGATCGGGCCCCAAGGCAAAACGGGCAGGACGCGGGACGGGAATGGCCGATCTGTTTTCGATGAAGAACCGAGTGGTGCTGCTGACCGGCGCCTCGCGCGGGCTCGGACGCGACATGGCGCTGACCCTGGGGGCCGCAGGCGCCACGGTGCTGTGCGCCGGCCGCACGGTGAAAGAGCTGGAGGTGACGGCGCGCGCCATCAAGCGCAAAGGCGGCAAGGCCGAGGTAACGCCGCTCGACATCACCGATGAAGCGGCCGTTCGCGAACAGGTCGCCAGCATCATCGCCAGGCACCGACGCATCGACGCGCTCGTCAACAATGCCGGCATCATCTACCGCGAAGCCATCGTCGATACCTCGACCGACACTTTCCGCTCCGCGATCGAAACCGACCTCGTCTCCCAGTTCATGCTGGCGCGCGAGGTCGGCCGCCACATGCTGGCGCGCAAGTACGGCCGCATCGTCAACATCTCCTCGATCATGGGCATCGTCGGCCGCGCTTCCGTGGCGGGCTACGTCGCGGCCAAGCACGGCCTCATCGGTCTCACCAAGAACCTGGCGGCCGAATACGGGCCGAACGTCACCTGCAACGCCATCGCGCCGGGCTATATTCGAACCGAGCTCAATGTCCCGCTGCAGCAGAACAAGGCCTTCAACGCCATGCTAGAGCAGCGCACCGCCCTGCATCGCTGGGGCAAGCCGGACGACCTTCGCGGCCCGCTGCTGCTGCTGGCCTCGGACGCCGGCGCCTACATGAGCGGCCATACGCTGGTGGTCGACGGCGGCATGACCGTCATCCTGGGCTGACATGACATCGATCCCGCGCTGGGCGATCCTGGCTCTGGGCGCTGCCCTGCTGCTGTTCGGCCTTGCCGTGCACATGGGCTGGCTGCGCGATCCATCGCTCGCCAAGGCCGACTATGTCGGCAACATCGAGGTGTCGGCGGACGACGCCAAGCTCTATCGCGCCGTACCGTTCGAATGGCGCGTCAACTCCAACGCCGGCTCCTTCACCGGCACCGACACGGCCTATGTCCGCATCGACAATTCCGGCGAGCGTCCCACCATCTGCGGCTGGCTGCGACTCGACAAAGGTGGGAACTCGATCCGCGCCACGCGCTGGCTGAGCGAGGCGCGGATGCTTGCCGGCGACATGAAGCTGACCGCGCTGTTCATCGCTCCAGCCGACAAGGCGCCGGGCGACGGCCTGACGGCGGGGTGCCTCAGGATCGACGAACCCACGCGCCCGGCGACCGACGCGCCGCTCAGGCTCGAAGGCGGCCCGGTGCGCGAATAGCGCTCCTCAGATGTCGATCAGGTCGGGATCGCCGATGCTCCAGAACCACACCTTCGGTCGGGTAAGCGAGGCGAAGTAGTTCCGCATGAAGCCCTGGTGGAAATTGTCGCCGGTCCAGATCTCGGTATGGATACCGTAGGTCTGCCGGCCCATGAAGACCACGATGCCCGGCTGATCCTCGATGTCGGCCCGGCTCGTGATCTCCACGCCTTCTTCGAAGGTGTTGTCGAGAAAATCCTTCATCTCGTCGACGGCGGCGATGTAGCGGAACACCCGGTTCGCTGCCGACCTGATCGCAAACCCATTGGTCCGGCGCCGGTAGCTCCGCTCGCCGACCATCTTCGTCTGATCCTCGTGCAGGAACGATGCGTTGATGGCGTGCGACATCTGAATGCAGCATGTCGTGTAGCTGATGTTCTCGTTGATGAGCCCGGTGACCCAGCCATCGAGTTCTCCCGCCAGCGACCCGCCGGGATCCTTCAACTTGAGATCGATCCGGGGGCCGGCCTTGGTCTCCACCTGCTTCTTGGTGAAAAGCGGATAGTTGTTCACGAAGCTGTCGATGCGAACAGGAATGGCAAAATGCGTCACGGTAGAATCTCCCGTCTGAACCACACCAGCGAATGGATTTGGCGCCGACAATTTGGCGAATTCGGGGACGGGAGCATCGAGGTTCGCGTTCACTCCTTCACTCCTACTGAGGCTGGAAGGCAGCCCGGCGAGCGGGTAACAAGAAGGAAACGGAGGAATGCATGCCTAGCTTTCGCGAGTCCCGCGATTTCCTGCTGGCCAGCCGCGCCGATTATGCCAAGGCTATGGCGGGCTTTCGCTGGCCCGATCCGACGCCGTTCAACTGGGCGATCGACTGGTTCGACTCCGAGCTCGCGAACGCGGCCAACAAGGACCGCTGTGGCCTGTGGATCGTCGACGTCGCGAGCGGGCGTGAAACCAGGCTGAGCTTCGGCGAACTGGCGAAGCATTCCAACCAGATCGCCAACTGGCTGCGCCAGCAGGGGCTGAGGCGCGGCGATCATCTTCTGCTGGTGCTGAACAACGTCGCGCCGCTGTGGGAGATCATGCTGGCCGCCATGAAGCTCGGCGTCGTCGTGATTCCGGCCACGACCCTGCTCACCACCGAGGAGCTCTCGGACCGCGTCGAACGCGGCCGCGCGCGCATGATCGTCACCGACGAGGACCAGGTCGCCAAGTGCGCCGGCCTCTCGAACACCAGCGGCGTGATGCTCGTCAACATCGGCGCCAAGCCGATCGCCGGCTGGCAGTCCCTCGGCGATGCCTACAAGTGCCCGACCGAGTTCAAGGCTGACGGCGAGACCAACGCCGACGATCCCTTGCTGCTCTATTTCACCTCCGGCACCACGGCCAAGCCCAAGCTGGTGAGACACAGCCATCGCAGCTATCCGGTTGGTGCGCTGTCGACCATGTACTGGCTCGGCCTGCAGCCCGGCGACGTGCATCTCAACATCTCTTCGCCAGGCTGGGCCAAGCACGCCTGGAGCACTTTTTTCGCGCCATGGAATGCCGGCGCCACCGTCCTGATCGTCAACCAGGCGCCGTTCAGCGCCAAGGCACTGCTGGGCGTGCTCGAGCGCTGCAAGGTCACGACCTTCTGCGCACCACCGACCGTATGGCGCCTGATGATCCAGGAGGATCTCGCCGCAGCGAAGGTTTCCCTGCGCGAGGTCTGCGGCGCCGGTGAACCCCTGAACCCCGAGGTCATCAACAAGGTCCAGGAAGCCTGGGGCCTCACCATCCGCGACGGCTACGGCCAGACCGAGACGACGGCGCAGATTGCCAACTCGCCGGGCCAGCCGGTCAAGCCGGGAGCGATGGGCCGGCCGATGCCGGGCTATCGCATCCTGGTCCTCGATCCCGACGGCATGCCGACGGACGAGGGCGAGATCTGCCTCGATCTCAACGAGGAGCGGCCGGCCGGCCTGATGCAGGGCTATGCCGATGCCGAGGGCAGGCTCTCCGGCGCAAACGACAAGGTCTACCGCACCGGTGACGTGGCCAGCCTCGACGCCGACGGCTACCTGACCTTCGTCGGCCGCGCCGACGATGTCTTCAAGTCGTCCGACTACCGCATCAGTCCTTTCGAGCTGGAGAGTGTCCTGATCGAGCACCACGCGGTCGCGGAAGCGGCCATCGTGCCGACGCCCGACGACATCCGGCTCAGCATCCCGAAGGCCTATATCCTGCTGACCGCGGGCACGCCCCCGACCAAGGAGACCGCGCGGTCGATCCTGGAGTACACCCATCAGCGGCTCGCGCCGTTCAAGCGCATCCGCCGGCTGGAGTTCGTCAAGGAACTGCCCAAGACGATCTCCGGCAAGATCCGGCGCAACCAGCTTCGCCGCGTCGAATACCAGGGCAGCGCCGCGGACGTCACGCGCGGAGTCGAGTTTCACGAGAAGGACGTCTTGTCATCCTGAGCACGCGAAACACCTCGTGCTTGTGCCGTAGCAACCTGCGATGAGGTCCTTCGCCTACGCTCAGGACGACTGAGGAGAATCATGATTCCCAAGGCCGGCATCACCCAGAACCTCGCCCGCTTCGTTGTCGACACGCAGTGGGAGGATATTCCCGAAGAGGCGCGGCACGCGGCCAAGCGCGCGCTGCTGAACTTCTTCGCCGTGGCCATTGCTGGCTGTCGCACCGAGCCGGTCGAACTCGCGTTGAGAACCCTGGCCGATTTTTCCGGCGGCAAGCAGGCGACAGTCATCGGCCGCAGCGAGCGCATCGATGCTCTGAGCGCCGCCTTCCTCAACGGCGCCGGCGCCAACGTCTTCGACTTCTGCGACACGCATCTGCCGACCGTGGTGCATCCGACCGCGCCGCTCGCGCCTGCCCTGCTGGCGATGGCCGAGCTGCGCCGCGTGAGCGGGCCGCAACTGCTGACAGCCTTCGTGCTGGGCTTCGAGATCGAATGCCGGGTCGGTGCCGCGGTGTCGCCCGGCCACTATCCGAAAGGCTGGCACATCACGTCGACCTGTGGCGTCTTCGGCTCGGCAGCCGGCGCCGCCAAGCTGCTCGGCCTCACGGCGGATCAGGTCGTGTGGGCGCTGGGCAATGCGTCGACCCAGTCCGGCGGCCTGTGCGAATGCCTGGGCTGGCCGGCAAAAAGCGTCAGCGTCGGCAATGCCGCACGCAACGGCCTGCTCTCGGCGCTGCTGGCGGAGAAGGGTTTTTCCGGTCCGGCCGAACCGATCGCCGGCGCCCAGGGCTGGCTGGCCGCCATGGGCGAGCCCCCCAACTGGCAAGCCTTCGACCGCCTCGGCGCGAGCTGGGAGGTGAACGACAACTCGCTGAAGCCCTACCCGGCGGGTTTCGTCATCCATCCGCTGCTCGACTGCGCGCTCGACTGGCGCCGGCAGAATCCCGACGCCGTCGTCGAGCGCGTGGCCGTACGCGGCAATCCGCTGCTGCTGCAGCGGACCAACCGGCCCGAGGTCGCAACCGGGCGTGAGGCGCAGGTCAGCCTGCAGCACGCCACGGCAGCAGCGCTGGTGCTGGGCAAGGCGGGCCTGAAAGAGTTCACCGATGCCTGCGTCAACGACCCGGCCGTCAAGGCGATGCGGCGCAGGATCGAAGTCGCGGAAGACCCCGCCATCTCAACCATCGCCATCGAGGTCGATTTCTTCACCGCCGACGGCAGGAAGCATCACGCATCGACGAATGCGGCACGCGGCTCCTCGGCCAATCCCCTGAAGGACGCCGAGATCGAGCAGAAGCTTTTGGACGAGGCGAAGAGCTGGCGGGACCAGCACGACGTCCGGCCGCTGATCGACGCCGTGTGGTCGCTGGACAGGACCGACGACGTTTCAAACCTGGCCGCGCTGACCGTGCCGCAAGGTTGATCGATGTATCGCCGTCATCCGAGCGAAGCCGCCCGCTGGGAAGGCAAATTCTCCGTCATCCCGAGCGAAGCCGCCCGGAGGGCCGGCGCAGTCGAGGGACCTCTTCTTGTCGACGCATCAAACGAGCAGGTCCCTCCACTTCGCGCTGCGCGCTCCGGTCGGGATGACGGGTGGGAAAGCGACGCAGCAACAATACGTTGCGCCACTACGCAGCCCCTCCGGGCGGCTTCGCTCGGGATGACGACCCGCTACGCGTCGACCTTGTCCGCCGCCTTGATGTTCGATCGCTTGATGCGATCGAGGTTGGCGCCTTCGATGCGCACCAGCTTGGTGAGCCCATCGCGCTTGGGCGAATGCACGACGCCGACATCGTAGAAGTGCGCGTCACCCGGCTTCAGCACATAGGTCCGCTCGGGCTCGACCAGCGACGGTGAAGTCGCGTCGCCTTTGCGCACGATGCGCCAGTCGGTCATCTCGGTGTCGCCGACGGCCAGGCCATAGATCGCCCAGCTCGAACCGTGATCGTGCGGCGCGCCGTGCGCCGGCTTCTCGTAGACATGGCCGCAGACGCAGAAGCCCAGCTCGGGATCCTCGTACAGCACCTTGCGCGGCTTGCAGTCCTCGGCGCGCAGGTGCTTCTCGACGAACTCCTTGTCGAGCAGGACCTTCGAGACGAGATTGACGACGGCCTGCTTGCCGCCGACGCCGGCGTCGGCCTTCAACGCGGCGCGGATGTCGTTGCTCAGCTGCTCGAGCGTATAGGGCATGGCTTCCTCCGTAGGACGGTTGCCGAAGTCTAGCT
>CADECW010000042.1:0-2762 GCA_902825855.1 uncultured Rhodospirillales bacterium | reverse complement strand
TGCGGCAGGTCGATCGACCGCACGATCACGCCGATGCGCCCGCCCGGCCGCGCCACGCGCATCATCTCGGCGAGCGCGCGGTCGGCGTCGCATTCCTCCAGCACGGTGACGGAGAAGATGCAGTCGAACGAGGCATCGGCGAATGGCAGCGTTTCGGCATTGCCCGGCGCGAAGCGGATCAGCCCGTCGAGGCCATCGGCCTTTGCCAGAGCTCGCGCCTCGCTGAGCAAAAAGGGATTGGTGTCGATCGCTGTGACGGCGTTCGCCTCGCCCAGCCGGCGCGCCAGCAGCCGATCCAATGAGCCGGCGCCGCAGCCGACATCCAGGATTTCCTCACCCGGCTTGGGCGCCATCAGGTCGATCAGGGTGCGGAACATCGCCTGGTACGTCGGTGCGCGAGCGCGGTCCTCGAGGGTGGCGACGCCGCCGAGATGCGCACCGCCCAAGGTGATGACCGAGAACTGCCGCGCCAGGCGCTCGACCGCCGGCGCCCATTGCGACGGCGCCAGGAAGAACGGCAGCAGCATCAGGGCCGGCCCGGAACCGTCGATGCGGTAGGAGATGCCGGCGTGAACCCCCTCGCGCGCCGGGTTCGCCGGAACGTCGGCCTCGAGCCTCCCCAGGAACCCCGACATCGCCTGCACTATCTCGTCGGTGCGGTCGGCCACGACGTCGGCCCAGCCGGGAGCATCGTAACCCGCAAGCACGGTCCGCCGCGATCCGGGCAGCCGCGCCTCGGCGCGAGAGGTCACGTCGGCGGTGAGGCCGGCATCGCCGCTGATCATCAGCAGGCGTTCGGGCATCGCGCCGAAGGAAACAGGATCGAGGCGCGTCGGTACGCAGAGCACGATACCGGCCAGCCGCGCGCCGAAGCTCGCGGCAAGACCTGCGATGTCGCCGGGCATCTGCGTGGCGACGTGCGCCGTGCCGATTCCGAGATGATCCCACAGCGCGAGCAGACGTTCGGTCGGCGTCATCTACGCAATCCCGTTGCGGCCATGCATGAGAAAGGCCGGCCGCGCGCTTAGCCGCTCATAGTAGGCTTCGACATGAGCGAACGTCGGCCGCTCGAATGGCGTCATGAACCAGCGGTTGACCGACAGACCGATCGGGATGTCGGCCAGGGTGAACGCCGCACCGGCGACATGGCCGCCGGTGCGCGCGAGCTGGCTGTCGAGGATCCCTACCATGCGCGCCCACTGCTTCTTCGAAGCATCGATGTCGCGTGGATCATCGAACGCCGCATTGCGGCGCACGATCGCCGAGAAGGCGTAGCGCCAGGCGCTGTTGAACTCCGTCGCCTGCCAGTCGATCCAGCGGTCGACCTCGGCGCGCGCTCGCGACTCGACAGGCAGCAACGCGTGCGCCGCCGATTTGTTGGCGAGGTAGCGGATGATGCTGTTGCTCTCCCACAGGACGAAGTCGCCGTCGACGATGACCGGCACCAGGCCGTTGGGATTCTGCGCGAGCTCCGGACCATCGTCGGCGCGGGTGTAGGCAATTCCAATCTCCTCGCAGGTCCACAGCACCTTGCGCACGTTGATCGACAACGCCTTGCCGACAATGCGTATCACAGGAATGAAAGGCCGCCGCTCAACGCGACGGTCTGGCCGGTCATGTACTCGTTGCCGATCAGCATCATGACGACCTGGGCACATTCCTCGGGCGTGCCGAAGCGGCCGAGCGGGATGCGCGAGGCCGACGAAGCGACCGTAGCCACCATGTCGGTCTGGATCAGCGACGGCGCCACTGCGTTCACCGTGATGCCGTCCTTCACCAACCGCGCCGCGTAGCCGCGCGTCATGCCCTCCATGCCCGCCTTCGAGGCGTTGTAGTGCGGACCGACGCCACCCGCTCCGCGCGCCGCGCCTGACGAGACGTTGACGATGCGGCCCCAGCGGCGCTTGCGCATGCCGGGCAGCACGGCCTGGGTGCAGAGGAACACCGACTTGAGGTTGACCGCGATGGTGC
This sequence comes from uncultured Rhodospirillales bacterium, assembly GCA_902825855.1. Lineage (GTDB taxonomy): Bacteria > Pseudomonadota > Alphaproteobacteria > Reyranellales > Reyranellaceae > Reyranella. Next base: position 791 of record CADECW010000042.1, on the reverse strand, counting down.
GGTCGAAGTCGTCCTCCGTGAGCTCGTCGACGGAGCGGTTGAGGGCGACGCCGGCGTTGTTGATCAGGATGTCGATAGGCCCCAGCTCGCGCTCGATGCCCGCCGCCATGCCTTTCACCGCCGCGGCCCGGGAGACGTCGGCGCCGACCGAAACCGCGCGACCGCCCTGGCCGTGGATCGCTTCGACGACCGCCTGCGCCTCTGCCGCCTTGCTGAGATAATTCACCGCCACGGCGGCGCCGGCCTCGGCCAGCGAAATTGCGATGGCACGGCCAATACCGCGCGAGCCGCCTGTGACCAGCGCAACCCTGCCCTTCAATGCCGCCATTCGCCCCTCCGGTTGTCGACCCCGCCGGCCCGGCATGTTACCCGTTTCTCAACGAACAGGAGCATAGACATGCCTCGCATGGGTTTCGGCGCGTTCCTCGCGCCCCATCATCCGATCGGCGAAAATCCCACCTTGCAGTTCCGCCGCGACCTCAAGTTCGTCGAGCACCTGGACGAGCTGGGTTACGACGAGTTCTGGTGCGGCGAGCACCATTCCTCGGGCTGGGAGATGATCGCCTCGCCGGAAATGTTCCTGGCCGCCGCCGGCGAGCGCACCAAGCGCATCAAGCTCGGCACCGGCGTGATCTCCCTGCCCTATCACCATCCCTACAACGTCGCCCAGCGCATGGTGCAGCTCGACCACATGACGGGCGGCCGCGCCATCTTCGGGTCGGGTCCGGGCGCGCTTCCGTCCGACGCCCACACGCTCGGCATCGACCCGATGACCCAGCGCGACCGCCAGG
>CADECW010000041.1:48697-52728 GCA_902825855.1 uncultured Rhodospirillales bacterium | reverse complement strand
CTCCTCCTCGGCGTTGAGGTGGTAGAGGTTGCCGAAGAACTCGTCGAAGCCGTGCGCGGTCGGCAGGAACTCGTCGCGATCACCGAGATGGTTCTTGCCGAACTGGCCGCACATGTAGCCGAGCGGCTTCAGCAGCTCGGCAATGGTTGGATCCTCCTTCTGCAGGCCCACCGTGGCGCCTGGCAGTCCGACCTTGGTGAGTCCGGTACGGAATGGGCACTGGCCGGTGATGAAAGCCGCTCGGCCCGCCGTGCAGCTTTGCTGGCCGTAGTAGGTCGAGAAGACAGCGCCTTCGTTGCCGATGCGATCGATGTTCGGCGTGCGGAAGCCCATCATGCCCTTGTTCCAGACGCTGAGGTTCCAAAGCCCGATGTCGTCGCCGAAGATGACGAGGATGTTGGGCCTGCGGCCGGATGGCGTCTGTTGCGCCTGGGCCTGCTCCTTGAACGTCGGCAGGCCGATTGTCCCCAGCACGGCGAGCGAGACGCCAGCCAAGAGGAAGTTGCGGCGGGTGTCCGACATGATTGCCTCCTTCAAAACGGATTGACGTAGTTGAGGATCGCGATCTGGCGCAGCAACACCTTGCGGATAACGTGCGCGACCCTGACGCGGTCGGTGAAGATCGCGGCGTCGCCGACGCTGCCCGCCGGCAGGCTCCGGGCCACGGCCGGGTCGTCGAGCGCCACGCGCACGGCGAAGGGCGCCGCCCGGACCTGTGTCGGCATCGTCGCCTCGCCGGAGGCCTGGGTCTGTCCACTCGACAGCGCCTGCAGCACGGCAACTACCTTACCGGTGACAATGCGGCCGGGCAGGAACTTGAAGGCGATCTCGACAGGCTGGCCCGGCTCGATGAAACGACTGTCGATCTGAGCCATCTCGACGCCGACAATCGTCTCGGACGTGTCGATGAAGGCCATGACCGGCGCCAGCGGCAGGTTTGCCACGCGCGCGCCCGTGCGCAGGCCGAGATTGGTGACATAGCCGTCGGCCGGCGCGCGCTGCACCGTCTTGTCGAGGTTCCACTGGGCACCAACGATCTGCGCCTTGAGCTGTTCGACACCGGCCTGGTGCTGCTGCACGTCGAACGCCCGACCCGCCGGCGTGCGCGCGAGTTCCGTCATCTGGGAGAGCCGCAGCTCCTCGAGCTTGAGCTGGGCGGTGAGTGCGTCGACCTGCGACTTGAAGGGCACCGGATCGATGCGGAACAGCACGTCGCCCGCCTTGATCGGCTTGTTCGCCTCGACCGGGACCTCGACGACCTCCCCAGCCACATCGGAAACGATCGGCACGGAGTAGCGGATGACCATGGCGGGCCCGGAAGGTGCGCCCCAGCCCATGGGAACGAACAACCCGACCAGCAGCACGACCATCACGATGGCGGGCGAAATCTTCCAGAAGAGGTTGAACGGCACGATCCTGAGTTTCACCAGCGCGAACAGGACCACGAGGTAGACGTTGAAGATGGCGACGATCATCGCCAGTCGCTCCCGCGGCGCGGCGCCGGAACGTCGACATAGGCCCAGATCAGCGCGATCGGCCACAGCACGAAGCCGAAGAACAGCGTGATCCAGCCTGCCATACGTACCGCCTGAGCCCACGGATGGCCGCGTGTCCTGGCGATGTGGCCGGGCAGCGACCCGGCGATGAAGATCATCGCGACTGCGCTCGCCACGAGGATGGCGAGCACGATCCAGGCAAAGAGGTCGAGTATCGACATGGCGTGACTTCCTCTAGAACCTGCCGCGGACGCCCAGCAGAGGTCCATGCTGCAGCAGATTCATTTCGAAGAACGACGAGCCCGAGCCCTGAGTGTAGTCGACGTAGAGCGCGCGGTAGCCGATCACGCCCGCCCAGTTGACGCCGATGGCGCTGCCGAACTCCATGCTGTAGGCGAGTTGCGCCTCGCCCGAGATGCGGCTGCCGATGCCGAAGCCGCCCAGGTCGGCCTCGAGCGCGAGATGCTGCCCCGGCGCCAGGTGATGGCGGACACGAAAGCCGACCAGAGGGTCGACCCAGCCGATGGTGCCGGAACTGGCGACGACCTGGCTGCGGTTTGCGGAGACCTGGAGGTTCGGCGTGTTCACGGTGACGGTGCCGAAGAAATTGAGCGTCATGTCGATGCGCTGGTACCACCAGCGGCCACCCACCACGACGTCGAACGCGGTCTGGCCGACGCCCGCCAACCCCGGCCCTTCGGCGCTGCGATCGCGCCCTACCTTCGCGACTTCATAGGCCGCGCCGAATTGCAGCGTGAGCGATTCGTAGTTGATCGAAGCCGAGGTGATGGCGCTGCCGCTGATGCCCGGCAGGAAGAAGCCGCGCGTCGCCGACGTGCCGGTCGTCAGGTTGGCATAGACCGCATCGATGAACAGGCCGAGCCGGTCCTGATAGCGCGCCTCGGCATAGGCCATGAGCGAGATCAGCGACTGGCTTTGCGCGAACATTTCGAAGGCGTTGGTATTCACCGCAGTGCTCTGGCCCGCCACGGTCTGGGTGCCGCTCATGAAGGTGAGCCAGCCGTAGGGGGCAAAGGTGAAAGTCCACGGGCTGGTGACTGCGGCGGCGCTCGTCTGCGCCGTCGCAGGCCAAGCCAGCAAGCTGGCTGCCGCGACGGCAATCGCGGCGAATACCTTCCGGAGGGCCATGCTTGCCTCCCAGTGTGCCGACAGGCGGCTAGCGCGGCCGCATGCCGTCCAGGTTCTTCAGTCGCGTCAGCGCCTCATGATGGCGCAAAGCCGCGCAGTCCACTGACTTTCTCAAAGGCTAGGCGCGCATGCACACACCGGCAATCGATCAATCCGCATAGGTGATCGGACTTCGCAGGAGTGCTGGCACTTTCCGATCCATACAGGAAGTGAAGATGAGGCCAGTCGGGGCGCTGGCCGATCCGCCGACCCTTGTCCAAGTGACTTGAACCGATAGTATCTGCTTGGCACCGAGAGAGCTGAAAGAGCGAGCACATCATGACTATCCGCAAGACTGTCACTCTCGTTGAAGAGATCAACAGCGAGTACGGCGCGCCCGCAAGCCCGCCGCTGCGACGCGTCGCCATTGCCGCGGTGTTCGAGAATCCACTCGCCGGCAAGCCAGCCGGAAGCGACCTTAAACCATTGGTCGACTATTCGCTCGAGCTCGGGGCTTCGCTTACCAAGACGGCGCTGGCGACACTTGGCGCGAGTCCGGCGCAACTACGTGCCTATACCAAGGCGGCGCTGGTCGGCATCGGAGGTGACCTCGAGCATGGCGCTGCGATGATTCATCCCAGACTCGGCATGGCGATGCGCCGCGCGATCAGGCGTGGTCGCGTCATCATTCCGGGCCACGCCAAGGTGGGCCCGCCGGGCACGACCGTCGACCTGATCTATGGCCCACTTGACGATGGTTGGGATCTCGATGCCTTCGATTCGACGCCGGTGCTGATCCACGACGCGCCGCGGCCGAACGAGATTGTGCTGTGGATCGGGTACGCCACGGGTCCGCGCGTCAATGCGCGCTGCAAGGGTCCCGATCAGAAGGAAGTCGATGCGCTCGTCGCTTCCTTCACAAGTGGCTGATGAAGCGCCTGAGGCGCTGGCTTCCGTGCTTTTTCCCGGGCTGGATTTGACCGTGGCCGTGCGGCCGATGCCTGGACTGAGACTCACGGCATAAGAGCGTGCCCAGCGACTCGATTGGCAGCGCCTTCAACCGTCCTGTACTGCCCGGCGCCCGCATGAAACGATGCCGGCGTCCGAACAAAGGGGGCGCGACATGCCTGCATACATCATCGCCCACGGTGAAATCACCGACCGCGAGGTCTTCCGGGAGTACGGACGCCGATCCCACCCATTGCTCGAGAAGTTCGGCGGCAAGCTTGTCGCGAGTGGAAAACATGAAGTGCTGGAAGGCGACTGGCATCCGAAAGTTTTGGTCGTCACTCAGTGGCCCGATATGGCTGCCGCCCGGGCATACTACAACTCGCCAGAGTATTCCGCGCTGATCGCCTTGCGCAGGAAAGCCGCAACTGTAGGCATGGTCTTGGTCGAAGATCGTGG
>CADECW010000041.1:32597-48597 GCA_902825855.1 uncultured Rhodospirillales bacterium | reverse complement strand
TCGCCTTGCGCAGGAAAGCCGCAACTGTAGGCATGGTCTTGGTCGAAGATCGTGGTGGCTCATAGCAGGCTCCCCGACGCTTGCGCACGGCTTCGGCCAGCGCACAGCATCCGAACATGCGGCGGACCCGCGCCCTGCAAGGCATGTTGCCGTCAGGACTGATGGATTCGCATCGTCTCCGTATACGGGTATGCTACCGGACCGTGCTTTCGTGAGGGGGACCTATGCCCAAGGTTACGGAGCGTCCGACGCTCGATCGCTCTTTCGCGGAGATTCTGGCCCTGACCGAGCCGGGAGCCGTCCTGAAGAGCTTCACCGCACACCGGCCCACGGTCGCCGAACGCATGGAGGCCGGCAAGGCTTTGCGGGACAAGGTTTCACGCAAAGCCCACGCCGAATGGCGCCCGGGACCCGACCGGCTCGATCCCATCGCGATTCTGGAAAAGCAGAACGAGACGCGGGCACCGAAACTCGTCCCCGTCCGCTTCGCCCGCATGCTGGCCTCGCCGTTCGCCTTCTTGCGCGGGTCGGCCGCGGTCATGGCGGCGGACCTGGCGCCGCAGCCGGTCACCGGCATCTTCGTCAATGCCTGCGGCGACATGCATGTGTCGAACTTCGGGGTGTTCGGTTCCGCCGAGCGCGAGCTGGTCTTCGCCATCAACGATTTCGACGAGGTCTTCCCCGCGCCCTGGGAATGGGACCTCAAGCGGCTGGCCGCCAGCGCTGCGGTCGCCGTACGGTTCATGGGCGGCGACAAGGAACAGGCGGCCGACGCGGCCATCGCCTGCGTGAGCTCCTACCGCGAGCGCATCGCGCGCTACGCCACGATGGCCAGCCTCGAGGTCTGGTACGACCGGATCGACGAGCGCGCCGTCATGGATGCCCTTTCGCCCTCGGCCCGGCGCGATGCACGCAAGATCGTCGACAAGGCTCGCGCCAAGGGACATCAGCGCGTGCTGGACAAGATCACGGAGAGGGTCGACGGCGCTCATCGGATCGTCGAGGACATTCCACTGATCGTCCGCGAGACGCATACCGATTCCGGCATGCCGGTCCTGGAAGCGATCGATGGCATGCTGCGGTCCTACATCGAATCACTCACCTACGACCGGCGCCGGCTGCTGGCCCACTACAGGATAGTCGACGCGGCCCGCAAGGTCGTGGGCGTCGGCAGCGTGGGCACCGGGTGCTGGGTCATGCTGATGATGGGCCCGACCGGCGACGAGCCACTGTTCCTCCAGGTCAAGCAGGCGCAGACGTCGGTGCTGGCGCCCTACTCGGGCTTCAAGCTGCCGTTCGACAACCAGGGCCAGCGCGTGGTGGTCGGCCAGCGCATGATCCAGGGTTCGCCCGACATCTTCCTGGGCTGGGGCGAGGTCAACGGACGCGACTTCTACGTACGGCAGCTTGCCGACATGAAGGGCGGAATCGAGTTCGAGGCGGGCAACCGCAAGGATATTCCCGGCTTCGTGGAGTATTGCGGTCTCTGCGGCTGGGCGCTGGCACTCGCACACGCCAAGTCAGGCGATGCCGCCATGATCGCAGGGTATTGCGGCAAGAGCGGCGCGCTCGATGACGCCATGGCGAAGTTCGCGCTGGCCTACGCCAAGCAGACCGAGCGCGACCACGATGCCCTCGACAAGGCGCGCCGGGCTGGCCGCATCCGAGTCGCGACAAGCGAGATCGTGAAGTAGGGCGCCGGGCGAGTCGGCGAGTGGGCACGCCAGCAAGACGTCTCATTGGCTGGCTCTCGGTCGGCGCTGGCCGTCTTGAGCGGCGGCAGGGACTTGCGCGCGGCGGTTTGGCGCGACGAACGACGCAGCTTGGCCAGTCGAGCGCTGAGCGGACCAAGCCGATGCCCGGGCGCATGTCTCCCAAGCCAATTCGGGGGACTGCGTCGGCCACGAACATCGCATAGCGTTCGAGGCCATTTCTGGAGGTGCCTAATGTCGAAGCGACGTGTGCTGGCAACCATCGCGCTGTCCGTTCTAGCCGGGCTTGCAGGAACGGCAGCCCCCAGTCTTGGCCAGCAGCCCACGGCCTCTCCGCTGGTCAGACAGCTCAACAACGGCAACTGGCTGCCGCAGAACGAAGCCGAAGCGCTGCGCGACGAGCTGTTCTACCAGCGCGCCGTCCATGCCTACATGACCATGCTGCCCGCGCTGAACACCATCGGCATGCGCGACGGTTCGGAGGCGGCATTCGGCAAGGGTTACAATGTTCTGCCGGTCTGGAAAGAACGAATGGATTCGCGCACCTGGGTGCCGACGCCCAACGCCGACGTCATCTATTCGATGAATTATCTCGACCTCAAAGAAACCGGCCCGCTCGTCGTCGCGGCGCCATCCGACGTCATCGGCATGTTCACCGACTTCTTCCAGCGCACGATCACCGATGTCGGCCTGATCGGCCCCGACCGTGCGCGCGGCGGCCTCTACCTGTTGTTGCCGCCGGGCTACGACGGCGAGGTGCCGCAGGGCTATTTCACCTTCAGGTCGCGGACCTACAACGTCTTCCTGTTCTTTCGCACCATCATGAAGAGGGGCGAGAACGGTCCCGATCCCAAGCCTGCCGTTGCACTTGCGGAAAGAACCCGCATCTATCCGCTATGGGCCGTCGAGAAAGACGTCAAGGCGATGCAGTTTCCCGATGGCAGCGGTAAGCGCATCGACATGATGTATCCGGTCGACAAGACGTACTGGGCCAAGCTGAAGCAGTTCGTAGACTATGAGCCGGTCGCCGCCATCGATCCGGAACTGCGCGGCGTACTGGCGTCGATCGGCATCGTCAAGGGACAGCCGTTCAATCCGACCGCCAAGCAGCAGGAGCTGTTGCAAAAGGCGGTCGAGGTTGCGCCCAAGATGATCATGGCGCATCGCCAGCTCGGCCGGCCCGACGGGCGACAGCTCTACTACAAGGACAGGCAGTACGAGAACGTCTGGGCCGGCGGCACATCCGAATGGCTGCAGGAAAGCTATCTCGACGTAAGCCAGCGGGCAGCCTACTTCCAGATCGCCTATTCCTCGGCATCGGCCATGGTGATGCGCACCCTGGGCGCAGGGTCCAAGTATCCCAATACGGTGCGGGATGCCGACGGCGATTTCCTCAACGGCTCCGGTACCTACAAGCTGCGCCTGCCCCCCAATCCGCCAGCCGCCCTGTTCTGGGCGGTGACCGCCTACAACATCACCGACGGCACGATGCCCGAGACGCCGCAACTGCTGCCGTCGATCAACGGCTTCAACAAGGTCGCCACCAACAGCGACGGCTCGATCGAGTTGTGGTTCGGCCCGCAGAAACCGGCCAACGCGCCCGAAACGAACTGGATCCAGACCGTCAGCGGCCGGAACTTCATCGTGGCGTTGCGTCTTTACGGCACCGGCGTCGAGTTCTTCGACCAGACCTGGAAGCCGGACGACGTCGTCAAGGTCAGGTGAGACCATGAGGGGACCTCTGGAATACGTCGCGCTGGTGGTATTGATCCTCGTCGCTCTGACGATCGTCTACGGCATGGTCGCGATGTGCGACGTGCCGCATCGGATGGCGAAGAAGCGCGATCATCCGCACCAGGACGCCATCCGGATCGCCGGCTGGTTCAGCCTTTTCGTGCTCCACGCACTCGAGCCTTTCCTGTGGATCTGGGCCTCTCTGTACGACCCCAAGCGCGGCTGGGGGTTTTCGGGCAAGGCCGCACCGGACGAGGCGACGACGGCCGAGCTCACCGAGCTGAGGCAGCGCGTGGCCGAGCTCGAACGCCGACAGTCAGCCGGCGGAGTCTGAGGTGGAAATCCTGCTGCTGGCGATCTACGGCGCGATCTGCATCGGCGTCTTCAAGCTCCTTAAAGTGCCGGCCAATCCATGGACAGTGATGACGGCGGTGCTGGGCGGCGTCTTCATGGTCGGCGCCCTGTTGGTCGTGATGAACTACAACCACCCTTTCACGAGCGAGGGCCGCATCTACTTCTATACGACGCCGGTCATTCCCCAGGTCAAGGGCCGCGTGATCGACGTAGCCGTGAAGCCCAACGAGCCGCTCAAGGAGGGTGACGTCCTCTTCCGCATCGATCCAAAGCCCTTTCAGTTCGCCGTCGACGAAAAACGCGCCGCCTTGGCCGAGGCCCAGCAGAACGTCAGGCAGCTTTCAGCCTCGTTCGACCAGGCGACAGCCGGCGTGGAAAAGTCACGCGCCCAGCTCGAGCTTGCGCAGCAGACCTATGATCGCCAGCACGAGCTGCTCGAGAAGAAGGTCGTCGCCCAAGCCACACTGGACACAGCGTCGCGCAATCTCGAAGCGGCCCGGCAGACGGTACTGCAGGCAGAGGCTGCAGCCGAGCGCGCGCGCCTCGCCGCAGCCTCGCGCATCGACGGCGTCAACACGGCCGTCGCCCGCCTTCAGGCGGAGCTGCGCGATGCCGAGTTCGACCTCGACCAGACGGTCGTTCGCGCGCCAGGGCCAGGCTACGTGGCGCAGATGTTCCTGCGCCCGGGCATGATGGTGGTGCCAATCCCGCTCAGCCCGGCCATGATCTTCATCCATCAGGACCAGAAGGACCTGGTCGCCGCGTTCTCGCAGAACGCGCTACAGCGCCTCCAGCCTGGTGACGAGGCGGAAGTGTCCTTTGCCGCCATGCCCGCCCGCATCTTCACGGGCAAGGTCCGAAGAGTGGTCGACGCAGTGTCGCAGGGACAGCTCCAGCCGAGTCCATCGTTGATCAATCCAGAAGATCGCTCCAGGCCTGGCCGTGCCCTCGTCGCCATCGATCTCACCAGCGACGTGTCGGCCTACAATCTTCCGGGCGGCGCCGTCGCCGATGTCGCCGTCTATACCGATCACGCCAAGCCGCTGGCCTTGCTCCGTCGCATCCTGCTGCGCATGAAGAGCTGGCTCAACTTCGTCTCGCTGTGAGGGCCTGCCCGGAATGTGCTCAAGGCTTCATCGACCCCAACAGGTCGATGTAGGGCTGATTGGTGGCGCGCAGGAAGCCATGCCGCGGGCGATCGAGGTCGATGGTCATCCAGAGCGACGCCGCGGAGACCACGGCAAAGGAGGTGCTCAACAGGAAGAAGCGGCGACGCACGAGACCGTTGTCGAAACCGATCATCGCCATGCCGATCGCCGCTGCGATCACGATGACGACCAGGATCGGCGACGGCACGTGGCGGCGCGCGGCGTACAGATGCTCGGAATGGATGTCGATCACGTCATTGAGCGGCGGCAGCATGAAGTTGGCGAACTCCCGGTCGGTACCGACCCCCGCGATGCCGATCTGCCAGAAGCGGTTCTGCGTCGTGCCGGCCCTGACGAGCAGCGCGCGGATAGCCGAGTCGTCGTAGCTGCCCAGCAATTCGATCCGGTCAGCCGTGTATTGCCGCAGCTCCGCCTGTAGCTGCCCACGCTGCGGTTCGGGCAGCAGCATGGCCCGCAGGTACGCCGTCCCGATCGCGTTCGCCTCCTTCACGATCATGTCCTGGCGGTCGATGAAGCGGGCGCCGGCGCCGGCGAAGCTGAAGCCGACCAGGAAGGTGACCAGGGCCAGGATGGCGTTGCGGATCATGTCGACGCGGCGCTTGTAGTCGTCGTCGACTTTCGCAACGCGGCATCCGAGGCGAAAGCCGACCTCGTGGCAGGCAAGCAGGACCACAAGGAGAAGGGCGGCAACGGCGAAGGGCGATGATGTCAGGGACTGCACGTGATGACGCTCGATATCAAGAGATGCTAACAAATCGCCAAAGCGGAGAACATTCTTGGAGTTTCTGACCCATCTGCCCGTCCTGACTGCGTTTGCCCTGACTTTGATGCTGACCCTGGTGCTGCCTCGCCTCATGGAGCGGCTGCACCTGCCCGGACCGGTCGGCTACATCCTCGCCGGCATCATCCTCGGGCCCAATCTCCTCGCGATCCTCAATCCCGACGGCAAGGTGGTCAACTTCTTCGCCGATATAGGCAAGCTGCTGCTGATGTTCTTTGCCGGCTTCGAGGTCGACATCGAGCAGTTCAACCGCGCGCGCCGCAAGGCCGCGACCTTCGGCCTGCTGACTTTTGCCTGTCCCTTCGTGCTGGCGGCCATCGTCGGCGCGACGATGGGCTATCCGGTCATCGCCTGTGCCGTGATCGGCGCGGTGCTGGCCTCGCACACCCTGCTCGGCCTGCCGATCGTCAAGAAGTACGACCTGATGAGCAACGAGCCGGTGGTGGCGACCGTCGGCGCCACCGTGTTCACTGACATGCTGTCGATCCTCGTTCTGGCGATCTGCCTGCCGATCCATGTCGGCGGCTTCGATCCGACGTCCGTCGTGCTCCAGTTCGTATGGCTGGCGGTCTACGTGCCGGGTGTCCTGTTCGGCCTCAGCGCCGCCGCCAAATGGTCGATGACCGTCCTCGGCACGAGCAAGGCGGCGCACACGACGATCGTGCTGCTGGTGATCGCGATCGCCGCGCAAACGGCGGAATGGATCGGCATGGAAGGGATCATCGGCGCCTTCCTGGCCGGCGTGGCGCTGAAACGGGCGCTCGGCAATTCCAGCAAGGAAGACACGCTCGAGGTGATGAGCCAGACCCTGTTCATTCCGATCTTCTTCATCACCGCGGGCTTCCTGGTCGACTTCAAGCTGTTTTTCGCCACCCTGCGCGACCAGCCGTTGCTGGTGATCGGCATCCTGGTCGCCCTGTTCGCCGGCAAGTGGCTGGCGGCAGAGGCAGCCGGCCGCCTGTTCGGCTACCGCCCCGCCGAGCGCTCGCTGATGTATGCCCTCACCATCCCCCAGGTCGCCGCCACGCTGGCCGTCGCCCTCGTCGCCTACGCGACGAAGAACCCGGCTGGGCATCGGCTGATAGACCAGGCGATGCTGAACGCCACGGTCGTGCTGGTGATCGTGTCCTCGGTGCTGGGCCTGATCCTTGCCGAGCGGGCGGCGAAGCAGGTCTCGGCGCTGGCCGCCGGCAGCCGCTAGACTTGCGCTGCCGCTGCTGTCAGCAGCAGCGCAACACCGATCGGAGCGGGCGCGGAAGGCGCACGGGCCTCAGCGTGGTCGCATGCCTTCCAGGTCCTTCAGGCGTTTCAGCGCCTCCTGCTGGCGCAACATGCTGTAGTTGATGCCGGCGGCGTTCAACGAACTGCCGGTCTGGTAGGGGAACTGCTCGAAGTCGGAAAAGAAGTCCTTGATCTTCTGCTGGATCGGCACGAGTAGCCACATCTGCTGCGCGAAGAACTTCAGCGACTGCCCACCCTCCTTGATGCCACGCTCGTAGGGATCCATTCGCATGTTGGTGATCATCGCCCAAGCCGGCACCTCGCGGAGCGCCGTAGCGATGTTGCCCTCGGACGACACCGCAAAGCTCACCTTCCAGTCGTTCCAGCGTACGGCATTCAGGTTGCCGCCTTGGTCGAAATAGAAGAAGGCGTCGCGTGGGCCCTTCTTCGCCTCGCCCTTGAAGAACGGCAGGAAATTGTAACCGTCCAGATGGACTTTGAAGGTCTTGCCGCTGGCTTGGTAGCCCGCTTTCATCTTGCCGACGATGTCGGGTTCGCCCGCCGCCGCGCAGAAAGTCGGGAACCAATCCATCAGCGCTATCATGTCGTTGATCTGCGTGCCCGGCTTGATGACGCCGGGCCAGCGCACCATCATCGGGATACGAAAACCGCCTTCCCAGGTCGTTCCCTTCTCGCCGTGGAACATGGTCATGGCGCCATCCGGCCACAGTGCGATCTCGGCACCGTTGTCCGTCGTGTAGAGCACGATGGTGTTGTCGGCGATCTTGAGGTCGTCCAGCAGCTTCAGCAGCTCGCCGACATGGCCGTCGTGCTCGGCCATGCCGTCGGCATGGATGCCCATGCCCGTCTTGCCCATGGATTCGGCCTTGAGATGGGTGAAGACGTGCATGCGTGTCGAATTGAACCAGCAGAAGAACGGCTTGCTGGCCTTGACCTGTCGGTCGATAAAGTCCTTGGCGCCAGCCAGAAACTCCTCGTCGACCGTCGGCATGCGCTTGGTGGTGAGCGGGCCGGTGTCCTGTATCTTGCCGTCGGACGACGTCTTGAGCACACCGCGCGGGCCGAACTTCTTCCGGAAATCGGGATCCTTGGGATAGAAGTAACCTTCCGGCTCTTCCTCGGCGTTGAGGTGATAAAGGTTGCCGAAGAACTCGTCGAAGCCGTGCGCCGTCGGCAAGTGCTTGTCCTGATCACCGAGATGGTTCTTGCCGAACTGGCCGGTTGCGTAGCCCTGGACCCTGAGCGCGTCGGCAATGGTCGGCATCCAGTCAGCGATGCCGTGCGGGTCTCCCGGCATGCCGATGGTGAGCAGGCCGGTGCGGAACGGCTCCTCGCCGAGGATGAACGACGCGCGGCCGGCCGTGCAACTTTGCTGGCCATAAGCGTCGGTGAAGATCGCCCCTTCAGCGGCGATGCGGTCGATATTCGGCGTGCGATAGCCCATCAGGCCCTGGGTGTAGGCACTGATCTGCGGGATGCCGATATCGTCGCCGAAGATCACAAGGATGTTTGGCTTGCGGCCGCCGCCGGGTGCCGGCGCGGGCGTCTGTTGCGCCTGGGCCTGCTGTACGGAGGAGCCGGCCGCCAGCGTGCCGATGGTGGCGAGCGCCGTGCCGGCAAGCAACATGCGGCGGCGGCTGGTAGCGATTGCCTTGTCTCTGCTGTCGTCACTCATGGCCTCTCTCCTCCTCTAACGATACACCTGAAACCGACATGGCTCGTCGACGTATCGACCGGCTCGGCATGGCGCGCGGCCGGGCGGTAGCGCCGGCAATAGTTGGGCGCGCAGAGATGCGAGCCGCCCTTCAGGACCTTGCGTGGAATCCGGATCGACGGCAGTCGCGGGTCGTAACTCGCCTCCATCGCGGCACCGCGCGGGTTCTGCGGCACGCAGCAGGTCTTCGGCGCATCCCCCTCGTGCTTCTGCGAGTACCAGTCGGTCGTCCATTCCCAGACGTTGCCGATCATATCGAAGACGCCGTAGCCGTTGGCCGGGAAGGCGCGCACCGGCGAAGTGCGGGCCCAGCCGTCGCTCTTGAGGTTCTCGCGCGGGAACTCGCCCTGCCAGGTGTTGGCCATGTGTTTGCCGCCGGGCGTGAACTCGTCGCCCCAGGCAAACTCGGTGTCGACGAGGCCGCCGCGTGCGGCGAATTCCCACTCGGCTTCGGTCGGGATCTGCTTGCCGACCCACCTGGCGTAGGCCTCGGCATCCTTGTAGGCGATCTGCACCACGGGATGATCGTCGAGCCCGCCGATGTGGCTTCCCTTACCGTACGGACGCCGCCACGTAGCGCCGAAGGTGAAGTTCCACCACTGGCTCCAGTCGCGCAGATCGACGGCGCGCGTCGGCGGCGTGAAGACGAGCCCGCCGGCCTTCAGCATGTTCGGCTTGGCGCCAGGGTAGTCGTTGGGATCGGGCGGTATCTCCGCCCATGTCACATAGCCCGTCGCCTCGACGAAGCGGCGGAACTGGGAGTTGGTCACGGGCGTAGCGTCGATCCAGAAGCCATCGACAACGACGACATGCGTCGGCGCCTCCTCCGGATAATGGCGATCCGAACCCATGCGGAAGGTCCCGCCGGGGATCCGAATCATGTCGGCAGTCACGGCCGCCGGAGGGTCCAACGTGTCCATCGCCTCGGCGACCCTATCAAGTAATTGAGACGCACTGAACACAAATGGCCGTGCATCGATGCATGGGCGACCGTCAATCGAAGCGTGCCACCGCCCGGACGGCGGCACGCTTCGACACTGTCATCGGCTGGTCGCGGATTCGAGCTGACTCTGCACCTTGCTGAGATTGAAGGCGCCCGGCACCTGGCTCGGCGGATACTCCTTCATCGTCTGCAGGAAGCGGGCCGCCAGCTCCTGCATCGGCACCAGCACGAACACGCGGTCGATGAACCAGTCGTTGTAGGTGTTCGAATTGTGCTGTGACTTCTCGAACGGATCGCGCCGCAGATTGAAAAGCAACGGCACGCGCAGCTCGACGAAGGGCTCGCGCCACACGCCGAACGCTTCGCCGCGGTTTTCCAGGAATACCGACTTCCAGTCCTGGTAGCGGATCGCCACGATCTGGCCGTCGTCGTTGACGTACCAGAACTCGTTGCGAGGCGAGTCCTTGGTCTTGCCCGACAGGTAGTCGACCATGTTGTAGCCGTCGAGGTGGTTCTTGTAGGGGCGGCCGTTCAAGGTCACGCCCTGCTGAAGCTTCTCCTTGATGTCGGGGGCACCGGCGGCCGCCGCGAACGTCGTCAGCCAGTCCTCGTGTGCGACGAGGCCGTTCACGGTCGAACCCGCCGGGAAGCGGCCTGGCCAGCGCACGAAGCACGGTACGCGATAGGCGCCCTCCCAGTTCGAGTTCTTCTCGCTACGGAACGGCGTGGTGCCGGCATCGGGCCAGGCGTTGTAGTGCGGCCCGTTGTCGGTCGAGTACATCACGATGGTATTGCCGGCGATGCCGAGATCGTCGATCGTCTTCAGAAGCTCGCCGACGTGGCCGTCATGCTCGACCATGCCGTCGCTGTACTCGTCCTGGCCGGACTTGCCGCGATTTGCCTCCTTCACATGCGTGCGCAGATGCATTCGCGTGGCGTTCCACCACAGGAACGTCGGCGTGCCGGCGCGCACGTTGCGCTGCAGGAAGTCCTTGGCCGAGACCAGGGTTTCCTCGTCGATCGTCTCCATGCGCTTCTTGGTGAGCGGACCGGTGTTCTCGATGGTCTGCCCGCCCCTGCCGTCGGCCTTCGCCTTCAGCACACCGCGCGGACCATACTTCTGTCGGAAGGCGGGATTCTTCGGGTAGTCGAAGTTCTCGGGCTCCTCCTCCGCGTTGAGGTGATAGAGGTTGCCGAAGAACTCGTCGAACCCATGCATGGTCGGCAGGTGCTCGTCGAGGTCGCCCTGATGATTCTTGCCGAACTGGCCGGTGGCGTAGCCCTGGCTCTTCAGCACAGTCGCCATGGTGACGTCGGTTTTCTGCCAGCCCTGCTTGGCGCCAGGCAGGCCAACCTTGGTCATGCCGCTGCGCACCGGCACCGAGCCTCCGATGAAGGCAGCGCGTCCGGCCGTGCAGGACTGCTGGCCGTAGTAGTCGGTAAAGCTCACGCCCTCGCGGGCGATACGGTCGATGTTGGGCGTCTGGTAACCCATCAAGCCGCGACTATTGTGGCTGATGTTGGTGATGCCGATATCGTCGCCCCAGATGACGACGATATGCGGCTTCTGCGGGGCCTGGGCCATGGTGGCCTGAGGCAGGCTTGCGGTCAGGGCCGTCCCGACCGCCAAAGCCAGCAAGGACTTCTTCATGTGACCTCCTCACTCGGTTGGCGAGTACGCTGTTACGCGAAAAGGTCTTTGAAGCAGGCGACGTGAACATTCCAATAACGCGCCTGCATCGCTCGATAACCGCCCGTAGAGGCGGATGTCAGGCGACGGCGCTGAGCGCCGGTTTGCCCATGACGCCCGCCTCGCAACGGCGGGCGGCTTCGCGAAAAGCTTTGAGCGCCGGATGAGCGAGGCGATCGCGGCGCCACATCAGCGCCTGTTCCGTGCACAGCCAGGGCGCCTCGAAGGACAGCGCGACCACGCCGGATCGCTGCCGCAGCTGGCCGAGCGAGACGCGAGGAACGAGCCCGAGGGCGGCCGAATTCTCCACCAGATCGGCGATGCCGACGAGTGTCTCGCAGAGGATCGACGGCTGGAACGACAAGCCGTCGGTGGTCATGCCGCCGAGGGCTGATTGCACCGGCAGGTGCGCTGCAAGCCTTCGCGGCAAGCGCGGGCCGGCGAGCGGGAAGTCCGCCATGTCGGCGATTTCGACAGTTCCTTTGCCGGCCAGGGGATGACCAGCACGGCAGATGACGGCACCGAGCCGACGCGGCAGGCGACTGACGACGATCTCGGGATTGCCGGAGAGTTCGCTCGCCTCGCCGACGGCAACGTCGATCTCCGCGGCCATCAGCGCATCGGCAAGGTGGTACCAGAGATGTTCCGCACTCCTGATCTTGAGCCGCGGATGGGCGGCGCTGAGCTGCCCGATCGCCGCCCCAAGCCAAAGCTGGGTGACGAACGCCGCGGCGCCGATACGGAACTCGCCGATCTCCAGGCCCTGCAGCAGCGCGATCTCGCGCCGCGCCTCGGCCATCTCGGAGAGGATGCGCCGCCCACGCGCAAGCATGATCGCGCCGAACTCGGTCGGCGTGCAGTCGGTCTTGCCGCGTTCGAAGAGACGGGCACCGACCTCGTTTTCCAGCGTCTGCAAGGCGCGCGTCAGCGCCGGCTGTGAGATGCCGAGCGAGCGCGCGGCCCGATTGAAGCTGCGGTGCGTATCGAGCGCTACCAGCATCTCCAGTCGACGCATCAGTCCGCCAGATTGCTCCATCATTTAAGCTCGAACGGATAGATCACTTTCCAGTCGTCCTTCATCGACACCACCGTCCACTTGCGCCGGACAGCTTCGTCCCACGCCTTGTCGAGACGGCCGATCGGGGAATTGCGGTCATAGGCGTATTCGCGGACGGCGTCGGTGTGGTGCACCAGGCCCATGTAGCGCAGGCCCTCGCCCGCCGCTGTCCATTCCAGCATCTGCTGGTCGCCGTCGGAATTGCCGAAGGCGAGGTACGGGCGACGCCCGATGAACCGGTTGATGCCGACCGGCTTGCCTGGCCCGTCGTCGATGAAGTCGACCTTGGCCTCCTTCATCAGCACCGGCTTGTCGGGCGCAGACATGACGTATTTGGTCACGCCCGACGAGCCTACCACCTGCTCCGGCGGGATGCCGTAGGTGCGCTCGGTCCACGGCCGCATGAACTCGATGCCGCCGCCCGAGACGATGAAGGTCTTGAACTGGTTGGCACGCAGAAAGGCCAGCAGTTCCACCATCGGCTGGTAGATCAGTTCGGTGTAGGGCCGCTTGAAGCGCGGATGGCGTGCCATCGCCAGCCAGTCGAGCACTGTCTTCGCGAACTCCTCAGTCGTGATCCCGGCATGCGTCGCCGCGACTGCCTCCAGCATCCCCTTCTCGCCGAGCAAGGCGAGCTGTTCGCGATCGTCGGCAAGGATCGAGCGGAACGGTTCGGTTGTCCGCCACTCCGGATGGCGAGCCGACAGCGCCTTCACGCGGTCGAGTGCGAAGGCGATCTGGACGTACATCGGCTGCTCGGTCCACAGGGTGCCGTCATTGTCGAAAGTAGCGATACGCTCGGCGAGAGGCACCCAGTCGCGGCTGCCCATCGTCGTGGTGCGCGTCACGAAGTCGACGATCGATTGCTTGATCGTGCCGTCGTTCCACGATGGCAACGGATCGCCCTGCGCCCGCAACGATGCCGCGCGGAGCATGACCGTCGAGGCGACGATGCCGCTGATGAAGGTCCGACGCTGCAAATCGTCCTCCTGAAGCGTTGCAACCTTAACAGGAATCAGCGCCGCCCTGAACGCAATTGCTCCTGCATCGGCGCATGGGCAGACTGCGCCGACGATGGCCGCGACGACCGAACAGCCCGACGCCTCCGTACAGCGCCTGCTGCCCTGGCTCGTCGCCGTCGCTTTCTTCATGCAGTCGCTCGACACCACGATCCTCAACACCGCGGTGCCGGCCATCGCAAAGGCGATGGACGTCAAACCCCTGAACGTGAAGTCGGTGCTGGCGAGCTATACGCTCAGCCTCGCGGTGTTCATTCCCGTGAGCGGATGGATGGCCGACCGCTTCGGCACGCGACGCGTCTTCGCGACGGCGATCGGGCTCTTCACCCTGGGCTCGGTGCTGTGCGGGCTCGCCACCAGCCTGGAGATGCTCGTAGCCTGCCGCGTCGTGCAGGGTATGGGCGGCGCCATGATGATGCCGGTCGGGCGCATGACGCTCGCCCGCACCTTCGGCAAGGTCGAGCTGGTGCGCGTCATGAGCTTCGTCGCCATCCCGAGCCTGATCGGCCCGATGGTCGGGCCGGTGGCGGGAGGCTTGATCGTCACCTATCTCGACTGGCGCGTCGTGTTCTACGTCAATGTGCCGGTCGGCCTGCTCGGCCTCTACTTCGTACAACGCTACCTGCCGGACTATCGCGAGGCGAAGGTCCATGGGCTCGACATGGCGGGGCTGGTGCTGTTCGGCGGCGGCATTGCGTTGCTGTCCTACGTGCTCGAGGTGTTCGGCGATCACACGCATGGCGTTGCCGAGATCGCGGTGATGCTGGCGATCTCGGCGGCGTTGCTGGCGGGCTATGGCGTCCGCGCCAGGCTGACGCCGTACCCCTTGCTCAATCTCAGCCTGTTCCGGCTGCGCACCTTCCGTGCGGCTGTGAGCGGCGGGTTCTTCACGCGGCTCGGCCTGGGCGGCATCCCGTTCCTGTTCCCCCTGCTCTACCAGATCGGGCTCGGCTTCTCGCCCGTCGTGTCGGGCCTGCTGGTGCTGCCGCAGGCGGTCGCCTCGATCGGGCTGAAGGCCTTCATGCCGGCCATCCTGGCGCGGCTCGGCTACCGCAACGTGCTGGTCGGCAACACGATCGTGGTCGGCCTGATGATCCTGTCGTTCGCCACCGTGGGCATCCATACGCCGGTCTGGCTGATCGTGGGCCAGGCCTTCATCCTCGGCTTCTTCACCTCCATGCAGTACACCAGCATGAACACGCTGGTTTACGCCGACGTCTCGGCTCAGCAGACGAGCGCTGCCAGCACCATCGCCGCCACCGGCCAGCAGCTCGCGATCAGCTTCGGCGTGGCGGGCGCAGCGCTGGTCGCCGCCATCTTCGTGCCGCCCGAGCTCCATTCGCATCCCGCCGCCATCGTGCACGGCGTGCAGCAGGCCTTCCTGGCGCTGGGTGTGCTTACCATCCTGTCGTCGGTCGTCTTCATGGAACTCAAGGCCGAAGATGGCGAGGATTTGAGCAATCACGATGCGAGCCATCAGCGCCACGACGAGCATTAGCGGTGACGCGACGCATCTCTACGGTGCGAAAACTCTCGAAGACGAAAACTGGCAGCTCTTGACCATAGTTGTTGACACTTCCGCACGTCAGTTATAGTGTCGGGGCTGTGGCATTGCTCCCCGTGCCATCGCTCTATGCATCGTTGATCCGAAACCAGAACGGGTGCGGCCGACACCGCACGTCGACCTTCTTCGCACTTTCTGGTCAATCCTACCGCCATCGACACCGAAAAGCGGTAGCGCAACTAGCGTAACTGTCTTAATGGCTCTGGCGGCTCAGCGGGCCGATGCCGGCGCTCATCAAGCCGACGGATTGAGGCGCCAGATCGCGATGGTCAGCACGGTGGCGAAAGACACCCAGGCGAGATAGGGTACCATCAGCAGGCCGGCCCAGCGGTCGATGCTGCGGAAGGCCAGCATCGTGACCACGACGCCGACATCGAGCACCACGATCGTCGCCAACGCCGCACCGATCTTCTGCAGGCCGAAGAACACGGCCGTCCAGCCGAGCGTGAGCGCGAGCTGCAGGGCAAACAGCGTCAGCGCCCCGCGCCTTGTGTCGCGGTCGGCGGTGCGCCAGACGCGCCAGGCGGCGACCGCCATGAGGACGTAGAGGGTCGTCCAGACCGGCCCGAACACGCCGTCGGGCGGCGTAAATGAGGGCTTGATTAGGTCTGCGTACCAGGTGTCGACGCTGGTCGCGACGACCGCGGCGCCGAGCGCGCCGATGCCGAGGCAGAGCGCCACGAAGAAAGCCAATCCGAGCAGGTC
The DNA here is from genome assembly GCA_902825855.1 of uncultured Rhodospirillales bacterium. Classification (GTDB taxonomy): domain Bacteria; phylum Pseudomonadota; class Alphaproteobacteria; order Reyranellales; family Reyranellaceae; genus Reyranella. The sequence continues at coordinate 32,913 of CADECW010000041.1, read as the reverse complement.
GACCAGGCGGCTGCGCGGCATGGTCAGCTGAGAAGGCTTGCGCCGACATTGATGGTCAGCGCCAGGATGGCGGTGTTGAAGGCGAAGGACACGATGCCGTGCACCATCGTCAGCTGGCGCATGGCACGCGACACGGTGGACACGTCGGCGGTCTGCGAGGCGCAGCCGATGACGAAGGAATAGTAGAGGAAGTCGCGATAGTCGGGCTCGCGATTGCCGGGGAAGTCCAGTCCGCCCGGGCCGTCCTCGTCGGGCCGGTAGTAGACCCTGGCGTAGTGCAGCGTGAAGACGGTGTGGGTGAAGGTCCACGACAGGG
>CADECW010000041.1:26710-32497 GCA_902825855.1 uncultured Rhodospirillales bacterium | reverse complement strand
TAGACCCTGGCGTAGTGCAGCGTGAAGACGGTGTGGGTGAAGGTCCACGACAGGGCTACCGTCAGCACGGTGAAGAAGATCCCGAGCGGCAGCGAACCGTGCGGCGACTTCAGCACCGGCATCTCGGCGGCGATGCAGATGAAGCTGGCAGCGACGGCGGCGACCACCACCAGCAGGATCACCCAGTCGCTTTCGTCGTTGAGCGCGGCATGGTCGTGGCAGTCCTCGACCTTCGAACCGCGGATCATCCACATGATCGTGCCGATGTAGAGCAGAGCCGTAAGATCCCAGGCCAGGATGAGGCGGGTCGTCAGCCGGACCTCGGCCGGCAGCGTTGCCAGCACGACCAGCCCTGCCGCCGTCGACGCCAACAGGCGCTTGCGGCCGATGATGAAGCGAGAGATCCGCCAGTCGCGGTACGTGCCTGTGGCCATGCCCTCTTCCTCGCCGCACTCTGCCATGTCGGCGCGCAGGTGCAATCGGTGTAGTCTCGCGCGATGCTGTTCGACACGCTGGACCTTGGCGCCACGTTCGTGTTTGCCATCAGCGGCGCCACACAGGGAGTGCGCAAGCGGCTCGATCTGTTCGGCGTGCTGGTCGTCGCCTGGGCCGCCGGCGTGGCGGGCGGCATCGCCCGCGACCTCCTGATCGGCGCCGTGCCGCCGGCTGCGATTGCCCATTGGCGCTACTTCGCCGTCACCATCGCCGCCGGGCTGGTCGGCTTCTTCGCGTCCGCTCAGATCGCCCGACTGAAGACTCCGGTTCAGCTCTTCGATGCAGCGGGCCTTTGCCTGTTCGCCGTGACCGGCACCGAAAAGGCGCTGGCCTACGGCCTCAATCCGTTCGTGGCGGCCGTGCTGGGTATGGTGACCTGCATCGGCGGCGGCGTGGCGCGGGACCTGCTGACGCTCGAGATCCCGACCGTTCTCAGGGCCGAACTCTATGCCGTGGCGGCTCTGGCGGGCGCCGGTTCGATTGCGATGGGCTTCACGCTCGGCCTGCCACCTCTCCCGGTCATGATTTTCGGAGCCGGCCTGTGCCTCTTCCTGCGCATGATGTCGCTGTACAGGGGCTGGCGGCTGCCTTCCAGTAAGTCTCCTAAAGAAACTGACTAACTTCGGCTTTCAGAAAGCGCTCCGCCCTTGCCGGTCCTCTGTATGAACGCTAAACACACGGCCGTCATTTTGTCGCAAGCTGATTCGGGGGAAGGGCAGCCGATGGCGACGAAGAAGAAGGTCAAAACGCCGGCCGCCGGAAAACTGAACGGGTCGGCCAACAAGTTGAACGGCAAGGCAATTTCGGCTCGGGCCAGCGGCACGACGGAGGCGCGGGATACCGCGCGCCTGCTGCTGGACATCGAGGCCATCCACTGTCGGCCCGACAACCCGTACATCTTCACATCGGGGCGGGCGAGCCCGGTCTATATCGACTGCCGCAAGCTGATTTCGTTTCCCGAGGCGCGCGCCAAGATCATGAGCCACGCCCTCAAGGCGATCGAACGGGACATCGGCTGGAACAAGATCGACGTGGTGGCCGGCGGCGAGACCGCCGGAATCCCGTTCGCCGCCTTCCTGTCGGCGCTGGCCAAGAAACCGATGATCTACGTGCGCAAGCAGCCCAAGGGCTTCGGCCGCATGGCCCAGATCGAAGGCGATCTCAAGCCCGGCAAGCGCGTGCTGCTGGTCGAGGATCTCGCCACCGACGGCGGCAGCAAGCTGGTCTTCATCGAGGCGCTGAAGAAGGCCGAGGCCAAAGTCACCGACTGCTTCGTGATCTTCCACTACGGCATCTTCCCACAGAGCGTGGAGATGCTGGCGGCAGGCGGCGTCAAGCTGCATGCGCTCGCCACCTGGTGGGACGCATTGGAGGCTGCCTCGAAGTACAAGTACTTCGATGAGAAGGGCCTCGCCGAGACCCGCGCCTTCCTCGAAGCGCCCGAGCAATGGTCGGCCAGTCACGGCGGCCGGCCGCCGGCGCCGCGGCCGACACTGGGACGGTAGTCTCGGCAACACGGATCTGCTGCCTGCGTCACGCATCATGAGCGGATCGCAGGTCGACGCTCCCGCTTGATGTTGCCTCGCCCACCCGTCGATGCGACTTTGGCGGTAATGATCCGCCGCCTCCTTTCGATCGTTTTCGCGCTCTCGGCCCTCGCCGCTCCCGCCCGCGCCAAGGACGAGCTGGTGATCGGCATGACCCAGTCGCCGGGCACCTGGAACCCGTTGATCAGCTCGATGCTGGCCAAGTCGCTGATCAGCAACATGACGACGCGGCCGCTGACGGCGTGGAATGCCGACTGGAAGCTGGTGTGCCTGGCCTGCACCGAAGTGCCGACGATCGAGAACGGCAAGGCCCGCGTGATCGACCTTCCTGACGGCAAGAAGGGCATGCAGGTCGATCTCGAGCTGCGCGACCTGAAATGGGGCGACGGCACTCCGGTCACCGCCAAGGATGTCGCCTTCACCCTGGAAGTCGGCCGCCACCCGCTGTCGGGCGTCGCTTCTTCCGAGGCCTTCCGGCGCATCATCAAGTTCGACGCCAAGGACGATCGCCGCTTCACCATGACGATCGACCGCGTCACCTTCGACTACAATCGCATGAGCCTCAGCCTGCTGCCGGCGCATATCGAGAAGCCGATCTTCGAGGCCAATCCCGCCGAGTACCGCAACAAGACGGCGTTCGACACGAATTCGACCAATCCCGGCCTGTTCTTCGGCCCCTTCCGCATCGTCGAAGTCGTGCCGGGCAACCGCATCGTCCTCGAGCAGAACACGACCTGGACCGGCGAAAAGCCCTACTTCAAGCGCATCGTCGTCAAGATCATCGAGAACACGGCCGCGCTCGAGGCCAACCTTCTGTCGGGCAACGTCGACTACGTGCTGGGCGAACTCGGCCTGTCGCTCGACCAGGTGCTGGCCTTCGAGAAGCGCCACAAGGACAAGTACGACTTCATCTACAAGCCGGCACTGATCTACGAGCACATCGACACCATGCTGGACAACAAGCTCCTGGAAGACCGCCGCGTGCGCCAGGCGATCCTGAGCGCGATCGACCGCAAGGCGATTTCCGAGAAGCTGTTCGAGGGCAAGAATCCGATCGCCGACGGGCCGATAAGCCCGCTCGACCCGATGTTCACCCCGAACACCAGACACTACGCCTACGACCCGGCGACGGCACGCAAGCTCCTGGACGAAGCCGGCTTCTCCGACATCAGGAACGGCGTGCGCCACAACAGCAAGGGCGAGCGGCTGTCGCTCGAGATCACCACGACCGCCGGCAATCGCGTGCGCGAGCTGGTGACGCAGGTCATCCAGAGCCAGCTCCGCCAGGTCGGCATCGAGCTGCGCATCAAGGCCGAGCCGCCGCGCATCTTCTCCGAAGCGCTGAACCGCCGCCAGTTCCCGGCCCTTGCCATGTACGCCTGGGTGCAGTCGCCCGAGGGTGTGCCGCGCACGCTTCTCTATTCCACCGAGATTCCGACGGCCGAGAATGCCTGGAGCGGTCAGAACTATCCGGGCTATCGCAACCCCGCCATGGACGCCGCCCTCGACGGCGCCGAACGCGAGCTCGACTTCGAAAAGCGCCGCGCCCTGTTCGCCGAGATCCAGCGCATCCACGCCGAGGATCTGCCGGTGCTGCCGCTCTTCTTCCGCGTCGATCCCTTCGTCATCCCCAAGCAGCTCAAAGGGGTCGTGCCGACCGGCCATCTCAACAGCTCGACCCTGTGGATCGAGCAGTGGCGCTGGGAGAACTAGGTGGATGTCGAGGCGCGGACCTCCAGGTCCGCTCATGATCTCGACGCGGACCTGAAGGTCCGCACTCCGTGAGCCGTTATCTCGTCAGTCGAGCCGTCCACACCATCGTCACGCTCGCGTTGATGAGCTTCGTGGTCTACCTGCTGATCGGGCTGATGCCGGGCGATCCGATCGACATGATGATCGCCGGCGATCCCAACATGCGGAGCGAAGACGCCGCCCGCCTGCGCGCCGTCTACGGCCTCGACAAGCCGCTGCTCGAACGCTACGCGGCGTGGGCCTGGCAGGCGCTGCAGGGCAACTTCGGCTACTCGCGCACCTTCAGCCAGCCGGTGCTGACGGTGTTGTGGCCGCGCCTGGTCAACACCTTCGTCCTGGCAGGACTGGCTTTCGTCATCGCCGTCGCCATTGCGCTGCCGCTCGGCATCTGGGCGGCGTCGCGGCCGCGCAGCCGCACCGACTACCTGATCAACCTTCTATGCTTCGGCGGCATCTCCACGCCGCCCTTCTGGCTTGCCCTGCTGCTGATCACGCTGTTCGCCGTGAAGCTCGGCTGGCTGCCGGCCGGCGGCCAGGCCGACATCCGTCCAGGCATGTCATGGCTTACGGCGCTCGGGGATCGGTTGCGCTATCTCGCCCTGCCGGTCGCCACGCTCGTGCTGGTCCAGGTCGGCGGTTACACCCGCTTCATGCGCGGCGCCATGATCGAGGCGCTGCGCCAGGACTACGTCCGCACGGCGCGCGCCAAGGGCCTGCCCGAAGGCCGCGTGCGCTGGGGTCACGCCTTCGGCAATGCGCTGGCGCCGGTGCTCACCATCCTGGCGCTGTCCTTCGGCGGCCTCTTCTCCGGCGCGCTGATCACCGAGACAATGTTCGCCTGGCCGGGCATGGGCAAGGCGATCTACCAGGCCATCCTCGACAACGACTACAACCTGGCTCTGGTCGGCCTGCTGATCACCACGCTTGCCACAATGCTGGGCAATTTGCTCGCCGACCTCGCCTACGCCTGGGTCGACCCGCGCGTATCGATCGAGCAGAGCGCATGAGTGACATCGCCTCCGGCCCGTCGGCCAGCCCGGGATGGCTGGTATGGACCCGCCTGATTCGCCACCGCCTGGCGCTGGCGTCGCTTGTCTTCCTGCTGGTGCTGCTCGTGCTGTCCCTCGCCGCTCCCTGGATCGCCGACTGGCGCGGCATCGATCCCACGGCGACCGACCTCTTCCGCCGCTTCGAGCCGCCCTCGACCGAGCATTGGCTGGGCACCGACGATCTCGGCCGCGACCTCTTCCAGCGCCTGCTCGACGGCGGCCGCGTGTCACTGCTGGTCGGCGTCTCGGGGGCGCTCCTGTCGGCGATCATCGGTGCCCTGATCGGCGTGGTGGCGGGCTATCTCGGCGGCCGGCTCGACGCGGTGCTGATGCGCGTGACCGACGGGGTGATCGCGCTGCCCATGCTGCCGCTGCTGATCGTCCTGGCCGCCGTCGATCCGCGCAAGATCGGCGTGCCGATCGACATCGCCCAGTCGGAAACCTTCTCGCTCTATCGCATCGTCGTCATCGTGTCGCTGACCGGCTGGACGACCGTGGCGCGCCTGGTGCGCGCCGAGACGCTGTCGCTCAAGGCCCGCGACTTCACCCGCGCCGCGAAAGCGCTGGGTGCGCGGCCGGCGCGCATCATGTTCCGCCACATTCTGCCCAACGCTGCGGGCTCGCTGGTGGTAGCCACGACGTTGTCGATCGGCGGGCTCGTCCTGCTCGAATCGACCCTCTCCTTCCTCGGCCTGGGCACGCAGCCACCGGCCGCGAGCTGGGGCAACATGCTGACCGGCGCGCAGGAGTTGCTGCAGCAGGCGCCGGTGCTGGCGCTGCTGCCCGGCCTGATGATCTTCCTGACCGTCATCGCCTTCAACTTCCTGGGCGATGGCCTTCAGGATGCCCTCGACCCCCGCAGCGAACGCCGCCTGTAAGGCCGGAAGAGCGGCAGCGGGTCAGGCGATCTCCAGGACCGTCTTGCCCATGCCGCGGCCGCTGTG
>CADECW010000041.1:18570-26610 GCA_902825855.1 uncultured Rhodospirillales bacterium | reverse complement strand
GCTTCCTTCAGGCGCTCGCGCCAGCCTTCGACGGCGCTGTCGAGAACGCGGTCGGCGCCGCCTTCGCATGCGAAGGCGCGTTTCTCTTCGGTCGAGGCCACGGCGACCACTTCGGCACCCAGGAGCTTGCCGATCTGCACGGCAGCGATGCCCACGCCGCCGGCGGCGCCCAGCACGAGCAGGCGCTCGCCGTTCTGCAGATTCGCACGGTCGCGCAGGCCATGCAGGGCCGTAAGATAGTTGAGTCGCAGGCTCGCGGCGCCGCCGAATGCAAGCTTGTCGGGAATTCGAAACACGTTGTCGCGCCTGGCGACGACATATTCGGCAAACCCTCCTTCCGCCGCCGCCATGACCCGGTCACCGACCGAAAGCCCCGACACGCCGTCGCCGAGCGCCGAGACCGTGCCGCCAATTTCCTGTCCCGGAGTGTGCGGCAGCGAAGGCTTCACCTGATAGCCGCCCAATGCCACGAGGACATCGACGTAGCCGATGCCACAGGCGGCGACCTTGATCTGGACCTGGCCGGGACCAGGCTGCGGCGCATCGCCTTCGGCGATCTCGTAGTCCGCAAGCGTGTTCAGCGCAGTCCCGCGTACGTATCTCACCTTGAAACTCCGGACGATCTGGCGACGCCGCGTTCCATCGACTACGCCGGCACCTGCTCGCGCGGCAACCAGCTGCGCGCCTCGCCTTCGTAGATCGCGCCCGGATTGCCGCGCACGGTGGTGCGCCACATCATGCGCTGCTCCTTGTCGCCGTCGTACCACGTCGCGGCGTGAACCAGGCAGCGATTGTCCCATACCACCAGGTCGCCCACCGTCCATTCATGGGCATAGACGAACTCGGGGCGCGTGTAGTGCGCCATCAGCTCGTCGAGCAGCGCGGCGCCCTCGCCGTGCGGGCCAGGCTGCAGCCCGACGAACGGGCCATCGACCCAATCCATCTGGCCCCATTCGCAGATATAGAGCGCAGGCCTGCCGGTCACCGGATGGATGCGCACGACCGGCTGCGGCTGCGAGCGTGCGTTCGGCGCCTGCTCGATGTCCTTCCGGCCGGCCAGCGCGCCCTCGCGCGAGCGCGCCGTGCCGGGCTGGCAGTGCAGGCCCTGCAGCCCGTCGACCTTCGCCTTCAGGCGATCCGGCAACGCGGCATAGGCCGCCGTGCCGTCGGCGAACAGCGTCTGGCCGCGGTCGCTCGCCACCGGAGTGACGGCGTAGAACAGCGAGATGTCGGGCGGCGGGCGGCGATAGCTCTGGTCCGTGTGCCAGCCCTTGCGGTGCGGATACTGCAGCGGCAGGCCGCCGTCGGGCGTCGTCGGCGGATCGGGCCGCCTGGGCGGATTCCGGTTCACCGGCGCCATGTTCGAGACCAGGAAGATCTCCGGCACCGTCGTGTGCACCGAGCTTCGCGAGGTGAGTGTATGGCGATAGTCCTCGACCTCCGAGCCAAAGGCGCGGCTGAGCTTCACCAGCAGCTCCGGCTTGGCGGCAATCTCCTGCAGGCCCGGGATCAGCATCAGGCCATTGGCTTCCGCCAATACCGCTGGCAGGCCTTCGGGGATGCCCTGTGACAGCGGCCTGGCCAGGCGGACCGTCGCGCCGAACGACGTGCCGGAAAGAGGTTTTGTGACGTCAAAAGCAACACTCATCGGACCACCTCCGAGGGTGCATTCTAGAACAGAGTCAGGCCTCGCCCCAGCCGGGCAGCCCAGCCCTCATGGCCATTGCGTTCGCCCGACGGATCGACGGATAACCGATCGACGATCTTGAACCGCAAGGGGCCCTCCGATGCAGCGTACGGATTTCACGGCCATGAGCCGCCTGTCGGCCGACATCGACCTTCTGGCCGAAGGCAAGGCGACGGGCTTCGTGCGCGTGCCGCATTCGGTGCATCGGTCGGCCTACGGCTGGATCCCCATTCCCATCGTACGCATCAAGAACGGCGACGGACCGAGCGTGTTGATGCAGGCCGGCAACCACGGCGACGAATGGGAAGGCCAGATCGGCCTCGGTAACCTGATCCGTGCGCTGCAGCCGAAGGACATCAGGGGCCGGCTGGTCATCCTGCCCTCGGCCAATTTTCCCGCGGCGATGGAAGGCCGCCGCACCTCGCCGATCGACGAGGGCAACCTCAACCGCTCCTTCCCCGGCGACGCCGAAGGCACCATCACCGAGCAGATCGCCTATTTCATCGAGCACTCCCTGCTGCCGGGCTTCGACTACAGCTTCGACTTCCATTCCGGCGGCAGCTCGCTGACCTACATCCCGAGTGCGCTGGCACCGAAGCACGAGGATGAGGCTCGACTGCAGAAGGTCATCGGCATGCTGAAGGCGTTCGGTGCCCCCATAAGCTATCTCGCCTCGGCGCCGCAGGGCGGCGGCAAGACCTTTACCTCGGCCTCCGCACGCCAGGGTGTAATTTCCATGGGCACAGAGCTGGGCGGCGGCGGGCTGGTGACGCCGGACTCGCTCAAGGTCGCCGAGGATGGCATGCGCCGGGTGCTGGCGCATATCGGCCTGCTGCAAGGCCCGGTGCCCGCGCCGTCAAAGACGCGCATTACCGAGATCGGCGGCGACGACTACTACGTCTATGCCACCGACAGTGGCCTTTTCGAGCCGCTGGTCGACCTCGGCGCCGAGGTGAAAGCGGGACAGCCAGCCGCGCGCATCCATTTCCATCACACGCCGTGGCGTGAACCGGAGGTCGTGCCTTTCAAGCGCGACGGTCTGGTGTTGTGCAAGCGCGTCCCGGCGCGGTGCGAGCGCGGGGACTGCCTGTTCCATCTGGCCACAGACATCGCCGCAGGATGAAACCCGCGCCGGCGGAAACCTGGCACACTTCGACCCTCACGAAACAGTCACTCTCCTTTCCTGCCCCTCGCTTGTGATAGAATTGCAAGGTGTCGTGCAGGACCATGGAGACCGGATCATGACGACCTACACTGTGACCTACAACGTAACCCTGACGATCGAAGTGCAAGCGGAAACCAGCGACGAGGCGGAACGGCTCGCTGACCAGGAACTGCCACTGCATTGTGATGTCAATCGCGCCGTGAGTTGCCATCGCATAGCGGCGTCGCCAGCGCGGACGCACGAGGACAAAAGCGCGGCCGTAGGTTAGAGCTTCACTTCTTCTTGCTCTTCGGGGCCCTCTTCTTCGACTTGCTCTGGTTGAGTTCGATCGCGGCTCGGACGAGGGTCTTCAAGGCGCGCTCGTTGACCTTGTCGCCCTCGAAGAAATCGATCGCACGGCGTTGGTTGCCTTCGAGACCTGCGTTGAAGAGCTTGTCGGGATCCGGTAGCCGCGCGCCGTAGTCGAAGGTGACCTTCACCTTGCCCTTGTGCGGGTTGGCGACCGCGATGATGCCGTCGCGCGACCACACCGGGCTGCCCATCCACTTCCATTCTTCGATGATCTCCCGGTCGGCTCCAAGGATGGCCTTGCGGATGGCCTCGAAGGTCTTGCCGCGCCAGTCCGTGAGCTCTGCGATCATCCGATCGATGCGTTCCGATGGAGTCATGGGATCTTGATGCCCGATCATTCGTCCCGCGCCAAGCCCTGCACAGAACGTCGGCGCAGAGGCCGCGCAAGTATTCATGGCAGGTGAAAACGACGCTGCCTCGTGCCGATCCGGAGGCGTGAATCGGCCCTGTGTTCTTTCGGTGCCATGGAAACTCGCCCGCCGCGGCCGGCGTTTTTGCGGCGTGTGTGGCAAAGGAAGAAGGGACAAATGCCGTCAACGAACTGGGAGACTTCGAACAATCGCGTGCTGCTTGTCGACGATGACGAGCTCTATCTCGAGACAATGATGGCGGAACTGGAGGAGCGGGGTTTTGCGACCCGCGGCTACCTCGACGGCCCCTCGCTTTTCAAGGAACTGGACCGGGCGTCCGAGGCGGACGCCCTGTTGCTCGACTGGACGCTGCCCAGCATGTCCGGCATCGACGTGCTGTCGGCCATGCGGGACCGCGGCATCGACGTGCCGGTCGCCTTTCTGACCGGCCGCGCCCTGGTCGACTACGAACACATCGCGCTGAACCGCGGCGCCATCGACTTCATCGACAAGATGCGCGGCGTCGACATCATTGCACAGCGGCTTAACCGCATGGTTCTCGGCGGCCGTCGGCGGCCCTCTGTCGCCGCCCCCGAGCGCGAAGCACCAGCAGTCTGTGGCGCGCTCAGCCTTTGGCAGCGCAATCCGCGCATCGAATGGCGCGGCGCCGATGTCGGCCTGACGCTCACCGAGTACAAGGTGATCAGCCTGCTGGCTGCCAACGCCGGCAAGCCGCAGAGCTACCGGGCGATCTACGACACCATGCACTACGCAGGCTTCCTGGCCGGCTTTGGAAGCGACGGCTATCTGGTAAACGTCCGTTCGGCCCTGAAGCGCATTCGCAAGAAGTTCCTGGCGCTCGACCCGGCCTTTGCCGAGATCGAAAACTTCGCTGCAGTCGGATATTGCTGGCGCAAGCCTGACCAGGGCTGAGTCGTGTCTTCCGGACCGCCGGCGTGAGTCGGAGACGCCGGCGGTCTCGTGAAGCAAGGCGTCAGCTACTTCGGTGTACAGCTCGCGCAGGAAAGCTTCTTCGCCGTCCTGCGGCCATCGTTGCGCGGCCGCGACTCCGCATGTCCACAGACCGAGCAGCCGTCGATCTCGAAATGGACCCAATGAGTCGGCTTGCTGCAATTCTCACACGGCAGGCCGCGGCGGTTGCCGATGGGGCCGAAGCCCGGCGTGTCGCATTCTGGACAGAGCCGCTCGAGGCGCTTGGCAAGCTTCCAGGAGAGCGCGCGCAGCACGCGCATGCGCAAGGGATTGCGATGGGCGCGCATGTCCGCGATCAGCACAGCCATGCCGTCTTCCGACCGCCTTGCTTCCTGGTTCACCACCGAGACGATGTCGTCCAGCGTATCCAGCCCCGTCTTTATCGGATGGTCCATGTCGCTGCTGCACAGTACGAACACGCCGAAGCGCGGAAAGCCGATCGCCGTCACAGCATCAGCAATATTGCGATCGCCTGCCCTGAACCTCAGCAGCCGCCAGTTGGTGCGGTGCGTCGGCAGGGTTTCGATCAACTTGATGCCGCGCTTGCGGTCGACGAACGCCATGATTTCGACACCGCTTGGCACCAGCGGCACGGCGTTGATCGGACCGTAGCTGCCCTCGTTGGCGATGGCGCAGTCGACGTCGAGCGAACGGAAGGCGAGTTCGGCCTTGATGGCACAGGTCTCGACCAGGGCGTCGGGCCGAGGGACTTCGCCCGAGAAGGTGCCGAGTTCGTCGGTGTCGAGCTGCGGCGCCACCACGATCTCGGCATCGAGCAGGCGCCGGAACGGTGGCGCTACCGCCAGTTCCTTGGCGTGCATTGTCGCGAGGCCAATGCGCTGGCCGGCGTAGGGGTGTCGTCCTGTCAATGCCACGGCGCTACGGCCGATGATCGAGTCGATGGATGCAATCCGGCAGACTAGTCCGCTGCCTGCGGCAGCGCCTTGCGGGCGAGCTGCTGCTCGACCAGGGTCGCCCAATAAGAAGCGCCGATCGGCAGGATCTCGTCGTTGAAGTCGTAACCCGGGTTGTGGACCATGCAGCTGCCAGCGCCGTCGCCGTTGCCGATCCAGATGTAGCAGCCGGGCTTCTTCAGCAGCATCCAGGCGAAATCCTCGCTGCCCATGGCCGGCGTCGGGTTACGATTGACGTTCTCGAGGCCGACCAGGGCCGAGGCGGCGGTGGCGGCGAACTCGGTTTCCTTCTCGCTGTTCACCGTTGCCGGATATCGGCGCTCGTAGCGCCACTTGGTGACCTCGGCGCCGAAGCCCGCCGCGACGTTGCGCGCGACCTGCTCGATGCGCCTTTCGATCATGTCCTGCACCGGCTTCTTGAACGTGCGGACGGTGCCGCGCAACACGCATTCCTGCGGGATCACGTTCCAGGTATCGCCTGCATGGATCTGGGTGGTCGAGACCACGGCGGTGTCCATCGGGTCGAGATTGCGCGACACGATCGACTGCAGCGCGGTCACGATGTGCGAGCCCACCACCACTGGGTCGACGCCATGATGCGGCATTGCCCCGTGAGCCCCGACACCTTTCACCACGACCTCGAAGATGTCGTAGGCCGCCATCATCGGGCCGGGACGGACGGCGAAGCGACCGATCGGAATGCCAGGGATGTTGTGCATGCCATAGACGCCCTCGACCGGGAACTTGTCGAAAAGCCCCTCCTCCACCATGACACGCCCGCCGCCTTCGTTCTCCTCGGCCGGCTGGAAGATGAAGTAGACCGTACCGTCGAAGTTCCTGGTCTCGCTGAGATACTTGGCGGCGCCCAGCAGCATCACGGTGTGGCCGTCGTGGCCGCAGGCATGCATCTTGCCAGGGATCGTCGACCTGTGGGCAAACTCGTTGGTCTCGTGTACATCGAGCGCGTCCATGTCGGCACGCAATCCGATCGCCCGCTTGGAATTGCCCGAGCGCAGCACGCCCACCACGCCGGTCCTGGCGAGGCCGCGATGCACCTCGATGCCAAAGGATTTCAGCTTGTCAGCGACGATGTCGGCGGTCCGTACTTCCTCGAAGGCAGTCTCGGGATGACTGTGAATGTCATGGCGCCAGGCGGTCATGTCCTTGTGAAACGAGGCGATACGATTGATGACCGGCATTCCGCTACTTCTCCCAAAGATTGATCGGATCGTAAGGATGCCCAGCGATGGGTCAAGCGCGCCGAACATGCGCGCGCATATCAGGCAGGGTGCAGGAAGTTCGGGCGGCCTCGGAGCGCGGTTGCTCCGTGCAACGACCGATGCAACCATGTGTAGAACGAGCCGGCTGAGCCGCAGGAGGCATTCCATCCGATGAAGGGCGCGACGTTCCGGCGGGGCTCGATGGTGCGGCTCACGGCGGCATGCCTGGCGGTTGCAACCGCCCTGTCATGGCTGACGCTGGCAACCGCCGAGCCGCAAGTAAAGGAAGCGCCGACAGCTCCCACTGAGTCGGAAACGAAGAATCGGTCTCTCTCCGTCAACGACATCTGCCACACTCTGGCTCGGGCGGCGGCGGACAACGAGATCCCCGAGGAGTTCTTCACGCGCCTCATCTGGCAGGAAAGTCGCTTCGACCCTACGGCGGTCAGCCCTGCTGGAGCACAAGGTATCGCCCAGTTCATGCCGCGGACGGCGGCAGCTCGAGGACTTGTAAACGCTTTCGAGCCGCTGCAGGCATTGCAGGAGTCGGCCAGCTATCTGCGCGAACTGCGCACGACTTTCCGCGGCAGTCTCGGTCTCGCCGCGGCGGCCTACAATGCGGGCCCCGGCCAGGTCGAGGCATGGCTCGCCGGCCGCAGTGGGCTGCCTTTCGAGACACAGGCCTATGTCCGCATCATCACGGGCTACGCCGCGCAAGAATGGGCATCGCGGACGCCTCCGCAATTGGCGTACTCGAACACGGAAACCGGTGAACGCTGCCTCGAACTCGCAAAGCTGATGATCGCGGCACCGCGCCGGCGGCGCGATCTCGCCGCCGATCCGGCATGGGGGCCGTGGGGCGTCCAGCTTGCCGGAACGTGGTCCGAAGGACGCGTTCTCGCCACCTACGAACAGCTGCGGCGCAAGTACAACATGATCCTTGGTGACCGTCTGCCGCTCGTCGTCGAGGCATACCGGCGCGCGCCCTCCAGGTTCATTGTCCGCGTTTCGGAAAGCAGCCGACCGGCGGCGGACTCCTTGTGTTCCAAGTTGCGCGCCGCAGGCGGCGCCTGCGTCGTCCTCCGCAATCCGCGCCACTGAAATCTCACCGCCAAACAGCCGTCACTCCGAGCTAGAAGTGAGTCGCCAAGCGAAATTTCGTTGCTCGGCATTGCGCTTGTGCATAGGCTTCCTCCAAGGCCGCAAAGGCCGTCGCGCTCGACGCGAGCGCCAGCAGAGGAGGAACGCACATGACAAGGAGGACAGTCAGTAGGCGTCGCTTCGTTACCAATACAGTCGCTCTCTCGTCGGCCATGGTGGCCGCACCGTTCGTCCGCGGCGCCTATGCCGCTGGCAAGCT
>CADECW010000041.1:0-18470 GCA_902825855.1 uncultured Rhodospirillales bacterium | reverse complement strand
GCCGATTCGGTCGATACCTGCGGCGCCATCTTCCAGAGCTTCGATGCGGAGCTGGTAAACGTGAAAGGCGAGATCACAGTCAAGAGCGACAACGTCAAGAAGGCGCTCGAATACTGGAAACAGCTCGTTGCCTATCTGCCGCCGGATGCGCCGTCATGGGACGACGCCTCGAACAACAAGATGTTCGTTGCCGGCAAGACGGCACTGATCATGAACCCGCCCAGCGCCTGGGCCGTGGCGCGGCGCGACAGGCCGGAAGTCGCGGAGCAGACCTGGCACCATGGCATGGCCGCCGGACCGGCTGGACGTTTCGCTCCGTTCACAACACAGTTCTGGGGCATCTGGAACTTCAGCAAGAACCAGAGCGCCGCCAAGAGCCTGCTCACCGCGCTGTCACAAACCGATGCGATCGAGGCGATGGTGAAGGCAAGCGCCGGCTACGACATCCCGGCCTTTGCTAATCTTACGACCCTGAAGGTATGGGCCGAGGAAGGGCCGCCCAAGGGCACGCTCTATCATTACGCCAACCCGTTCAACCATCAGATCCTGTCGATCGCGGCCGCGCCCGCGCCGCACAAGATCGCCGTGCAGATCTATCGGCACGGGCTGCAGACCCAGATGGTGGTGCGCTACGCCCTCAAGAACGAACCGATGGACAAGGTGCTGGGCTTCGCGACCAACGAGCTCGAAGGCTACATGCGGGTGTGAACTCCCTCACCCGTCATCCCGACTGAAGCCGAGCGCAGGGAGGCGAAGCGGACCTGCTCATGCCGATGCGTCGACAAGACCAGGTCCCTCGACTGCGCCACCCTTCGGGCGGCTTCGCTCGGGAAGACAATGACTTTTTTGCCGTCATCCCGACCGCTCGGGATGACGGCGAAGCCGGCACCCTAAGACGTGCTTGCCGCATAAGTGCGTTGCTCGACCCCGAGCCGGCCCTCTTCGATCGCATGGCACGCCACCGTGCCGCCCTCGATCGGCAGCGCCGCGGGCCTCTCGGCCTTGCAGCGTTCGTTGGCGAAGGGGCAGCGCGGATGGAAGGTGCAGCCGGACGGCGGGTTGATCGGGCTCGGCACCTCGCCTGCAACCGGCGCACGCTGGCGTCCAGTCATGTCGAGGTCGGGGATCGTGTCGAGGAGCATCCGCGTATAGGGATGCTTGGGTCGCCGGAACAGCGTGTCGGTTGGCGCCACCTCGACCAGGCGGCCGAGATACATCACGCCGACGCGCGTCGAGATGTGATAGACGACCGCGAGGTTGTGGCTGATGAAGAGATAGGTGAGCTGCAGGCGGCGCTGCAGCTCGACCATCAGATTCAGGATCTGCGCCTGCACCGAGACGTCGAGCGCCGAGGTCGGCTCGTCGCACACCAGGAACTCGGGCTGGCTCGCGAGCGCGCGGGCGATCGAGATGCGCTGGCGCTGGCCGCCCGAGAATTCGTGCGGGTACTTCCGCCCGTCGGCTGGCGTCAGCCGCACCTGGCGCAGGCGCTCGCCGACCTGGCTCTCGAGGTCGGCCTTGTCCTTGGCGAGCCCGAAGGCGCGGATCGGCTCGGCGACGATGTCGAACACGCGCCAGCGCGGATTTAGGCTGGCGTACGGATCCTGAAAGATCATCTGCATGCGACGGCGAAGGGCCGCCATGTCGGCGCGGCTGCGCCGACCTGCCATGTCGTTGCCGTCGAACTCGATCGAGCCGGCGGTCGGCGGATAGAGGCCGACGACCAGGCGGGCGACCGTCGACTTGCCGCAGCCCGATTCGCCAACCAGGGAGAAGGTCTCGCCTTTGGCGATCTCGATGTCGATGCCGTCGACCGCCTGCACGATCTGCCGCGGCCGGCCTTCCAGCGTCCGCACCAGCCAGGGGGCAGAGACGTCGAAGTAGCGCTTCAGCCCCTCGATCTTGACGAACTGGTTCATGCTCGCGCCATCAGGCATCGACCAGCTCCTCGACGACCGGCGCGCCGACACCGCCGCGATCGTGCAGCCAGCAGGCGGCGCGGCTGGCGCCCGCGCTCATCAGCTCCGGCCGCTCGCTCAGGCAGCGGCTGCCGCGGAAGGTGCAGCGCGGATTGAAGGCGCAACCTTCGGGGATCTCGGTGAGCCGCGGCATGGCGCCGTCGATCTGCGTGAGCTTGTCGTGGCGCACCCCGAGACTCGGGATCGAGCCCATCAAGCCCTTGGTGTAGGGATGTTTCGCATGCTTGACCACATCGCGCACCGGGCCAATCTCGGCGATGCGGCCGGCATACATCACCGCCACGCGGTCGGCGGTCTCGGCGATCACGCCCATGTCGTGGGTCACCAGCATCACCGCGGTCCGGTGCTCGCGGCAGAGCTTCTTCAGCAACGCGATGATCTGCGCCTGGATCGACACGTCGAGCGCCGTCGTCGGCTCGTCGGCCACGATAAGGCGCGGATCGGCGCAGAGCGCCAGCGCGATCACGACACGCTGGCGCATGCCGCCGGAGAACTGATGCGGATAGTGATCTATGCGGTTCTCCGCCCCCGGGATGCCGACCTCCTTCAGGAGATCGAGGGCGCGCTTGCGTGCCTGGCTGGCGGAGAGCGGCAGATGGGTCTGGATGGTCTCGACGAGCTGACGGCCGATCGAATAGAGCGGATTCAGGCTCGTCAGCGGGTCCTGGAAGATGGCGCCGATCCTGGCGCCGCGCACCTTGCGCATCTCCTCGTAGGGCAGGTTGTCGATCCGGCGGCCTTCCAGCTTGACCTCGCCGCCGGCAATACGACCGGGCGGTTCCAGCAGGCCAATGATGGCATTGCCGGTCAGCGACTTGCCGGCCCCCGATTCGCCCACGACACCGAGCACCTCGCCGGGGGCGATGTCGAAGGAAACGTCGTCGACCGCGAGCAGCGTGCCCCGCCGCGTCGGGAACTCGACCCTGAGGTTCTTGACCTCGAGTAGCGGCGGATTGTTCGATGCGACGGCCATCTTCGCCTGTTCTAGCGCAGTTTGGGGTTGAGGGCGTCGCGCAGCCAGTCGCCCAGCAGGTTTACGGCCAGCACCAGGGCGGCGAGCATGGCGCCCGGAAAGACGATCACCCACCATTCGCCCGACTGGAGGACTTCGTTGCCGAGGCGGATGAGCGTGCCGAGCGACGGCTGGGTCGAGGGCAGGCCGACCCCCAGGAAGGACAGCGTCGCCTCGGTGATGATGGCGAGGCCGAGATTGATCGTGGCAATCACCAGCACCGGGCCGGTGACGTTGGGCAGCACGTGACGGACCATGATCAGAACCGGCGACAGGCCGATCACGCGGGCGGCCTGCACATATTCCTTGTTCTTCTCGACCAGGACGGAGCCGCGTACCGTACGGGCGTACTGCACCCAAAAGGAAAGACCGATGGCGCCGACGATGACGAAGATGGCGATCTCGTCATGGCGCTGCACGGAAATGATGCCGCGCACCACGCCGTCGATCAGCAGGGCCACCAGGATCGCCGGAAAGGTGAGCTGCACGTCGGCGATGCGCATGATCACGGTGTCGACGGCGCCGCCGACATAGCCGCTGACCAGGCCGAGCGCGATGCCGATCAGCATGGCGACGATCACCGAGGCGAGGCCTACGATCAGCGACAGTCGCGTGCCGTACATGATGGCGCTCAGCACGTCCCTGCCCTGATCGTCGGTGCCCAGCGGGAAGGTCCATTCCCCGTCGGGCGAAACCAGAACCGGTGGCTTCAGCCCGTCACTGAGGCTGAGCGTGGCCGGGTCGAACGGCGTGTGCGGCGCGAGCAGCGGTGCGAAGAAGGCGACGACGAAGATGAAAAGTGTCGCCGCCGCCGCCGCGACGGTGGTGGGCGACGACTTGAAACTCCACCAGATGTCGCTGTCGGCCACGCGATGCAGCCAGCTGGTGGTTGCGGGTTGCTGCATCGCCAAGTCAGTGGCCCGCCACGCGCGCCGCACCACCCTGGCTGCGCAGGCGCGGATCGACGACGAAATAGAGCAGATCGACGACGAGGTTGATGACCACGAACAGGAGCGCGATCAGCAGCAGGTAGGCCGCCATCACCGGAATATCGGAGAACTGCACCGACTGCAGGAAGAGCTGCCCGACGCCCGGCCAGGCGAACACCGTCTCGGTGACGATGGCGAAGGCGATCAGGGTGCCGAGCTGAAGGCCCATCACGGTGATCACCGGCACCAGCGTGTTTTTGAGCGCATGTCCGAAATTGATGGCGCGGTCGGTGAGGCCGCGGGCGCGCGCGAACTTGATGTAGTCGGTGCGCATGACCTCGAGCATCTCCGAGCGCACCAGGCGCATTATCAGGGTGAGCTGGAACAGGCCGAGCGTGATCGAAGGCAGGATCAGGGCCTTGAGGCCGGAGATGGTGAGGAAGTTGGTGGTCCACCAGCCGATCTGCACGGTCTCGCCGCGGCCGAACGACGGCAGCCAGTGCAGCATGACGGCAAAGACCAGGATCAGCAGGATGCCAAGCAAGAAGGGCGGCAACGACACGCCCAGCAGGGAGACGGTCTGCAGCAGTCGACTCGACCAGTGCCGGGGATAGAGCCCGGTATAGACCCCCATGGGAACGCCGACGAAGAGCACGAAGACGGCCGCGCAGAAGGCAAGCTCGAGAGTCGCCGGCACGCGCTCGAAGATCATGCGGCTGACCGGCTCGGACGTCCGGTAGGACAACCCGAAATTGCCCCTCGCCGCATTGGAGATGAAGCGCAGGAACTGCACAGGCGGGGAATCATTGAGCCCCAGCTTCTCGCGCAGGGCCGCCCGGTCCTCCATCGAGGTATCCTGGCCGACCATCGCATTGATGGGATCGCCGACATACCGGAACAGCGAGAAGGCGACCAAGCCCACCGCCACCAGGACGGCGATGGATTGCAGCATTCGTCGCAGGATGAAGGCAATCATGATTTGATAGGTCGGCCCGGCAGAGGCCTAGCAGGAAAGACGCCAGAACGGAATGTGCGTTTGGCGCTCAAGCCACCTCCCCCATTGGACGGGGGAGGTGTCCCGTCGGTCGCTTTCGATCCGCTACTTCACGTTGACGTAGCGCAGCGGGAAGGAGTTGTCGGCCGGCTGAACCAGGTCGACGTTCTTGCGTGCCGCCCACACCAGCGCCTGCTGGTGCAGGGGGATATAGGCGAAGTCGTCGACATAGAGCTTGGTTGCCTGCGCGATCTGGGCATCGCGTTTGGCCTTGTCGGTCTCCTGCTCCATGGCGTCGGCCAGCTTGTCGAGCTCGGGGTTCGAGTAACCGCCGGCGTTGAACTGGCCCTTCTTGGTGGCCTTGTTGGGAGTCTGGATCAGCGCCTCGAAGACGTTATGCACATCGTAGGTCTGGGCCGGCGACCAGCCCAGCATGTAGAAGCTGGTCTCGCCCGGCGACAGGTCGTTCTTGCGCAGGATCTTGGCGAAGTAGAGGTTGCGGGTCTGCGCCTTGAGATTCACCTTCACGCCGATCTTGGCGAGCATCGCCACGACGGCCTGGCAGATCTTCTCGTCGTTGACGTAGCGGTCGTTGGGGCAGTCCATGCCGACCTCGAAGCCGTTGGGGTAGCCGGCGTCAGCCAGCATCTTCTTGGCCTCTTCCGGCTTGAGCAGCGCCGGACGCTTGTCGAGGTCCTTCATGTAACCGTTGATGCCCGGCGCCACCATCAGGTTGGTCGGGAACGACTGGCCGCGCATCACCGTCCGCTTGATCGCGTCGACGTCGATCGAGCGGTGGAGGGCCTCGCGGACCTTCTTGTCCTTGAACGGGTTCTTGCCCTTGACATTGGACTCCAGCAGCTCGGGCCGCTCCTGGTCCATGCCGAGATAGACAACGCGGGTCTCGGGACCTTCCATCACTTTGATGTTGGCTTCCTTCTTCAGCGACTCCGTGTCGGCCGGCGGCACCTCGTAAGTCATGTCGATGTCGCCCGCCTTCAGCGCAGCGATACGGGTCGCCGGGTTGGCGACAGGCGTGAATATCACCTCGGTGAGGTTGTGCTCGGGCTTGTCCCACCAATTGGGATTGTTCACCAGCACCGTGCGCTCGCCGGCCTTGCGCTCCTTCAGCATGAAGGGGCCGGTGCCCATGGCGTTGCGGGTGGCGAAATTCTCCTCGTTCTTTGTCATGTCCGCGGAGTTGACCGCGTTGTTCTTCTCAGCCCACGCCTTGGACATGATCGTGATCGCGGCCCACTTGTCGGCCAGCAGCGGATCGGGATACTTCGTGGTCACCACGACGCGCATGTCGCCGTCCTTCTTGATCTCCTTCACTGACACGAAGTTGCTCTGCATGTTCGAGCCCGGGCCGTTGGCACGGTTCAGCGAGAACACCACGTCGTCGGCGGTGAACGGCGAGCCGTCGTGGAACTTCACGTTCGGACGGAGGTCGAAGAACCAGGTCGTCGGATCGGTCTGGCCCCACTTGGTCGCCAGCGCCGGCTCGAGCTTGAGGTTCTTGTCGCGCCGGATCAGCGGATCATAGATGTTCTGGGTGAAAGTCAGGAGGAAGGTCTCCTGACGGGCGTAGGGGTCCATCGAACTGACGTCGCCCGAATTCGACCATTTGAAGGTCTTGGCCTGCGCCATGGGCGCCACGCCGAAAACAGCGCAGGCGATCGCCGCCAGCGCAACAGACTGCCGCAGATTGAAAATCATCGTGTTCCCTCATTGTGGCGCAACAGTCGTGCCGCGCCGACCGATCCCCCCGACCCCTGGCGCTATGCGCCAGCGCATACCTACCTTACGTTGCACCGGCAGTGTGATGACGTCAATTGCCCAAATTTTTTGCATGGGTACATACGTTGGACATCACCAGCCGGGGGCCGGTATCGTCGCGCTTCGACTATTTTTTCTCAGGGTGCGGTCATGAACGACGTTTCACGCAGCTTTCGCGGCAACTCCAACGCGGCGCGGGATATTGCGCATCACCTGCACCCGTACACGAACTTCAAGAAACACGAGGAGACCGGTCCGCTGACGATCGTTCGCGGTCGCGGCATCTACGTCACCGACGACGACGGCAAGGAGTACATCGAGGGCATGGCCGGCCTCTGGTCGGCGGCGCTGGGCTTCAGCAACGAGCGCCTGGCGACGGTGGCCTACGAACAGATGAAGCAGCTGCCGTTCTACCACGCCTTCAACCAGCGCTCCCATGAGCCCGCCATCAACCTCGCCGAGAAGCTGAAGCAGATGGCGCCGGTCGAGATGTCGAAGGTGTTCTTCGCCAACTCGGGCTCCGAAGCCAACGACACCGTCGTCAAGATGGTTTGGTACATGAACAATGCGCTGGGCCGTCCCAACAAGAAGAAGATCGTCTCGCGGCTCAAGGGCTATCACGGCATCACCGTGGCGTCGGGCAGCCTGACTGGTCTGCCCAACAATCATCGCTCCTTCGACCTGCCGATCCAGGGTGTCGTGCATACCGTCACGCCGCATTACTACCGCGGCGCCAAGGACGGAGAGACTGAGGAGCAGTTCACGACCCGCTGCGCCGAGGAGCTCGAGGCGCTGATCGTCAAGGAAGGCGGCGCCGAACATGTCGCGGCCATGATCTGCGAGCCGGTGATGGGTGCGGGCGGCGTGATCGTGCCGCCGAAGGGTTACTACGAGAAGATCCAGGCCGTCTGCCGCAAGTACGACATGCTGTTCGTCGCCGACGAGGTGATCTGCGGCTTCGGCCGCACCGGCAATGTCTGGGGCAGCCAGACCATGAACATCAAGCCGGACATCCTGACCTGTGCCAAGGCGCTGTCGGCCTCCTTCCTGCCGATCTCGGCGGTGATGGTGAACGACAAGATCTACCAGGCGCTGATGAGCGAGAGCGACAAGATCGGCACCTGGGGCCATGGCTTCACGTACTCTGGCCATCCGGTGGCCGCCGCCGTCGCGCTGGAAGCGCAGAAGATCTACGACGAGATCGACCTGTTCGGCCATGCCAAGCGCATGACGCCGATCTTCACCAGGCACATCCAGTCGTTCGCCGATCATCCGCTGGTCGGCGAGGCGATGAGCGTCGGCATGATGGGCGCTCTCGAGATCGTCGCCGACAGGAAGACCAAGGCGCCGTTCGACCTGGCCGCAGTCGGCGCGGGCAACCGCGTCTACAACCACGCCGTCGCGCGTGGTCTCTTCATCCGCAACATGGGCGATCGCGTGGCGATCTGCCCGCCGCTGATCATCAACGAGGCCGAACTCGCCGATCTGTTCGGCCGCCTGCGGCAGGCCTTCGACGCGACCCTCGCCGAGCTCAAGTCGGAAGGCCACTTCAAGGGCTGACGTGAGCCCAGACCTCCAACGAGAGGACTGGGACAGCGGAGCGGTCAAGCCGCTCCGCAACGATGCCAAGTCTGACTGGTCGGCGCCGCTCGGCACCAGCCAGCGCATCCGCAATCGCGCCATCTGGGCGGTGGCCCTGTTCACCGCCTCGGTGCCGCCGGCCTTTGTGGCGCTGGGCATCGCCGAAGTCACCGCCGACCAAGTGAACGTCGCCCTGCCGTTGGCCATTGGCTTCTGGCTGATCGGTCTGTTGTGTGCACTGTGGGCCGCCTTCCCTACCCTGCGCTATTGGGAGGTGCTGCCGCCTGCCACGCGCTGGCTGGGCGCCCTGCCCATGCTATCGGTCTCGCTCTTCTTCAGCGCCACGCTAGTCGCGGCGCTGTTCTTCTAGAAGTGGGCGGAGGCGCACCGAACAGGGGGATGCGGCCAGCGCACCTCCGCCCTCCCGGCCGCGATTCGGCGCCGGGTCCGTCATTTGCCCGACTGCTGGCGCAGATAGGCGATGATGTCGGCGCGGTCCTGCGGCAGGACCACACGGAAGTTCATACGTTGCCCGGGAATGAGCGCTTGCGGATTGGTGAGCCAGGCGTCGAGAGTCTTCTCCTCCCACACCACGCTCGAACTCTTGACCGCGCCCGAGTAGTTGAAGTTCGGCGCCGAGCCCGCCTTGCGGCCGTAGACGCCGCGATGCGCCGGGCCGACGCGGTTGGCGTCGAGCGAATGACAGCCGACGCAGCGCGATTCGTAGAGCTCCTGGCCATGTGTCGCGTCAGCCGCGGCGGCATCCGCCGCCGCGGCCAGCGCAAGCATCACCAGTGACAGCACCGGCAGACCCATCCTACGCCCCGAAGCTCAGCGCCTTGGCGGGCAGCGGGTCCTTCAGCGCCTGCGTGAGCACCGTCCAGTGCATGGCCTCGTCGGCGGCGAGCCGAGCCGAAACCTGCGCCAGGTTGCGATCGCCGAACGACGGGATGACGCCAATATAGGCGTTGGCCGCGCCCTTCTCGAGACGCTGCGCGAGACGCAGCACGTCGGTCTGCGTCTTGAGCGCCGACGCATTCAGCGCCTGCGCAACCTCGGCGTCGCTCTTGGCCGCGACGGGCGTGCCGCCGAGCTTGCGGATTGTGGCGATCAGCGCGTCGCGATGCTCCTTGTGATGCGTCTGGAACAGCACGGCCACTTCCAGCACCGGCTTCTGCAGCAGGCCGCTCTGGGCGCCGAGCTGGTAGGCGCTGATCGCCTCGTTCTCGAGCGCCAGCGCGGTGTTGAGGGTGCCGACGTCGTTGGCTGTCGAACCACCGTTCGCCGACTGGGCGAGAGCCATTCTCTCGCAGCCAGCCAGGAGCGCCACGGCCGAGGCCGAGAGGACAGTGATGCCCGACCCGCGAAGCAATCCGCGGCGGCGAAGATCGATCAACTGAGTCACGTCAGGTCTCCTTGGGTTGAGCGAAGGAGCGTCGGCTCCGTTCGTGCGTGACCTACGCGCCGCGCCGCCCCAGTGGATCGATCACCGTCTGTCACGGCTCGGTGAGAGAATCGCGAGCGCCAGTTGCGAGCCATTCTCAGGTCCGGTCACGCCTTCGTGTCGACGACCGCGACCAAAATGCGCCTGCTGCAACCGAGCCAAGGAGACTAAGATCAGGGGAGAGAATACGAGCAATGGACTACGAGGCTTTTTTCGCCAGCCATCTCCAGCGTCTGCACGACGAGGGACGCTATCGCGTGTTCGCCGAGCTGGAGCGCGTCGCCGGCGCCTTTCCGCGTGCCCGCTTCCACCAGGACGGCACCGTGCGCGACGTCACCGTCTGGTGCTCCAACGACTATCTCGCCATGAGCCAGCATCCCGTCGTGATCGAAGCCATGCAGGCGGCGATCGGCGCCCAGGGCTCGGGCGCGGGCGGCACGCGCAACATCTCCGGCACCAACACCCTGCACGTGGCGCTCGAGCGCGAGCTCGCCGGGCTGCATGACAAAGAGGCGGCGCTGGTCTTCACCTCGGGCTATGTCGCCAACGAGACGACGCTGCAGACACTGGGCGCCCTGCTGCCCGGCTGCGAGCTCTATTCCGACGCCTTCAATCATGCCTCGATGATCGCGGGCATTCGCCATTCCGGGGCAGTGCGCAAGATCTTCCGGCACAACGACCTCACCCATCTCGAGGAGCTGCTGGAGGCTGCCGATCCGGCGACGCCCAAGATCGTGGCGTTCGAATCGGTTTACTCGATGGACGGCGACGTCTCGCCGATCGAGGAAATCTGCGACCTCGCCCACCGCTACGGGGCCCTCAGCTATCTCGACGAGGTCCATGCCGTCGGCATGTACGGCGCCCGGGGCGCGGGCGTAGCCGAGCGTGACGGTGCGCACGGCAAAGTCGACATCGTGCAGGGAACGCTCGCCAAGGCGTTCGGCGTTGTCGGCGGCTACATCGCCTCGACAGCAGCCACCGTCGACTTCGTGCGCTCCTGCGGCTCGGGTTTCATCTTCTCGACCTCGATGCCGCCCGCAATCGCCGGCGCGGCGCTGGCCAGCATCCGCCACGTCACGTCTCATCCGGAGCTCCGGGTGCGCCATCAGGAACGCGCCGCGACCCTGAAGCGAATGCTTGCCGCGGCCGGCCTGCCGCTCATGCCGTCGGTGACGCACATCGTGCCGGTGTTCGTGGGTGACGCCGCGCTCGCCAGGCAGGCGACCGACCTTTTGATGGAGCGGCATTCGATCTACGTGCAACCCATCAACTACCCGACCGTCCGGCGCGGCACCGAGCGCCTGCGGCTCACGCCGACCCCGCTGCACAGCGACGACGATATGGCGGTCCTGGCAGCCGCCCTCCAGGACGTCTGGCAGACGGTGGGCCTCAGCCTGCGCCAGGCCGCCGAATAGCGGGCAGCGCGGACAGCCGGAAGACAGCGGGCCGGAGGCCCGCGCTCCGGTTCCTACTCGACCGTCCGCATCGTCCATAGCCGTGAACGGACCAGGACGAAACCGATCAGCAGCATCATCGCCATAGCCGGCAGCAGCATGGCGGCCTTGAGGCCCCATACGGCGCCGATCGAGCCGGTCAGGAAGGCGCCGATCGGGCCACCGCCGCTCAGCCCGAGCTGGAACAGTGCCATCAGCCGCGCCCGGTGCGTCGCCGGTGCCACGATCTGCACCACGGTGCGGCTCTGGGTCATGGTGATGCCGGCGCCGATACCCCAGACGAAGATCAGCGCCACGAATACCGGAAACGGCGGCAAGGTCGACAAGGCCATCAGGATCACGGCGCCGGTGGCGACGGCCGCGCCGACCAGCCGGCCGCGCCGGGTGACACGGCGCGCCAGCCCGGCCAGAGCCATGCTGGCGGCAATCGTAGCCGCCCAGAAGGCCAGGTTGACGTAGGACAGTTCCAGCGAGCCGCCATGGTAGTTGTCACGCACGGCGAGCGGCAGGATCGCCATGAACGGCCCGACGTAGAAAATCCCGACCCCGAAGTTCAGCAGCAGCACCGGCCAGATCTGATCGGACTGGACGGCCGCCGAGAAGCCCTCGCCGATACTGCGCCAGAACCCAGGCTGCCGGCTGGGTGGATGCGCCGGCGGCTCGGGCAGACGCAGCACGGCGAAGCAACCCAGCAGCAGCAGACCGGCATTCAGGAGCAACAACGGCGCTGCGCCCAGCCGGTCCGCCGACGAAGCGCAGGCGATGCCGACGAGCTGACCGAAGAACTGCAACGCCGTGACCAGCGCCACGGCGCGGGGCAGTTCGCCCCCCTTCACCACCACCGGCAGCAGGGCATCGCGCGTTGGAATGGCGAAGGCGCTGATGGCCCCGGCGGTCACGCCATAGACGATCAGCAAGGCGTAGCTCAGCTCACCGCCGGCCAGCAGCAGGGCGGCCAGCGCCAGGGGCGGCAGCGCATAGATCACGTGATAGCGCAGCAACAGGCGGCGTGGATTGCCGCGATCAGCGACCAGGCCACCCAAAGGCAGGAACAACAGCGACGGCGCCATCACGACGGCTTGCGCGACGCCCACCGCGAAGGCGTCCATGCGCAGAACGACTGCGACCAGCCAGGGGAAAAGCACCATCTGCACGCCCAGGGGCACGAACCAGCTGGTGAGGCCCACGAGATAGGCCGGAAATGGGTTTGCGGAGGGGGAAAGGGGTCGGTCTTGATCCATCAGAGAGACAACTATATCTTGTAATGGCTTAGTGCCGCTTGCTCATCCAATAGTCAAAGATGCACAAGCCGTAGCCTCCGACCCCTCGGAAGCGCGGCGGTGACGGAGCGGAAGAGATGTCGACATTCAACCGCACCACGCTGGTGAAGGTTCTGGAGATCCTCGACAGCAGCAATGCCGGCGAGGCGCTGGCTGCGGCCAAGCTTGCCTCTACCATGCTGCGCGAGGCCGGTCTCACCTGGGACAACGTCCTGGCGCCTCAGATCCACGGCCGCGTCGCACAGGCGCCGGCGGCGCGTGCGGTCGGCGGCGGTCCCTTCGGCTATCGTCGCGATCGCGAACTCTCTCCGCACGAGCAGTTCTTCATGGTGCTGCTGAGCCCGCGCACGCCGATGGAGATCAAGGGAAAGCTGCGAACGTGGGAGGCTCGCGTGCTCGACGGCGAGATCACGCCGCAGGAGACCCAGGACCTGCGCTCGATGTATCAGAGCTTCGTCGTCGGCTGAGCTTCGAGCGGCGCCGGATACAGCAAGGTCCCCCGCTACACGACGGGATTGCTCTTCAGGCGGCGATCAGCACGTTCTGCTCGCGCTCCAGGACGCGGCGCACCGCCGGCCGGGCCAGCATGCGGTCTTTCCAGGCGGTGTAGTTCCTGAGTTCCTCCACCGGCAGGCCGATGCGCTTGCCCCAGCCGTAGAACACCAGGGCGTAGCAATCGACGACGCTGAACTGGTCACCCAGAATCCATTGCTTGTCGCCGATGATGCCGTCGATCTCCTTGAGGCAGTTGTGGAAGTTGCTGCGGCCGACCTCCTTCAGATGGTCGAACACCTTGGTGTCCGTGGCGAAACGTTCGGGCCGCGAGATGTGGGTGAAGGAGGGATGGACGTTGTTGGAGAACCACGCCATGAGCGAGATCGCCCGCGCCCGCCGCACCGGATCGCTGGGCATGAGCTGCGGCGCATGACTGGCGGCGATGAAGTCGAGGATCGCGGTATTCTCGACGATCGTCCCCTCGTCGATCACCAGCGCCGGCACCCGGCCGCGTGGATTGACCTTGAGATATTCCGGCGTCTTCTGCTCGTTCTTGGCGAAGGCCAGCGCCTGCGAATCGAACTTGGCGCCGCTTTCCTCGAGCGCGAGATGCGACGCCGTCGAGCAAGCACCGGGCGCGTAGTAGAGCTTCAGCATCATCTCCTCCTCTCCTGGAGCGCGGCGCTTCAAAGCGGCTTGGCAGCGCCGTTCGGCCGATTGCGGTGCAGGAACTCGCGGCCGATCTTGACCCGTTTCTGGCCATCATACTCGACGATGTCGGCGGTCGCGTAGGTCTCGGTCCAGTTCGACGGCAGGAACGATCCCGAGCCCACCACGTCGATGGGCGCCTTGGCCTCTGCCATGATGCGGCACTTGGCGGGGCCGAAGCCCGAAGAGGCCACGATCTTGACCTTGTCGAAGCCGGCACGGTCGAGCTCGGCTCGCAGATGGAAGATCGCCGCCGCCGACACGCCGGTGCCGACGAGGTAGCGCAACTCCTCTTCGCTGCGGTAGCCGCGGATCGATTCAGGCGAGAAACGCTCCAGCACGGCGTACGACGATGCGGGATCGAGTCCTTCGACGTAGCGGCCGCCGGTGGTGTCCAGCCTGAATGACAGCATCCCCTTCCCCGCAAGATCGGGAAAGCGACGGCAGACTTCCAGCGAGTCCGCGATCTCGCGGGCGAAATAGTCGACCAGCACGGTCATCGGCTCGCCGGGATACGTCTCGTGATACATCTCGGCCGCCCGCAAGGTCGACCCGGCATACCCGATCAGGGCGTGTGGCATGGTGCCGAGCCCCTGGTCGCGGCCGAAGAAATGCGCCGTGGCGTGGGTGGCGTTACCGATGAAGCCAACCGCGCCGACTTTCCGCTTGGCGCGCGCCGAGCCGACCGAAGCGGCATAGGCCATCATCTCGGCCATCTCCTGGCCGGCGCAATGACGCGCATCCATGGCGAGGAAGGCCGACTTCGGCATGTCGGCGCACATCGTCCAGGCGTTGTAGGCAGCGACGCAGGCCGGGCCCAGCTTCTGCAGGAAGATCGTCTCGAGATCGACCAGATGGAAGAAGGAACCGGTGATGTACATCATTGGCTCGCCGGCGCCGACCCACTTGCCCTCGCCATAGCGCAGGTCGAGGTCGACCGAGGTGTTGCGCGAACGGCCGAGCTCTTCCAGCCACTGCAATGCCAGCCGTGGCGCGAACACCACGGGACGGCGCATGAAGATGGCGTAGGTCACACGGGCGTCGCCGAAGCGGCCGATCACCTGCTTCGTGCGATTGAAGTAGTGATCGGTATACCGCTCGATCTCGCGGTCTGATGGATGCATCGTCATAGGCCTCCCCCGGCCCTACCGAGCCGTCGTCAAACGGCCGGTCGCGCCCGGGCGACGGTCAGCCGCTCGGCCTTGAGCTGCTCGGCGAGCAGGAAGGCGAGCTCGAGTGCCTGGCTGGCGTTGAGTCGGGGGTCGCATTGCGTCTCGTAGCGTTCGTTCAGATTGTCGACGGTGATGTCGGTGGCGCCACCGATGCACTCGGTGACCTCCTGGCCGGTCATCTCGAAATGGACCCCGCCGGGATGCGTTCCCTCGGCGCGATGCACGGCGAAGAAGTCCCTTACCTCGCTCAGAATGGCGTCGAAATGACGAGTCTTCTTGCCGTTGGTCGCCGTCACGGTGTTGCCATGCATGGGATCGCACGACCAGACGACCGAGCGTCCCTCCTTCTTCGCCGCGCGCAGCAGAGACGGCAGCTTGTCGCCCACCTTGTCGGCGCCCATGCGGCTGATGATGACGATGCGGCCGGGCTCGTTGGCCGGGTTCAGCTGTTCGTTGAGTCGCAGGAAGTCGTCGACCGAGAGCGACGGTCCCGCTTTGAAGCCCAGCGGATTGCGCACGCCGCGCAGGAATTCGACATGGGCGCCATCCGGCTGGCGCGTGCGATCGCCGATCCAAAGCATATGGGCCGAGCAGTCGTACCAGTCGCCCGACGTCGAATCGACACGGGTCAGCGCCTCCTCGTACTGCAGCAGCAGCGCCTCGTGGCTGGTGAAGAAGTCGGTCTCGGCGATCTGCGGTGTCGTCGCCGAGGTGAGGCCGCAGGCCGCCATGAAGTTCAGCGTCTCGTCGAGGCGCGCGGCGAGGTCGTGGTAACGCTCCGACGCCGGGGAGTTCCGGACGAAGTCGAGGTTCCAGCGGTTGACCTCGTGCAGGTCGGCGTAACCGCCCTGGGCGAAGGCGCGCAGCAGATTAAGCGTCGCCGCCGACTGGTTGTAGGCCTGCACCATGCGCTCGGGATCGGGCAGGCGCGCCGCGGCGGTGAATTCGAAGCCGTTGACGTTGTCGCCACGGTATGACGGCAACTCGACCTCACCAACTTTCTCGACATTGGACGAGCGCGGCTTGGCGAACTGGCCCGCCATTCGGCCGACCTTCACCACCGGCACGCCGGCGCCATAGGTCAGGACGACGGCCATCTGCAGCAGCACGCGGAACGTGTCGCGGATGTTGTTGGCCGAAAAGTCCTGGAAGCTCTCGGCGCAGTCGCCGCCTTGCAGAAGGAAGGCGTCGCCTGCGGCCACCTTGGCCAGCGCCGCCTTGAGCTTGCGCGCCTCGCCCGCAAACACCAGCGGCGGATAGCGGCGCAGCCGGGTCTCGGCGCCGGCCAGGATGGCGGCATCCGGATAGACCGGCATCTGCTGGGCCGGCCGGCCACGCCAGCTCGTCGGCGTCCAGTCGGCGGCACTCGAACTGCGGGACTGCGCTTTCGCGGCCGTCTTGGACGGGCCCTGAATCGCGGTCATCTTTCCTTCCTCCTACGACCCTGATCGGCCTCCTGCCGACGGGGTCGGTGAACCTATACGCGCTGTGGATAAAAGGCCAGTGGTGGCTGCTCAAGAGCGTAGGCCTGCGGCCCCGCTTTTGAACAAACGCTCGCTCCTGAGAACTACTCGGCAGCCTTGCGCCTGTGCGCCGGCTCGACACGGGCTGTGCGCATGGTGACGAACTCCTCGCCGGCGGTGGGATGGATGCCCACGGTGGCGTCGAACTGGGCCTTGGTAGCGCCTGCCTTCACGGCCACCGCCAGTCCCTGGATCAACTCGGCGGCATCGTCTCCCACCATGTGTACGCCCACGACCCTGTCGGTGGCGGCCTCGACGATCAGCTTCATGAAAGTTCGCTGCTGGCGGCCCGACAGGGTGTACTTCATCGGCCTGAAAGCCGAGGCGAAGACGCGCACCTCGCCCAGCCGCACCTTCGCCTCCTCCTCGGTCAGCCCGACATTGGCAAGCTCGGGCTGGCAGAACACCGCCGACGCCACGTCACGATGGTCGGCCTTGCGCGGCTTGTTGCCGAACTCCGTGTCGGCGAAGCAATGACCTTCCATCAGTGCCACCGGCGTGAGGTTGATGCGGTCGGTGACGTCGCCCACTGCCCAGATGTTGTCGACCGTCGTCTTCGACCACTCGTCGACGGCGATGGCGCCGGCCTTGTCGAGCTGTACGCCGACCTTCTCGAGGCCAATGCCCTTGGTGTTGGGGGCGCGGCCGGTGGCATACATCACCAGATCGGCCTCGAACATGCCGCCGAGCTGCGTGCACACCGTGAACGGCGCCTTGCCGCCGGTCGCCTCGATGCTGTGGATCTGCATCTCGGTGCGCATCTTGATGCCGCTTTCCTTCAGGGCGTCGTGCACGGCCGTGCGGCATTCCTCGTCGAAGCCGCGCAAGACGCGATCGCGCCGCAGCACCAGGTCGACCTGGGCGCCGAGCCCATGGAAGATGCCGGCGAACTCGACGGCGATGTAGCCGCCGCCGACGATGGCGATGCGCTTGGGTAGCTCGGCCAGATGGAACGCCTCGTTCGAGGTGATGGCGAATTCCCTGCCGGGGATCTCGGGCACCACCGGGGCACCGCCAGTCGCGACGAGGATCTTCTCGGCGGTGATGGTCTGGCCGGCGACGTCGATCGTATGTCGATCCATCAGCCGGCCGCGGCCCATGTGGAGTTTGACGCCGGCGCCCTCCAGCAGGCGGATATAGACGCCGTTCAGGCGATCGACCTCCTTGGCGACGTTGTCGCGCAGCGTCGGCCAGTCATGCGTGGGCTGAGCCAGCGTCCAGCCATAGGCCGGGGCGTCCTCGAATTCGTGGGCGAACTTGGAGCCGTAGACCAGGAGCTTCTTGGGTACGCAGCCGCGGATCACGCACGTGCCGCCGACGCGAAAATCCTCGCAGATGCCGACGCGCGCGCCGTGGCCGGCGGCGATGCGCGAGGCACGCACACCGCCCGAACCGGCGCCAATCACGAACAAGTCGTAGTCATAGGCCATGGGAATACCCTGAGAACAAAACCACAACACCGCCCTAATTCGGTCGCGTCTCGGACTATATCGGCGGTTAGACGGCGCGGTAAGGAAAATGGCGCGTGTGTAACCATCTTTCAATACAACTTTAAGGACGTGTCTCTCATGTTGAAGCTCTTCGTCATCCCTGCTGTCGCCCTGATCCTGGGCGCTCCCGCCCTCGCCGCTCCCGGCGATCGGCCGGCTGCCGCGCCCGCCACGGAGCGCCCGTCTCGCGGCAGCGCCGGGATCATGCGGTACGACACCAACAAGGATGGCGTGGTCGACCGTGCCGAATGGAAGGCAGGCCAGGAAGCGCGCTTCAAACAGCTCGATACCAACAACGACGGCAAGCTCACCGAGGCCGAGCTGTTCGCGCGCACGTCGGCGGTCGGCAACAGCGTGTTGGCCTCCGACCGCCAGGTCGAGCGCCAGTCTGCCTATTTCCAGCGCCTCGACGCCAACAAGGACGGCGTCGTGACGCTCGAGGAGTTCATGGCCCAGGCCGACCGCAACTTCGCACGCTGCGACGTCAACAAGGATGGGCGCACCGACACGGCGGAGTGTCGGCAGGCATTGCAGCGCAATCGTTGATCGATCAACGAAAAGGCCGCCGAAAACCGGCGGCCTTTGCCTCCCGACGCTTCGGAGGACGGGCATGTCCTCCGAAGCTCGGGC